>JAXGRZ010000053.1:0-13406 GCA_040765305.1 Hyphomicrobiaceae bacterium | reverse complement strand
GCGGCGTTCTTCTCATTCGGGACCAACGATCTGACGCAGACGGCGATGGGGCTCAGCCGTGATGATGCCGCTCCGATTCTTGCCAGCTATACGGCGCATGGAATTTTTCTTGCCGATCCGTTCGTTTCGCTTGACCGTGAGGGTGTGGGCGAACTTGTGCAAATCGGTGTCGAGCGCGGCCGGCGCGTCAAACCGGATCTCAAGATTGGAATCTGCGGCGAGCACGGCGGTGATCCCGATTCGGTGGCGTTCTGCCATGAGGTCGGTCTGACGTATGTTTCCTGCTCGCCCTTCCGGGTGCCTATCGCGCGCCTTGCTGCCGCGCAGGCAGCATTGAGGGAGCAGGCATCGTGATGAAAGGCAAACGGATGGGCCATGTGCCGATGACTTGGGGGATCAATCCAGATTGATAATCATTCTACCATGTGTCTAGAGCGCCGTGCGCTATATTGGAACCAATTCTGTTTCTCAAGCGGCGCGCCGATCCAGCAGGAGAGCGATGCAGGTCGTAGTGGCGCTACGGACAAATCGCGCGACGAACTGGGCGCGCGCCGCTTGAAAACCCGAAGGGCCGGGCGAATTTGGCCTAATCTCTTCGCCGTCCGTCTTGATCGCAACCCCGGTACGCCCTGCGCCGGCCGGCTTGATCTTGGATCAAATTCGCCGCGGCAGAATGATCCCGATATAACGCACGACGCTCTAGGGTCCGGACCCAATAACAATGGGCCCCATTGTTATTGGGTTGGGATCCTAACACAGAGGCGGGCACACCGAGGTTGCCACAGGTTGCAGTATCAGCAACTCTTCGCTCATTTGAGCGACCGCATTCTCGGAGAGCTTGCGTGATCCAGCCGCGACCCATCATCTTCATCGTCGGTCTGATGTTGTGCACGATCGCGGCTGCAATGATTCTGCCGGCGGTCGTCGATGTTGCAGATGGCCATGAGGACTGGAAGATATTCTTCGGTGCTGCTGTCATAACGTTCTTCGTCGGCGGCCTGATGGTCCTTGTCGCCTATGATGACAAGCCGATCCGGCTCGGCATCAAAGAGGGCTTCCTGCTCACTACGATCAGCTGGCTTGCGGTGACGATTGCCGCGGCAATGCCGTTCAAGCTGCTGGGATTGAGCTTTGCCGACGCTTTCTTTGAGGCAATGTCGGGTATCACGACCACTGGAGCAACGGTGCTCGTCGGTCTCGACAAGCTGCCGCGTGGCGTTCTGTTCTGGCGTGCCCTGCTGCAGGGTCTGGGTGGCCTTGGCATCATCGTGATGGCCATCCTCATTTTGCCGTTTCTGCGTGTTGGCGGCATGCAGTTGTTCCAGACGGAGAACTCCGACAGATCTGAAAAGATCATGCCGCGCGCCTCCGAGCTGACGATGTCGATCACCGGCGTCTATCTGAGCATGTTCGTTGGCTGCGCTGTGCTCTACATCATTCTTGGCATGAGCGTGTTCGATGCGGTGTGCCATGCATTGTCGACGGTTTCGACCGCAGGTTTTTCGACACATGATGAGAGTTTCGGCTTTTTCCGCTCGCCGGCACTCGAATGGGTATGCGTGATCTTCATGATTCTAGGGGCGCTGCCGTTCGTCGTTTACATCAAGACACTGCACGGGGACCGCATGGCCATTTGGCGGGATAGTCAGGTGCAGGGCTTCCTCAGTTTGATTACTGTCGTGGCTTTGATGCTTGCGATGTGGCTGGTGGTGACGCGTGAGGTCGCGCCTGGCGAAGCGGTGAGGGTGGCGACGTTTTCGGTCGTTTCGATCGTTACGACCACCGGCTTTGCCGTCGAAGATTATACAGCCTGGGGTCCGTTTTCGGTTGGGCTGTTTTTTCTGCTCAAGTTCGTTGGCGGCTGTTCGGGATCGACGACCGGCGGCATCAAGATCTACCGGTTGCAGGTCGCCGGCATGCTCTCGCACAGTCACTTTCTGCATCTGATGAGCCCCAATCGAGTGGTGACGTTGATGTACAATGGCCGGCGCCTTCCCGCCGACGTGCCGTTCTCGGTCGTCGCCTTCCTCGCGATCTACCTCGCTACCGTCGGCATTTTCACGGTGATTCTCGCCGCGCTCGATCTGGACCTCGTTACAGCGCTGACCGCTGCAACGCAGGCTGTCGGCAACGTTGGGCCGGGTCTTGGTCACATCATCGGGCCAAGCGGCAACTATTCGACAATACCCTCGGAGGCCAAGTGGGTGCTGTCGTTCGCCATGCTGCTCGGACGGCTCGAACTGTTCACCGTGCTCGTCCTGTTCCGTGTGGAATTCTGGCGCAGCTGATTGGAATGCGTGCCTGCGTGACGGCGGTACGTCCAGGCGCGATCAGGGGCGCCAGCCATAAACCCAGTCATAGCGAGCCATCAATGCGCGCGGCGGCGTCATCCGCAGTGCCATGTCCCGCGCGGCGGCCATCGGGCCGCTTAGATGGTAGATGCGCCCGTTGGTTCTTGCCGCGGCGACGACACGGGTGGCGCGATGGCGCCGCGCCATGCCATAGGCTGCAATTGCGCGCGCGATATTCGTGGGCTGCTCGTCGATGCGGCGCGCCAAGACCGCCGCATCTTCCAGTGCGAGCACGGCACCCTGCGCAAGAAACGGCAACGTGGGATGGGCCGCATCGCCAAGAAGCGCAATGCGGCCTGAGTGCCAGAACGACAACGGCGCAAGCTCGTAGAGCGCCCACTTCTTCCACTGTGGTGGCGCTTCGAGAAGGCGGCGCAGTGGTTCGCAAAATTCTTTTGCAACATCGAGGACCCAGGATTGCGGGATCTCGGTACTCCAATCATCGCTTGCCACCATATCCTTGCGCACCAGGATGATCGCCAGTTCGCGGCCGGCGCGAACCGGGTAATGCACCACATGCGCGTGGGGGGACATCCACAATCCGGTGGCATTCTCGTTCAGCTCTCGCGGCACAGCCTCGATCGGGACGACGGCGCGGGCGGCACTGCGCTGGGCAAAACAAAGGGGTGGGGGATCGAAGATCGCATCGCGCAAATGCGAACGCAGGCCATCGGCGGCGATCAGCGCATCGCTGCGAAGCGACGTCCCGTGTTGGGATTTGACCGTGACGCCATCATCCTCGCTTGTGGTTTGGGTGATGTCGAAATCCATCGAAATCTTGATCAGTGACATCGCCTGCGCCGCATCGAGAAGTGCGGCATGCAGGTCCTGCCGGTGCAGCACCCAATAAGGCGCGCCGTGCCGTGCGGAAATCCACTCTCCCAGCGGCAAACGCGCCAGCGAGGCACAGTTCGCCGCGTTGCGTGCGTGGATGAAATCGGGCTTTCCTGCAAGCGGCTCCAGGCGCTCGGCAACGCCCAACTCCTGGAGGATGCGCGTACCGTTGGGCCCCAGCTGAATGCCGGCCCCTTCGCGCTCGAAGCTTGCGCGCCGTTCGAGCACGTGGCAGGCGATGCCGCGCTTGGCCAATGCAAGCGCTGCGGCAAGCCCGCCGATGCCAGCGCCGGCAATCAAGATCCCCGGTGCATCGGTTTGCGCAAAGCGCGAATCCAACGCCGTGCGTGTGGCGGCGTTTGGTGGTGTGGTCATGAATAAGCCTCCCCTCGACGGCGGTTGAGCCGTCAATCGGGTCGTGCAGCATCAGCCTTCGGCGAGCGCGCCCTCACTGGCAACGAGGCAGCCTGTAGGATCGCTTTGCGTGGCTTCAAGGCGCGGATCGTGAACATAGAGCGTCGAGCAATAAGGACATAGGATCTGGCCATCGGCGCCCATATCCAGATAGACGTGCGGATGGTCATAGGGGGCACGCGCTCCCATGCACTGGAATTCCTTGACGCCGATGAAGATCTTCTCGACGCCGGCATCATTGGCGAAGTGGGGTACGACGCTCAAAGCCATGCGTGGCCGCTCCTTGGCTGAAACTTTCCGGTTCGGGCGCGACCATAGCCCCGCCGGACGGGAAATGGTAGGGGAGGGTCGCCGCACTATGGTCGCAAAAGGAGGTGCGCAAGGTGCATAGCTTCAGTTCAGATGGCGTCGAAATCGCCTATATCGACGAGGGCGAAGGCGAGCCGATTGTGCTCATCCACGGATTTGCGTCGAACGTGCAGACCAATTGGGTGTCGCCCTCCTGGGTCGGTTATCTGCGTGGCAAAGGCTACCGGGTCATCGCCTTCGATAATCGTGGGCATGGGCGCAGTCAGAAGCTCTACCGTCTGGAGGATTATGGCGCGCCGCTGATGGCGGAGGATGCCGGCCGCCTATTCGATCACCTTGGCATCGCAAGCGCCCACGTTAAGGGGTATTCGATGGGTGCGCGGATTACGGCCTTTCTCTGCCTTGCCCATCCCAAACGCGTCAAAACCGCGATTTTCGGGGGGCTCGGCATCAACATGGTGCGCGGCATGGCCGGCACGGGCCCGATTGCGGCAGCGCTCGAAGCGCCGTCCATCAGTGATGTGACCAACGCAACGGCGCGCACGTTCCGCGCCTTCGCCGAGCAGACCAACAGCGACTTGAAAGCGCTGGCCGCGTGCATCCGCTCGGCCCGCGCTCCGCTGACCAGGGAGGATATGGGGCAGATCACCTGTCCGGTGCTGGTTGCAGTTGGCGAAACGGATGTGGTGGGCGGTTCGCCGCAGGAACTGGCGGCGCTCATTCCCGGAGCGCGCGCTCTGACCATTCCCGGTCGTGACCACATGAAGGCCGTGGGCGATCGAGCCTACAAGGAGGGCGTTGCCGCCTTTCTGGAGAGCATGCGCGAATAAACGTGCGGCATTGGGTGGTCAATGTGCAGTGCGCGCCATGCTGGTCTTTTTTGTGCGCCCAAGCGTTTTGTCAAACGCGCTGGTGTTCAGCCGTGGACTGTAAAAATGGTTTTGCAGGGGCTGGATTGGAAGCACGGCGTGAGGAAGAGCCATACGGGACGACATCGATGCCTTATGTCCCAGCCTCACATCCCCGCCTCATATTTTGAGCAGTTTTTTTTCCGCTAAGTCTCTGGGTCGAACCACTCAAAGCGCGCTCCCCATAGCAAACGGCCCCGGCACGCCATAGCACCACGTTCTGCAATTAAAAAAGCGCGGGGGCTTTCAGCAGAGTGACGCTGGCAAATCACCAGGGCCGAAGCATTACGCGTACGCGCTCAATGGGTCTTGGGGGATGGGGCGAGGGGCAACCCAAGCGCGAATACACAACGCAAGTTTACATAACGCAATTTACACAACGCTTTACAAAAATGAACTCAACGCATGCCTTAAGATCCCACATATTGAAACGCGAGCCAGACATACGCTTACGCGCTACTCGGAACTCAACGCAAAACAAACTCCAGAACTCAACTCACTCGCAAAACGGGTTGCCCCGTCGTTACTATCGTCGTCAACAGGAGTGCATCAGCAACCGATATAGCACTTCATGCAATATCGAGAGGCGAGGCGCTCCCACAACAACCACCTTCAGCGGGTGGTTGCAGATCCAAGGAGACAGGCACAAGACTCTTTTTGCTGGATGGAGATAGGACGACCGCCTACCACCGGATGTAGCATTGGAGTTGGACACTTCCCCTTGAACTTGTACAACGTTACCAACTGTGCGCGTCACAGTCGCCCACTTTCCGAGTTTGTTCCTATAAATGTTGTGGATAAAAGTTTGTGATACTTGTGTTGTGCAACAAAATTCGTTTTGCGCCGCACAGCTGATCGGTGGTTGCCACGCTTTTGAGCGATTGGTGCCGCCAAAGCGTCGGGAAATTCTGCAACATTCCTGGTCGCTGCATGGGGGAGGCATGCGGCGCTGGGGTGGGGAGTTAACGGAATGTTAGGGTTACCCGTTGCATATTCGTTCCATGTCTGCGTTGCGTCTGCTGTCACTACTGCTGATTGGCACGGCCATACTTGCGCCCCTCTCTGGGTGCGGCAAGGGGGGTGGCGGGGTTGATTTTGTAGCCAAGTACGAGCCTTGGCGGGCAACCGAGGAGCGCCAGTGTCTCGCATCTGGCGTGGTCAGACAAAGTCGCTTCGTACAATCGCGCTCCTCGCTTGGGGGGCCAAGTGTTTGCGGCGCGGAGCATCCCTTTCTCGTATCGGGTACGGTTGGTGGTCGCGTGCAGCTCAGCCCCGCTGCCACGCTACGCTGCCCCATGGTCCCGGCTGTCGATCACTGGGTGAGAACGGTCGTCGACCCTGCGGCGCGCTATTATTTCGGTGTCCCTATCGATACGCTGAAGGTTGCCGCATCCTACGGGTGCCGGCCGATCAACCACGTGCACGGCGGGCGGCTTTCCGAGCATGGCCATGCCAATGCGATCGATATATCGGAATTTGTCTTCGCAAATGGGCGCCGGGTATCGGTGGAGGGTGGTTGGTCAGGCAATGATCGCGAGCGCGCCTTCTTGCGGGCGGTTCATCGCGGGGCCTGCGATACGTTCACCACGGTGCTCGGGCCGCACTATGATCGAAATCACCACGATCATTTTCATCTTGATCTTGCACGGCGCGGCCGCTCCGGTACGCACCACGTTTGCAAATAACAAGTCTTCATACCCCTTATCTTTGACGCTTTTGGTTATCGCAAAACCATTGCACACGTTTGCGAGACGTGTCTTGGGCCACGACGCGCAATGATGCATTGGCGCGCGCACCATTCAAAGAATGATTGATGGAGGAATGGAACCAGTCGGTCTGTAAGCCGGGTTCTGTCTGGAGTTGCCTCCGCGACGGCCATTCATCTGGGACGACGCTCGCACGCCGCCTCTTGCAACCAACCCGGGTGGCGGGCTGAGAAACGAGCTTGGCGCCGTGCGGAAATCCGCATGCGCCAGGCCACCCCTATTTGGTCTTGCTCCCGGTGGGGTTTACCCTGCCACGCCTGTTACCAGACGCGCGGTGCGCTCTTACCGCACCCTTTCACCCTTGCTCGAGGCGCCTTGAGGGCAATGTCGAGCGGTTTGCTTTCTGTGGCACTTTCCCTGGGGTTGCCCCCGGCGGCTGTTAGCCGCCACCGCGTTTCACTGGAGCCCGGACTTTCCTCCAGCGGTTCATGCCCAGGCACGGACCGCCAGCGGCCGTCCGACCGACTGGTGGGACTGACATAGGGGGTGGCGGTAGCAAAGGTCAAGGCAGAGCAGGTGGCCGTTTCGCCCAATGGACTGCCGGGCTCGGTTGCAACGGGTGTCAGGCCACGTTGCGAACAATCGCGCCTGGATCAAACAGCTCGTGTTCTGGATCTGACGTTTGGGTCGAAAAATACCCGGCGGCAATAAATCCGCTAAATAATTGGAATTTTATCATTGTATTCAATGGCCTATATATTTAATTCCATTTTTTACAATGTGATATCTAAAGTTTCTTGTCGAATGCATCGAATTTTAGATTGTTTTGGAACGGGATCTCAAGAGCTGAAGTTGGAAATGTTGTGCTCAGATAATCGCGAAGTTTACCCAAGTGTTAGATGCGCAACTTTGGCGTTCGGTGCAGGCGATAAATGTTCAGATCAAGTGACAAGACTAGGTTGAGTATCCTGAGGCGCTTGAAAGCGTTCTCCGCAAGTCGGGAAGGGAGCATACTCTTTCCGTTTGCGCTGGTTTCGGCGGTTCTATTCATCTCGATCGGATTTGCGATCGACTATACACGATTGGTGAGCGAGCGTGAGCGGGGACAGACCGCCCTCGATGCGGCGGTGCTTGGCTATGTGCGCCAGTATATCAACACGCAAAATAAGCAGTCCGTTTCCGAATACGCCCAGGGTTTGGCCAAGGCGAACGACGGAAGCAATCTGCAATGGACCTGGAGCTTCAAGGATGCTCTCGTTTCACAGACCCAAGTCCAACTGAGTGCGACCGGCACGGCGCGATTTCCCAATACGATCATGAGAATCTTCGGGCAGGATTATGTTGATCTCACCGTGACGTCGAGCGCGCTTGCCTATATTCCCTCGGTTAGCGTTTCGATTGTGCCCGATATTTCGTGGACGATGCGTGGCGCGCGGCTGACCGCGCTTCAAGGGGCATTAAAGGCATTTTCGACATCGATCTATCAAATCGATCCGATCTTCTCCAACAAGCTGCGCGTTCACATGGTGCCTTACGCGGATGGGGTGAATGTCTCGGAGTTTTCAGGCGTTGCGGATATTGCAGGCAATTGGGAATACCAGCCCTGGGAAGCCTGGAAGACATGGCGGGTAGAGTACTATATGGCTGTGGCCGCCCAGGAAGGTTTGAAAAAGCATGTGGTGACCGTCAATCCTTCCTCGTCTGGACCGCTGACCTACAAGGAAACCGCCTACATCTACAACTCCGGTAAGTGGGTTCTGTCGGGGGTAAAATACCAATCCCAGAATTGGGGCGGCTGTTTGCAGTTGAAGCAATCGGAAATCTCCGACGAAGCGGTCCCCGCCACTCGATCGAGGAAACCGCTTCAATACACTGCGTATAGCGGCTTTCCACATTGCCCGCCGTCGTCAACCCGCATGCGCACGAACCTTGAAGACAAGAGCGCGTTCGATGCAGCCGTTGATGGACTGACAATCGGCTGGGGAACCTCGCATGATTTCGGACTGTTGTGGGCCAAGCGGTCGCTTTCACCCGACTGGGCATCGACTCTCAATACGGAAAGCCGGCCATGGAACAATGACAAGGAATATCCAAAATACGTGATCATGCTTTCAGATGGTCAGGCGGCTACAGCGATCACTTTTGGTGATGAGGTCGGCCGAAACAGGCAAGTTATCGAGGGCAACACCCAGCAACTGTGCAGCGACATAAAATCCAAGGGTGTGAAGATCATGACGGTTGCCTTTGAAATGGAAGCTTCCGACTACGGGCTGCTGGAAAGCTGCGCCAGCCCCGGCTACTTCTACATCGCCTCGTCAACCAACGTGGCGGATGTGTTCCAATCCATTGCCGACAAGATCAAGGCGCAGAACTTGCGGATCGGCAGCGCCAACACCTTGTCGCCTTGAGCCCACCTTGTCTCATGAGCGGCATGGTCGGCATCGCGCTGGCGCGAGATCAATCCAAAGGGTGGGGTGCAGATCGCCCCACCTGCCGTTCACGCACCCTCGACATCAGCACCGTCAATGTCGGGGTGCCGGTCGAGTAGGCCGTGAATTTCGGCCATGAGGTCATCGTGCTTGGCCTTGTCGTAACCCTCACGATTGGGATCCAGAATAAGGCTGGTGTAAACGAGAACATGTTTGAGCACGGTCCCGTCGACCTTTTCGGTCTCGATGATCTCGCAGTGCTTAATACTCGGATGATCAATCAGTTTTTGCATGGGTAACGGGCTCCTCCCGGCGCCGCTCGAGCAAAGAGGGACGCTCCCCTTTCACTCATCACGCCTTAGAATCCTTGTACTCATGCATTTTGCTGCCGCAAGGCCGCTCCGTCCATTATGTCCTCTGGCGACGCGGGCCACATCTCTTGGGCGCCTTGCGATCCGATGGAACCGGATCGCAAGGCGCTCCGGCTTTTGTTTGGTCGCATTTTCTTCGACGAACCGGTGTCCACTTGGTCGGAAAATGCTCTCGTCGCGCTCCTCCAGTTGACGTAGTTAAAAAGCAATCCCGCCGGGCCGTCCAACCTGGCTCGCCCCATATCCTCGCCTGCAAATACCGGCAAAAGTGCTATCGTGGCGGGCCCTCGGGCTTCTTTCGAACAGTGGTAATCGACATCCATTCCCACCCACCATCCCCACCTGCGGCGTTGCGCTGCAAAAAAATTGCTTGTTGAGGTGGGGCCGCCTGTTGACCATGTAGAAACCTGTGTATATAGCTTGCCCCACTCTCACGGTAGGCGGTAGGCCGATTCTGCGCCCCATGATGCGCGCCCAGGCCTAGACGCTATCGTTCAAAAGCAGAGGACATTTCTGGACCAAGATCTCTGGCCGCAAGCCGGATGATCCTCTGGTTTTTTCGTGCCGGGTGCCCGCCAGCAGCGGGTCTCGGCAGTTTCGGCTTGGCGCACGCGATTTTTGCGCGCGCTCGAGGGATGGACAAGGCGTATGCCGACGATTCAACAGCTGATCCGGAAGCCCCGGCACCCGAAGACCTACCGCGAGAAGTCGCGTCACATGGAGGCCTGTCCGCAAAAGCGCGGCGTGTGCACCCGTGTTTACACTACAACTCCAAAGAAGCCGAACTCGGCGCTTCGTAAGGTTGCGAAGATCCGCCTGACCAACGGCTATGAGGTCATCGGCTATATCCCGGGTGAGGGTCACAACCTGCAGGAGCACTCTGTGGTCCTGATCCGCGGCGGTCGCGTCAAGGACCTTCCCGGTGTTCGCTATCACATCGTTCGTGGTGTCCTCGATACGCAGGGCGTCAATGGCCGCAAACAGCGCCGCTCCAAGTACGGCGCCAAGCGTCCCAAGTAATCGGCCCTTGTGTGGCCATCCCGAAGCTGCGGCTGATTGGTCGTGGTGGGTTCGGGGTTCATGCTGATCTGGGGGCCAAGGCCCCGGTAAGACTCGAAGGACTGCTGATATGTCCCGTCGTCACAGTGCGCAAAAGCGCGAAGTGCATCCCGATCCCAAGTTTGGTGATTTGATCATCACCAAGTTCATGAATGCGGTGATGCGCGATGGCAAGAAGTCGGCTGCCGAGAACATCGTCTATGGCGCGTTGACGCGCATGGAGGACAAGGCCAAGTCCGATCCGGTGCAGATGTTCCATCAGGCGCTGGAGAATGTCATGCCGGCGGTCGAGGTTCGCTCTCGCCGCGTTGGTGGCGCCACCTACCAGGTGCCCGTCGAGGTGCGTTCCGAGCGCCGTCAGGCTCTTGCCATTCGCTGGCTGATCACGGCGGCACGCAACCGCAACGAGAACACCATGATCGAGCGGCTGTCGGGCGAATTGCTCGACGCTGCCAACAATCGCGGCACGGCGGTGAAGAAGCGCGAGGACACGCACAAGATGGCGGAGGCGAACCGCGCCTTCTCGCATTACCGCTGGTAACGGATTGACCGGAGCAAGAGCAATGGCTCGCGAATATCCCATCGAGGACTACCGCAACTTTGGCATCATGGCCCACATCGACGCGGGCAAGACGACGGCCACGGAGCGGATTTTGTTCTACACCGGCATCTCCCACAAGCTGGGTGAGGTGCACGACGGCGCTGCGACCATGGACTTCATGGAGCAGGAGGCTGAGCGCGGCATTACGATCACGTCCGCTGCGACCACCTGCTTCTGGCCAGGTCGCGACGGCAAGAAGCGTCGCCTCAACATCATCGACACCCCAGGCCACGTCGACTTCACCATCGAGGTCGAGCGCTCCTTGCGCGTGCTTGATGGTGCCGTCACGGTTCTCGATTCCAACGCCGGCGTTGAGCCGCAGACCGAGACCGTCTGGCGCCAGGGCGACAAGTACAAGGTGCCGCGCATCGTCTTTGCCAACAAGATGGATAAGACGGGTGCCGACTTCTACATGTGCGTCCAGGACATCAAGGATAAGCTTGGCGCAACGCCCGTTCCGATCCAGCTGCCAATCGGCCAGGAGAGCGACTTCATCGGCGTCGTCGACCTGATCGAGATGCGCGGCATCATCTGGGATGGCGACGACAAGGGCGCCACCTTCAAGCACGTCGACATCCCCGCCGACCTCGTCGATCGCGCCAACGAATATCGCGCCTCGATGATCGAGGCCGCGGTCGAGATGGACGACACCGCGATGGAGGCCTATCTCGAAGGCAACGAGCCCGACGCCGAAACGCTGCGCAAACTTTTGCGCAAGGGCACCATCGCCAACAAGTTCTACCCGATGCTGTGTGGCTCGGCGTTCAAGAACAAGGGCGTGCAGCCGCTCCTTGACGCGGTTGTCGATCTGCTGCCCTCGCCGCTTGATCGTGAAGCCTATCCGGGCACCGATCCCAAGACCGGCGATGAGCTTCTGCGTCGCCCTTCCGACAACGAGCCGCTCGCCATGATCGCCTTCAAGATCATGAATTTCGAGCACGTCGGCTCGATCACCTTCTGCCGCATCTATTCGGGTAAGGTGGAACAGGGCATGGGCCTTGCCAACACCTCGCGCGACAAGAAGGAGCGCGTCGGCCGCATGTACATCATGCATGCCGATGATCGCAAAGAGATCAAGGAAGCGTACGCAGGCGACATCATCGCGCTGCAAGGCCTTAAGGACACCCGCACCGGTGAGACGCTGTGCGATCCCAACAAGCCGGTCATTCTCGAGAAGATGGAGTTCCCCGAACCCGTCATCGAGATGAAGATCGAGCCGAAGACCAAGGCCGATCAGGAGAAGATGGCGCTGGCTCTCAATGAAATGGCGCTCGAGGATCCTTCCTTCTCGGTATCCGTCGATCAGGAATCGGGTGAGACCATCCTCAAGGGCATGGGCGAGCTTCATCTCGACATCAAGGTTGATATCCTGAAGCGCACCCACAAGGTCGAAGCTGACGTTGGCGCCCCCCAGGTCGCCTATCGCGAGACGCTGGCCCGCCCGACCGAGGTCGATTACACGCACAAGAAGCAGACCGGTGGCACGGGTCAGTTCGCGCGCGTCAAATTCCGCGTCGAGCCCAACGAGATCGGCAAGGGCAACGAGTTCGCCTCCACGATCGTCGGCGGCACCGTTCCCAAGGAATACATTCCTGGCGTCGAGAAGGGCATTCGTTCGGTCTGGGACAGCGGTGTGCTCATCGGCTTCCCGCTCGTCGACATGAAGGTGACCTTGTATGACGGCGCCTTCCACGAGGTGGACTCATCGGCAATCGCCTTCGAGATCGCCGCGCGCGCCGCTCTCAAGGAAGCCTGCGACAAGGGCGGCATCAAGCTGCTCGAACCGGTGATGAACGTCGAGGTCGTGACGCCGCAGGACTTCGTCGGTGGCATCATCGGCGACATCAACTCGCGGCGTGGCCAGATCCGCTCGCAGGATCTGCGCGGCAACGCGGTGGTCATCAAGGCCTATGTGCCGCTGGCCAACATGTTCGGCTACATCAACACGCTGCGCTCGATGTCGACGGGTCGCGCGCAGTACTCGATGGTGTTCGCCCACTACGCAGAAGTGCCGCGCAACGTGGCTGACGAGGTTCGGGCCAAGTACGCCTGACCGGATGAGGATCAAGGTGGCGGTAAGCGCGCTGCCATCGATGCGAAACATGAACGACGTTGCGGCAGCGCCGCAGATGACGAGACTAGAGGAGAGCCGCGATGGCTAAGGCAAAATTCGAGCGGACGAAGCCGCACTGCAACATCGGCACGATTGGTCACGTTGACCACGGCAAGACGTCGTTGACGGCGGCGATCACGAAGGTTCTGGCTGAGACGGGCAAGGCGCAGTTTTCGGCCTACGACCAGATTGACAAGGCGCCCGAGGAGCGCGAGCGCGGCATCACGATCTCGACGGCGCACGTCGAGTACGAGACGGACAAGCGCCACTACGCGCACGTCGACTGCCCAGGCCACGCCGACTACGTCAAG
>JAXGRZ010000052.1:0-13451 GCA_040765305.1 Hyphomicrobiaceae bacterium | reverse complement strand
GGTTGGGCTGATAATCCGTTCTGGGTTTGGGACATTGGCTTGGGACCGTGGCTTGGGACAAGGGGGAGGCGATCTTCCTGGATCGAGGGAGTTGTGGGTGCTGATGATGGCTATACGGAAGGCTCTGCCGGCTTTATGAGTCCCAGGTTTTTCCTTTGGGTCCAGCTCTTTGCTGCTTTCTCTTGCGGTGAGCTTTGAACTTTGCCCGGAGCGTTAACGTCGGCGTCGGGAACATAAGTATAAAGCATCTGCGACATGTCGCCATGCCTTGCGTTCGCGCTGGATCAGTCTTGGGTCCTCCTCTTGTTCGGCGCGGGTTTGTGACGTCGAACAGCTACAAAATCCCGCTCAACATGCTTTAGGGTGAATGAGGCATGAGGGGGGGATCGTACATGGGCAATGAACCGGCCCAGGGGGCAAGTGCCCTTTTGCGCCGTGGAGCTGGGCGCACGACCAGACTCGGATTGGTGCTGGCTGGGGTGCTGGCGGTTGTGAGTGGGCTTTTTCTGCCGCGGGTGCCGTCCGTCTGGCAGATGCATCTGCTGTCGCCGGGCTGGATGCCGCATCAGATCGTCAAGCTGCTCGAGTTTTCCAACGACATCCAGGTGGCCTTGGTGGCCGAGCGGCTGGCGGAGCCGCGTCCCGATATTGCTCTGGTGCTTATCACCGAGGACACGCTGGCCGATCTTGCCTACATCACGCCCATTGATCGGGAGCTGATCGCTCGTCTCGTCGGGTCGCTGGACCACCTTGGAGCGCGAGTTATCGGTCTCGATATCCTGTTTGACCAGGCCACCGAACCCGACAAGGACCGCGCGCTTCTGGAGCGGTTCAAGTTGACCCGCGCGCGCCTGATCCTGGGGGGCGCCGACGAGCGAACCCAGCTCAGTGCGCGACGCCGGGCATGGCAGAGCGCGTTTCTTCAGAAGGCTGGCCACGATTTTGGTTTCTTCAACCTGCGCTATGACGTGCGCGAGGCCGCGCAGTCCCATGTCGTGCGCAACCGTGCGGCTCCCGCGCCTCACTCGACGTTCCAGATGAGCTTTGCCGAAGCTTTGGCGCGCGCCAGTGGGGTGGAACGCTTTCCAACGAGCCGGCGCATTCCCTGGCTGCGTGCGCGCAGGGGCGGTGACGCGTTCGTGGCCATCGATGCCGATGGCGTGCTGGCCGCCGAGCGCGATCCCAACGGGATCTTGGCACGCGCACTGGAACAGCAATTGAACGGCCGCATCGTGCTGGTTGGTGTCGATATGCTGGATCGCGACCGCCACCCGACCCCGCTATCGGCTGTCCAGGGTGGTGACATGCTCGGCGTCGCGGTGCATGCGCAGATTCTGGCGGGGCTCATTGATGGGCGCGCGCTTGATGATCTGGCGCGCGCGGGTGTCTCGGCCCTGACCAGTATCGCCACCTTCCTTGGTTTCGTGCTGGGCTGGTTCGGAGCCCGTCACCGTCTGGTCATGACGCTCATGGTCGGCGGGGGGATCATGGCGTTGATGGGTGTGAGCGCCTTGGTATTGTGGCAATTCAAGGCCATCGTTCCGGTGGCGGCCATTGTTGCCGCATTCGTCGGGGCGGCGATGGCGGGCCGGCTCGTCAGGGCTTACGGTGTCAGGATATTTCGTGTTGGGCCGTAGGGCATCAGGATGCACGATAAAAACAGGTGCGTGTTACCAACCGCACGTCGTTATTGGGAGGATCTAACATCATGCACAGGCGCAAGTTTTGCTTAGGGCGCTTTGGCTACGCGGTCTTCGCAAGGGTGCGGGCCCTCATGATCGTTGTGGTTGGCCTGGTGCTGTCTGGTGTTGGCTCCGGCGCCATGGCGGACGTGATCGTGATCGGCTCCAGCTCCGCCGCGTTGAAGCCCGGCATGGTCCTCGGCGATAGTGCGAAAATCGATCTGCCGTCCGGAGCGCGCGTGCGCGTCATGCTGCCCTCGGGGCGCACCCATGAGATCAAGGGGCCGGCGGTCGTCAAGGTGGCGACGCTTGGTGCGGGTGAAAAACGCAACGAGAGCCTTTGGAACGATGTCAGGCGTCTTGTTGCAAACCAGAAGACGGCAAGTGAATCGAGCGTTGGTGCGGTTCGCTCGGTTGCACCAAGGCGGTTCGCAAGGCGCCGGTCGCGACCGACCGATGTCACAGCTCCGCAATTCTCATGGCGGCGTGTTTCCATCGATAGCGAAGGCGATGTGTGTGTGGAAAAGCGCGCGCCTTTGGAAATGCTGCGCGGCGCGCCTGGGCGGCCGATGTCGGTCGTCGTGGTTAACCTGCAGAGCAAGAAGCGCGCGTCTGCGGAGTTCGGTGTCGGCTCAGCAACGGCCACCTGGCCGAAGAGTGTCGGTACGGAGGTCGGGCGTTATGCGGTTGTGCTGCCCGATGGGGCAAAGCATGAGATCCGCCTGCGGCCGATCGATCCGCTGCCCGCAGCTGACGACACTATACGTGTGCTGCACAGTCAGCGTTGCCTTCAGCAGGTCGAGGCGTGGCTTCGCGGACAGCTGTTGGCGGCGCGCTAGAGCATTTTCCGACGAAGTGGATACCGGTTCGTCGAAGAAAATGCGACCAAACCAAAGTGCTCTAATGCCAGCCTGACGCTCGCGCGCGGGCTTGTGGGGGTGGTATGGGGCCTTCACGCAGCGGCGGTGCGGCCTTGGTCAGAGTGTGCAGCCTCATCGAAAGCAGCGAGTAGATCGGCGCGATGTGTCGTGGCGCGGGCGATTGCGTCATGCTTGACGGCACCATACCCTTTGACCTCCATCGGCCAGCGCGCCAAGGCAATCGCGGCATCGTGATTGGTCTTAGATAGCGTTGTAAGGATGCGGTCGAGATCGGCTTCGTAGAGGGCGATGAGGTCGCGTTCGGCGCGCCGCTCTGGCGTGCGCCCGAAGATGTCGAACGCGGTGGCGCGCAGACGTTTGCCTTTCGCCAAGATACGCAGGAAAGGCATGATCCAGGGGCCAAACCGGCGCTTTTCCGGTCGCCCGGTTGCCGGATCAATACGCGCACTGAGCGGCGGGGCCAGATGCAGGTGGATCGCCTTCACGTCATCGAACTGGTCGCGGATCTGGCGTTCAAAGCGGCCATCGGTATAGAGGCGCGCAACCTCGTATTCGTCCTTGATCGCTAGCAGCTTGTGATAGGCGCGCGCGACGGTCTCGGTCAGTGTCGTGATCGCGGGAGAGATGCGCTGCTCGGTGGATGCAATTGCTTTAATGCGCATCGTGTAGCGCTGCGACAGTGCGTCGTCCTGGTAGGCGGCAAGGTCGGCGGCGCAAAGCGCGATGAGCTGATCGAGGTTTGCCAGCGCATGCGATGCTTTGCTTGCAGCCGGTGTCGTGCGCCCATCGCGTGATGCGTCAAAAAGATCATCGAGCGCGCTTGGCTGGTGGGCGGCCAGCCGGCCCAATCGAAACGCCTGGCGGTTCTGTTCGCCATCGACCCCGTTGAGGGCGATCGCTTGTTCGATGGCTTTGCTGGATATGGGAATGAGGCCGCTCTGGTAGGCGTAGCCGACGAGTAGCATGTTGGCGTAGATGGCATCGCCAAGAAATTTTACCGCGATGGCGTGCGCATCGAGAAACTGAGGCGTTGCGGTGCCGGCGCGTTTCGTGATGGCTGCGATGAGGGCGCCATCTGGTGTCATCAGTTCTGGATCGCGGGTGAAGTCACCGCTGGTGGCTGCGTGGCGTGAGACGATCATGGCCGTAGAATCGGGCGCGATCATCTCCAGGATTTTGTTGGAGGCTGTGACGACGAGATCGCCGCCGAGCACCACATCGGCGCCCTCGACACCGATGCGAATGGCGTGAATGTCGGCGCGATCCGCGGCAAAGCGCATGTGACAGGCGACGGGGCCACCCTTCTGGGCAATGCCGGTGACGTCGATGGCGCCAAAACCGAGCCCGGCAATGTGAGCGGCCTGTCCCAGAACGGCGGTGATGGTGACAACGCCGGTGCCGCCAATCCCGGTCGCGACAATCGATAGCGGTTTGCTCAAGGTGGGGCGTGCCGGTTCGGGCAGGTTGGTCAGGTGTTCGCCGATGGCGGGCGGCTGCTGGCGGCGCGGGCGCGCACCCTCCAGGCTGACAAAACTTGGACACAGACCATCAACACAGGCGCGGTCCTTGTTGCAAGCCGATTGGTCGATTTCGCGCTTGCGGCCCCATTGGGTTTCAAGTGGCGTGATGGCGATGCAGTTGGAGATGATGCCGCAATCGCCACAGCCCTCGCAGACGAGCGGATTGATGGCGATGCGCACATCGGGGTCGGGTGCGGTGTGGCGCTTGCGACGGCGGCGCAACTCGGCCGCGCACGTCTGGTCAAAGACCAGCACGCTGACGCCATCGATCGCAGCCAGATCCTTCTGGACGCTATCGAAGGCGCTGCGCGGATGAACCGAGACGCCAGCGGGAAACGACCGGGAATGATATTTTTCCGGTTCATTTGAGACGACGGCGATGCGGGCCGCGCCTTCGCCGACAAGCTGGCGCACCATCTGCTCTAATGTCATGCCGCCATCGAGATGCTGACCGCCGGTCATGGCAACGGCGTCGTTGAACAGCAGCTTGTAGGTCATCGTCACGCCGGAGGTGATGGCGGCGCGCATGGCCAACGAGCCTGAATGGACATAGGTGCCATCGCCGATGTTCTGGTAGACGTGGCGGCGCGTGGAAAACGGCGCTTCACCGATCCAGTTGGCGCCTTCTGCGCCCATCTGCGTGAAGCCCTCGGTATCGCGGCCCATCCACTGGACCATGTAATGACAGCCGATGCCGGCGTAGGCGCGCTCGCCTTGGGGAACGCGCGTTGAGGTGTTGTGCGGGCAGCCGGCGCAGAAATAGGCGCGTCGCTGCATGGCTTCGCGATCCGTGGGGCGGCGATCGTGGGCGGCCTTCAGCTCGGCGGTTCGCCGCTCAAGTGATGGATCCGCGGTGGCCTTTGCAAGGCGCTCGCCGATGGCGATGGCGATCTGTAAGGGATCGAGGGCGCCGAAAGCGGGAAACAGCGGGTGCCCGTTTTCATCACGCTTGCCAATGACACTTGGGCGCGCGTTAAGCCCATAGAGCTGTTCTTTCACCTGCGTCTCGATCAGCGCGCGCTTCTCTTCAATGACGATGAGTTGGTCAAGGCCATCGGCAAAGCGCTTCAGGCCATGCGGCTCCAGCGGCCAGACGAGGGCGACCTTGTAGAGTTTGAGGCCGAGCGAGGCGGCGCGCGCTTCATCAAGGCCGAGCATGTCGAGGGCCTGGCGCGTGTCGGAATAGCTTTTGCCCGATGCGAGGAGGCCGATGCGGGCGTCGTTGCCGCCATCGATGATGGTTTGGTCGAGATGATTGGCGCGCACGAAAGCGTGGATGGCGTCGCGCTTGTGGCGGTGCCAGCGCGCTTCCTTGTCGAGCGGGGGATCGTCAAGGCGGATGTTGAGGCCACCCGGGGGCAGCGCGAATTGGGACGCATCCGGCTGCGTGATGGTAACGCGATGTGGATCGGCATCAACGACTGAGGTGCTTTCCACGTTGTCCTTGACGCACTTGATGCCGACCCATGTGCCGGCAAAACGCGAAAGGGCAAAGCCCTGGAGCCCGAAGTCGATGAGGTCCTGCACGCCGGCGGGATTGAGGATCGGGATCATCGCATCGACGAACGCGAACTCGGATTGGTGCGCTGAGGTCGAGCTTTCGCAGATGTGATCATCGCCCATCAGCGCGATGACGCCACCGTTCTTCGATGTCCCGGCGTGGTTGGCATGGCGCAGAGCATCACCGGAGCGATCGACGCCGGGGCCTTTGCCATACCAGACCCCAAAGACGCCATCGAAACGGCCTTCACCGCGCAGCTCCGCCTGTTGTGTTCCCCACAGCGCGGTGGCGGCAAGATCCTCGTTGATGGCGGGATGGAAAATGATATCCGCTGCGGGCACCCGTTCGCCCGCGAGAGCAAAGGCGGTTTCCAGTGTTGCGATCGGCGAGCCGCGATAGCCGCTGACGTAGCCCGCGGTGTTGAGGCCGGCCTTGGTGTCGCGCGCCTTCTGCATCAGCACGAGGCGGACGATGGCCTGCATGCCGTTGAGGAGCTGATCGCTACAGGTCAGATCAAACTTATCGGTGAGCCGAAGCGTCGGCTTCATTGTGGGCCTCCGGCCAGCGGCATGGCGGCACATGCCTGGCCACGTCAAGAAGACTACGCGCAAAGCGTGTCATGCTTCGTGCCCTCTTGCAATCGTTGAAGGGGCAAAGAGAAAACCCCGGTGCAAGACCGGGGTTTTGCGTGGTGTTGGCCCGCCATGTCGGGGCGGGATGCGCGATGTATCTGCGTCAGCCGGCAAGTGCGTCGACCTTGCCGAATTTTTCGGCGAGCAGATAATAGAAAGTGACGCGGTGCTTTTGCTTGTCACCTTTCATCTTCTCGCAGACATCCTTGATGGCGGCGTCGATGGCCTTGTCATCGCTCAGGCCCAGCTTCTTCTTGCACCAGCTGTCGCGCACACGTTCGAGTTCATCCTTGCTGGAACAGGAGACGAGGGATGCGTCCTTGCTCTTGAGCGCAATGCCCAGATGCTTGACGATGCCGGCCACCGCCTTCTCGTTGGCGCTGGGGACGTAGCGCTTGAGGTCGGCCAGATATTCGGTGCTCATTTTCGGATCTCCCGTATTCGCTTCGTGGTTGATGGCGTAAAAGCATAAACACGTGTGATGCACGTGGCACCTTAACGTTCGTTGGCGCGCGGTCATAGCGCCGGGGGACGTGAAAATTAAGGACTGCGGGGCGTCAAAACACGAAAACTGTTGTGCGGGCGCGCCTCATGCGCCGGCATGGCCATGTTTGTGTGCCCGAGAGTGCATGATTTGCGCCGTTGACCCAATCACTTAACCATGCGTGCGTTGAGCGTGCGCGGACGCCTAAAAAGATGGCGCGTCGGCGCGGCGGAAACCCTTCTCAGACGTCAGACATGTGCGGGAACGTGTGGGTGACCCTTGAAAGCCATGTAGCTGGCGTTGATTCGGGCGCAGTGCTCATCCTTCCCTGAGAGGTCGGCAACGATTGCTGTGGCGATGCGATTGAACTCACCAGCAAGGGCGTCCCATTGCGGTGGGTGCTGGTGCGCTGGCGTGCGGATCGCTGTGTCGGTGATCTGGTCGAGCGCGCGTTCGGCAGCAATAATTTCAGCACGACTTGTGGCAAGCGCTTCGCGTGCAATCGCCGACACCATGATGCGCTCACTTGTTGTCAGGCCGTCCCAGAAACTGCGGCGCAGGCCGAGCGTGATCGCATGGCCGGTGTCACTGAGGCTGGGCAAGAGCCGGTGCGGGAACGTGGCGTCAAGAGCTTCGGCCTGCTGGCGCGTGCGCCACAGCGCAGGGCCGTGAAGTTCAATGCCGTCAAGGCTGGTATCGCCAATTACCTCAAGGAGGTGTGTCGTAACGCTTTCGACAGGTCGGGCATCGACGGCGGCGAGGATGTCGGCGGCAAGTCCGCTCACGGCGATGCGTTTGTCGCGCAGGTCGGCGCGCGTGGTGACAGGCATGCGCGTATCAAGGCCGTTGCCGGCTCCGGAATAGCCAATGGCAAGGCCCTTCATGTTGAACTCGCCCGCCAGTTCGTCCCACAGCTCCTGTCCGCCGGCTGCCGTGAGCCAGGCATCGAAGTGGGCGATGTCCATGCCGGTGCCGCAGGGTAATCCGGCGAAATACGAAAAGGCGGGGTGTAGTGCGCGATGCGCATGCTCGTGTCCGGCATAAAGGTCGGCTTCGGCCGTCATCACCGCCTTGTATGCATCGGCACCTGTCACGGGCGTCTCATCGATGTCGATTACCCAGCGGCCATCTGTTGCGGCTTCCATGCGCTTCATCAGGCGATGGATGTGATCGGCTGGCCCCGAAACTCTATCGGGCCACAGGTTCACCATGCGTAGCGTGCGGCGATTGCCAACGATATGGGGGGCGGCCAGAGCGTGGGCGTCGTCGGCTGCCTTGGCGGCGGTGGCGGCCGCAAGGGTTGGTGTGCCGAACCCGAGGGCTGCGGCACTCGTGCTTTTGAGAAAATTCCGGCGATCCATCACTCATCCTCCCGTCGGGGGATGTATCAAAGCGTAACGGCCGGATCATGACAATGACGCGAACGCTTTTCGATCCGATGGATTCGGATCAGTGCTCTTTGGGAGGTGGTGAGGGGCGAAATTTCGGGTTCGTCAGTTGACGCGGGCCATCAGGTGGTTGATGGCGTGAAAGAAGTTTTCCGGCCCGACGTAGCCTGGAATGCGGCCAACTTCGCGGTTGTTGTGCATGAGAACCGTGGTCGGGACCATGTCGACGGGGCTGTCGAGGCCAAGCTCGTCATAGGCCTTGTCGTTGAGGTCGATGAATTTCAGCGGCAGGCTGCGGCTCTTGGGCGAGGTTTGGTAGGCCGGTACAATGTAGCGGCGGAACATGGAGCAGTAGGTGCAACCTGGGGCTTCCAGCACGACAAGTTGCAGATTGGTGGGCTCGGTTTCGCCGGTGATGGCCGCGGTCGCGGTGATGTCAGCATCGCGAGCAGCTTCAACGCGTGAGGCGTCAGCGCACAATATTGGTACGATCAGTAGGGCAAGCATTGCAGTAAATCGTATCCAGGCGGTGGTGCGGGGGCCGGTCTGCTTGCGTTCCAGTTCGTGCGTTGGGTCTTTCTGGTGCCGGTCGGTCATGGGCGGCCTCGTGCCGAAATGATGAGCTCAGATGGCTCATCCAAATCGCGGGCCGTTATGGGGCTGGTGCGCGTTGCAACAGGGTGTAACCTTTCGTCAAGGTTAACGAGAGGCGTTGGCGAGGGTCTGTCAGAACGGTACGGCCGGCTGTAGCGATCCCAGGAAGAAGGCGGCACCGAGTGCGGTGACCAGTACCGCGCCACCAAGGCCCGCCGCCCGCTCGATGCGCCAGCCCCAGCGGCTGCCATCACCGGCCATGCGGGTGGCCAATTCGCGCGAGCCGACGGCAAGGGCGGCCAGCGCCGATACCGTGATGGCGGTGCCCAGAGCCATCGCGAACGTTGCGAAGACGCCAGCCCACATCAGGCCCTGGGAGATGGCAAAGACCAGCACGATGATGGCGCCGGTGCATGGGCGAATGCCGACCGAGAACGCCACGGCAAGCGCTTTCGTCCATGACCATGTGCCGCCCAACTGGTCTGGGGTGGGCATGTGGGCGTGACCACAGCCGCAGTCATTGCCGTGATGGTCGTGATGGTGATGATGAGAAACCGGGGTTGGGACGGCATGCGAAACAGGGTGTGGGTGATGGGTATGCCCGTGGTCTTGCCCGTGTTCGTGATGATGGGGGCTGTGTTGGTAATGATGGGCTTGCTTGTCTGATTGGGCGTGCGGATCAGATGGCGGTGTGTCATGGCGCTGCCATCCCGCGCTCACGGCCTTGAGCTGCGTAAAGAGCAACCAAATGCCGATCAGGGTGACGAAGCTCCAGCTTAAGGTTTCGATCCAGCCTTCGGTCGCCTTGATGTCGAGGCTGGTGGCGCGCAGCACCAGCACCAGCACGCCGACGAGTATCAGAGCGGAAAGTCCCTGGATGGCGGCAGCCAGGAACGACAGCGCGATGCCGCGTTTCACGGTGCGCTCGTTGGCCAGCACATAAGAAGAAATGACGGCCTTGCCGTGTCCGGGTCCGGCGGCGTGGAGGACACCATAAGAGAATGAGATCGCGCCCAGCATGAGAGCGGCCCACAGCGGATTGCCGGTTTTCAGGTCCTTGACCGCGGCGGCCAGCGCGCGGTGCACCTTCTGCTGTGTGGCCATCAGCCAGACATAGAAGCGGCCGAAGGGGCCGCTCGCCAAGCTGGGTGGTGACCCGGCGCTGCGGCTGGCAAAGGGATTGCGCCGCTTCACCTCAGCGCCGTTGACTTTGGCGGGAAGCTTTTCGCTCGTTGGCGCGGCTGCAGGTGCTTGAGCTGACGTCAAAGAATTTTGTGCCAGCGTCGGCTTGGCCACGACGATGAGCAGTGCCAGTGCGAGAACCAGTGTCTTGATGATCAATCGCATCGTGCCGGCGTCATGACTTGGGGCAACTGAGCACGATCGACTTGGCAACGGCAAAACCAAGGTCAGTGCCAACGCTGCCCGTTGCGTCGATCTGGGCGGCCGCGGCCAATCGTTTTGCCAACTCGTCATCCTCCTTGGGAACGGAGACCGATGCCTGACAGCCTGCAGGTGCATTGGCGAGTTTGATCGGGTTGTCCTTGGCCAGATCAAAGGCGATGAAGAAGCTCGGGTCATAGACGGCAAAGTTCATACCTTCCGCCTCGGCGAGTACGGGCTGGTCAAGCGGCATCGTCATGTGCAGCGAAAGCTCGCCGTTCGTATATTCGAGCCAATAGTCTTTCGGATCGGCGAGCTTCAGCGGCGTGTCGCCAAGCTTGGGGAAGGTGAAGTAGTCGAACTCCTTCAAGCCGTCGATGTTGACCTGGGCAAGCTCGGCCAATTCCTTGCGGTCGTATTGGCCATCGTTATTGGCATCAAGGCCCTGGATCGCCATGGCGGCGTACATCTCATCGAAGGTCCACTTTTGCGTGAAGCCGGTCACCGCGCCGCGTTCATAATTCACCGTCGTCTCGACACTCACCCAGACGTGGGGATGGGCGGCTGCCGGTCTGGGGTGCAGGGCGGTGAGCGCCATGGCGAGACACGTAACAGGTGCTGGGCTTGCAAAATGGCGCAGGCGTTTCATGGCTTGATCCATTCGGGGTATGGGTGCGGTCTTTGCGGTCAACGTTAGTCGAATCTTGTTGGACTATGACGCAGGTGCAGGGCAAATCACAGGGGCGCGTCAAAAATAGGATGCTGCCGGTCTGGGGTAGGCTCGTTTGAGCCAAGTCACTGTGATCGCGGGTTGTTTTTCAGATTGCACGGGTTTTGGATCTGGCGTTTGAGCTACGAGCGCCAGTCGTCAGCCGACAGATTAGAAGCGTGGTTGCGCGGCAGGATTTCGCAAGATGGGGCCGTTGCTGGATTTTTTTGGATGATATAACATTCTATTTTATGGCGTCGCGACGGGTCGGTTGTTGATGTGTGGTCTGCTTGGGGTTTGGGCCCCAACGCCGAGGATTGGCCTGCTGGGGGGGCTGGCCGGGTTGAGCGACTTCTGTAGCGCGCTGGCGGCGATAGAAATTGAGAGGGATTGATCACAATGGGCATCAGGTATTTTGGCGGGCGAGCGAGGCTGGCCAGTCTTGGGTTTGGGCTGATTGCTGTCGCGATGACTGCGGGCCCAGCCGTGGCCGCTCAGAAGGCCGGTCCGCTGCGGGTGGTGGTCACGATCAAGCCCGTGCACGCGCTGGTCGCTCAGATCATGGAGGGGGTTGGCGAGCCTACTTTGTTGATCGAGGGGCGGGCCTCTCCTCATGCGTTCTCGCTACGCCCATCTGACGCGAAGGCGCTTAGTGATGCGGACGTCGTTGTGCGTGTCGGCCCCGCGCTGGAGCCCTTTACGGTAAGGCTTTCCGAAACGCTATCGTCCAAAACGACGCTGGTGACGCTGGAAGATGCACCAGGCGTGAAGCTGCTGGAGACGCGGCGTGGATCGCGGTTCGAAGCCCATGAACATGGCGATGCGCACAGGTCTGCTCCAGCGCCGGGTGCGCAGGATGCGCACCATGGTGCTGGTGTTGGCGACAAGGATGCTCCAAAGCATGACCAAGACCAAGACTATGGTCATGAGGCGGGGGGCATGGATGCGCACATCTGGCTCGATCCGGACAATGCCAAGGCGATCGTTCATTACGTGGTTGAGGTTCTGGGTGCGCGGCGTCCTGATATGAAGGACCACTTCGCTGCTAACGCTGCCAAGGCAATTGCCGGCATCGATGCGCTCGATGCAGATGTCCGAAAGCAGACCACACCAATCGTTGGCAAGCCGTTTATTGTGTTCCATGACGCCTACCAGTATTTCGAGCGCCATTACGGATTGCAGGCTGCTGGGGCCATCACGCTCAATCCGGAAGTAAAGCCTTCAGCACGTCGGCTCTCGGAAATTCGCCAAACGTTGACCGTAACGGGTGCAGGCTGCGTTTTTGCCGAGCCGCAATTCTCGCCGCGCATTGTTGCCAGCGTTATCGAAGGTACGCATGCAAAGGCGGGCACGCTCGATCCGCTCGGTGTTGATATTCCAGCTGGTCCTGGCCAGTACGCCGCCTTGATGCGCGCGATCGCGAAAGACATGGTGGTGTGTTTGGGCAAGTAGCTGGCTGATATGTGCCGCTGGCCAACATGTGGGGATGAGACACTGTGGCGTGTCGTAAACACCGGATTTGCACCCTCGGTTTGGCGCATGTTGAGCTGAAGTGATGAACGGTGGAGCTGTGAAGAACTTGCTTAAAACAACAAGCTTGATCGTGTTTGCGTTTCCATGAAGCCTGAACACGACCAAGCCTCTCGTATCGGTGCATTTCTTCGACGAACCGGTGTCCACTTCGTCGGAAAATGCTCTAGCGGCTGGTCAGCTTCAGTTCGATGCGCCGGTTCTTGCGCAGGCTTTCTTCATCGTTGCCTGTCTCGAGCGGCGAGAACTCGCCGTGCCCGGCCGCGACGAGGCGTTTGGCGGGCACGCCGCGGCTGATCAGATATTTGACGACGGAAACTGCACGGGCGGTGGACAGTTCCCAGTTGGAAGGGAACTGCGGCGAATTGATCGGTCGGATGTCGGTGTGTCCATCGACTTGAAGTGTCCAGTCGATTTCACGTGGAATCTGGTGGGAGAGTTCGATGATTGCCTGGGCAAGCTGGTCCATGGCTCCGAGACCTTCAGGTGTCATGGTTGCCTGACCTGATGGGAAAAGAACCTCGCTCTCGAAGACGAAGCGGTCGCCAACAACGCGGATCGCAAGGGCGGCCACCTCTTGCGCACTCCGACGGGACTCTTTGGGATCGACCACGGCGTCACATTCCACGAGGAAGCGAAACTGCGAACCGTGCTCTGGGGCAAAGCCGGCTCCCCGATCCCGGACCAACTGCTGCCGGCTCTTGAGTCGGTCATCGCGAACGTGTCGGAGCTCGAGCCGTGGCTGAGCGCCGCCGAAGTGGTGGCGACCCGCGAACGAGCCTCCGCGCTTTTGCATTCCGGTCGCTTCCCCGTCCCGAGCGGGCAGTGGCCCGCCCTGCCCTGGCCGTTGATCTGACGAATGCGCAGTTGGCGCGTGCGACTAGGCTGGCGAGGTGCGTTCCTGGCCTGCCGAGTCGATTCCCGCCCTGCCCGACCTTGCTGTGGACCTCATGGCCTACGACACCGCCGCAGCAACTCTGCGTCCTTTGAACCCGGGGCCGGAGGCGCGGATGTACGTCTGCGGGATCACCCCGTACGACGCAACCCACATCGGACACGCGTCGACGTATGTCGTCTTCGACATCATCCACCGCTTCTGGCTCGCCACCGGACACACGGTGCGCTACGTGCAGAATGTCACCGACAT
>JAXGRZ010000051.1:0-13502 GCA_040765305.1 Hyphomicrobiaceae bacterium | reverse complement strand
TGCGTGACAAGCGCATCGCCTGCCAGGCTGGCCCGTCGACCGGCAACGCCTTGGCGCCGGCAAGACAGCCGCGTGAATAAAAGCCGATCGAACGGGCCGCGAGTGGTGCGGCGGTCTTGGCCGCGCCAAACAGCAGTTTGGCCGCTGGCGGTGGCTTCTTGTCAGCGGGAACCTCGGGCTTTTCTGATGGGAGAGGGGGCGAACCTGCGGTTTCCGCGGCAGGCTCTGGCGTGGTTGCCGCCCCGGCCGCAGCCGGCCCTGGCCCAACGCCTGCGTGCTTGTCATCTTGTTCAACCTCGATGGCCGACACCGCCTGCGGCATTTCAGCGGGAGGCGCGGCAACGGGCAGTGGCACGTGCGGCCCATCGGCCGCGCCATGAGGTACGGCCGCAACCGGCATTGCCATCGGTGTTTGGGACGCGTCCGCGTCCGCCTTCGCGATCACCACGCCGCTGTCACTTGCCTCCATGTGGGCTGTGGGGTGGGCTGCGGGCGGGGCTGCGAGCAGCCCACCGCTTGATACCGCCACGGGGCGTGCCGGTTCTATGTCGATGGTGGACGCAACCGGGCCCTCCCCGTCACCAACCTTGGTTGGTGTCGGTGTTGGTGAAGGTGTTGGCGCCGGCGTTGGTGAGGGCTTCACAGTCACATCGGGAATGCGCACATCCTCAAGACCGCGCCGCGCCGCCTCACCCAAAAGACTTGGCCGAATCGCCGGGCGCGGCTTGGGCACGTCCACGATATCAGGCACGTTATCGGTCGCCTGCCGCGACGTCGGCGTGTTCTGAGACGTCGTTGCGATCTGAATGGGCTTGACGATATGCCGATCGAGCAGCGCATAAGCGCGGAGTGCCGTCGTCTGCGTATTGGTCCACAAACGCGAATAGTCTTCGCGCGGCAGACCCACGAGAAGGGCGCCGGCACCAAACACCATCACTGCGCGCATCATGCGCCCCACAACACCTCCGTGCGCTTCAAATGAGCAAGTCGTCGCGATTTTTAACGCACGCCACACCAAGACATCAGCTTATCATCGTCTTTGGCGAAATTGGGGTGCCGACAGTGATCAAGCGGTTCGCCATATACCACCGTCATGTGTTCGCCCAGCGGTTTGCAAGTTCTTGGACGTGCAACCAAAATTCAATTGCTGGGAGCAGGACCGACCACCAAGCGACTTCTCCGGGCGCCTCAGCCACGCTTGCGGAACGGCAGTGTCAAACTCCACATCAACCGCGTCGGCGCTTCATTCTGGTAGGGCGTAAGGCCGATCGTCATGCCCTGGTGGCCCTTTTCCGGCTGCGCGACATAGGTCCTGAACAGGCGATCCCAGATCGAAAGATTGAAGCCGTAATTGCTGTTGAATTCCTGGTGCAAGACAGAATGATGCACGCGATGCATGTCGGGCGTGACGATGAAACTGCGCAGCACGCGATCGACGCCGCGGGGAAGCGCCACGTTGGCATGATTGAAGATTGCACAGCCATTGAGCACAATCTCGAATACGATCACGCATTCGGGCGCGGCACCCAGCGCAACCACGCACACGATCTTCCACAACATCGATAGCGCGATCTCGATTGGATGGAACCGGATCGCCGTCGTCACATCGAAATCGACGTCGGCGTGATGCATCTGGTGCAAGCGCCACAGAGCCGGCACCTTGTGCGAAACGAGATGCTGGAACCAGATGGCCAGATCGAGCGCAAGGAGGACGACAAGCCATTCCAACCACACCGGCCAGTCGAGCCAGTTGAACACCCCCCAGCCCTGGCGCGCCGCGTAGATTGCTGCGCCCACCGCGACGAGCGGAACAGCAAGCGCGCCCATCAGCCGCACCACCACGCTATCGAGAGCAACGATCGACAGATTGGTGATCCACCGCTTGGAGCGGTCGTAACTCAACGCCCGCTTCGGTGCGATAACCTCGGCCACAGCCATGACGATGAACACGGCAAGAAATACGCCAAGGCGCACGCCAGCCTCGCTCAACGGCCCGCCGTCCTCACCAGCGAAGAGTTGCATGCACCAGGCTCCTGAATGGAATTTACAGTTTCGAAGCGCCGATCCCTTTCCATCGGATCGCAAAGCGCTTTACGGTGAGGCAGATTACGCCCCTCACCGATCGCGATGGCATGAGCGCAGTTACGTTTCTCGATGATTTTCCGCCCCATCGCAAGGCGGCTGCATGGCTGCTCCTCGCCCACGGCGCTGGTGCTCCGATGACGAGCCCCTTCATGACCGAGATGGCGGTGCTCCTGGCGGCGCGTGGCATTGGTGTTTCGCGGTTTGAATTCAGCTACATGGCGCAGCGTCGCACCACCGGTAGCCGCGGCCCACCGCCCAGGGCCGAGCGCCTGACATCGGAATTCATCGCGACCGTCGCCGCGTTTGACGATCGCCCCGCGCAACGCGGTATTCCTCTCCTCATCGGCGGCAAATCGATGGGCGGACGCGTTGCCACGCTTGTCGCTGACACATTATTCGCGCGCGGTGCGATCATCGGCGCCCTCGCGCTCGGTTATCCGTTCCACCCGCCAAAGAAGCCGCAGGCCCTGCGAACCGCTCATCTTGAAGCGCTACAAGCACCGTTACTGATCATCCAGGGCGAGCGCGATCCATTTGGCACCCGTGCCGAGGTTGCCGGTTACGCGCTTTCACCGCGCATCTCGATGACATGGGCCAAGGATGGTAACCACGACCTTGCCCCGCGCCGCGATTCAGACACAACCCACATGGAAAACCTCGTTACCGCCGCCGCTGCAATCACCAGCTTTGCCTGCCGCCTCACGTCACGCAAGATGCCATCGTGAGGCAAGCAGCGGGTAGGATCCGGCCTCTAAACTGTTCGCTGGCGTGCCGTTGCCGCCCGTTCCAGGGCCGCACAGGTCAGTTTGTCGAGCAAAAGCGCCTCTGCCAACAGATCGAGAAAGCGGATCTCCTCAGCCGCGATGCGCCGGTCGCTGATGGCGACCTCCGCCGACAGCATGTAGGCCGTCTCACGCAACTGCTCGGGCAATCCCGCAGTCACCAGATCGAGCACGCGCCGCATGCCGCCCTCCTTGGCCAGGAGTGCAGCGCATTCGCGCGATTCATCGACCAGCCACATATCGTCGTAGTCACGAAACACAGGCAACTCGCGCACGATGGCGCCGATACGTCCTAATTCCGCATCGGTCATGACGCGGTCCACCGCCGAAACGGTAATCATGGCGTAGATCAGTGCCTGCTGGGGCTTCAAGAGTGTCTGCATCAATGCCTCGCAATTTACCCCTGCAGCTAAGCGCAAGTTGATCGGGGCGTAAAGCTTGGCCAAAGGAGTACGCCGAGCAACATGCAGCACCAAGAGTGATCTACCGTTGGGACGCGCAATGAACCGAGCAGCCCGGCTGGTGCGACCCAAAAGACGCGGCGCTCCTGACCTTATCCTCAATTGCGCCTGTGTGCCGTCCGCGCTCTGGTCAATAGATCAGGCCCGAACATCGGGTCCTGATTGACGCGCCCGAGGCCTGTCAATAGGGTGCCGCAGCCTCGGGTCCGCCGCTGGTGGACCCTGACCTTGATCCTGACCTTATAACGCCCAGCTTATGACGCCCGGCCGAGCAACGTCAGCACCACATCTCGCCCCGTATCCTGCGTTAGCAATGGCACGACCCTAAAGAGCATTTTCCGACGAGGTGGACGCCGGTTCGCCCTAGAGCATTTTCCGACGAAGTGGATACCGGTTCGCCGAAGAAAATGCGACCAAGCCAAACAGCTAGAGCGCCGGTTCCGTTCCATCGGATCGAAAAGTGCTCTAGAAAATGCGATCAACCAAGGAGCAGGAGCGCCGAACCCAATCCATCGGATGGATAAAGCGCTCTAAAGACCTGATATGACGAGCGCCCATAAAGCCGTTCCAGCCGACCTTCTCGCCAACGCCAAGGCATGGCCGTTCGAGGAAGCGCGCCGCCTCATCAAGCGCCTCGAAAGGATGCCGGGCGGGCAGCAAAAGACGGTCATCTTCGAGACGGGTTATGGGCCATCGGGACTGCCGCACATCGGCACCTTTGGCGAGGTCGCGCGCACATCGATGGTCCGCCACGCCTTCGAAATCCTGACCGAGGGAAAGCGCAAGACGCGCCTTGTCTGCTTTTCCGATGATATGGACGGCCTGCGCAAGGTGCCCGACAACGTGCCCAACAAGGAGCTGCTGCAAGCCGCGCTCGAAAAGCCACTGACCAGCGTACCCGACCCGTTCGGTACACACGAAAGCTTTGCGCACCACAACAATGCCCGCCTGCGCAGCTTCCTCGATCAGTTCGGTTTCGATTATGAATTTTTGTCCGCAACCCAATGCTACCGCTCGGGCATGATGGACGCGACACTATTGCAGATGCTCGCCGCCTATGACGAGGTGATGGCAATCATATTGCCCACTCTTGGCGCCGAACGTCAGGCGACATACTCACCATTCCTTCCCGTCTGCCAGCGCACCGGAAAGGTTCTTCAGGTGCCGATGATCGCGCGCGACGTCGAAAAGGGCACGGTCACGTACCTCGACCCGGAGAGCGGCGAACAGATCGAGACCCCCGTCACCGGCGGGCGTGTCAAATGTCAATGGAAGGCGGATTGGGCCATGCGCTGGACCGCGCTCGGCATCGATTACGAAATGGCCGGCAAGGACCTGATCGACTCCGTGACACTCTCCTCACGGATCTGCAAGGCGCTTGGCGGCACGCCACCGGAAGGCTTCAACTATGAGCTGTTTCTCGACGACAAGGGACAGAAGATCTCCAAGTCGAAAGGCAATGGCCTGACCATCGAGGAATGGCTGACGTACGCCAGTCCCGAGAGCCTGTCGCTGTTCATGTACCAGAAGCCGAAAGCGGCCAAGCGCCTTTACTTCGACGTGATCCCGCGCACCGTCGACGATTACCTGCAATACATCGCAGCCTATCCCGGCCAGGACGGAAAACAGCAGCTCGATAATCCCGTCTGGCACATCCATTTGGGGGCGCCGCCAAAGGCCGAGTTGCCGATCACCTTCGCATTGCTCCTCAATCTGGTTGCGGCCTCCAATGCGCACGACAAGGATGTGCTATGGGGATTCATCGCCCGCGTGGCGCCCGGTGCCACCGCTGAGGAGCACCCGCTGCTTGACCATCTGGCCGGTTACGCGGTCCGCTACTATGAGGATTTCGTCGCGCCGACCAAGGTCTTCCGCGCGCCCACCGATGGCGAGCGAACGGCCCTTGAAGCACTCGACAAGGTATTGGCTGCAGCGCCCGCAGATGCTGACGCGACCGCACTTCAAAACCTCGTCTACGAGGCCGGCAAGGAAAACGGCTACGCCAAGGAGAACCTGCGCCAGTGGTTCCAGGCGATCTACGAAGTGCTTCTGGGATCAAGCCAGGGGCCGCGCTTTGGCTCGTTCATCGAACTCTACGGCATCGACAACACCCGCGCCTTGATTGCCAAGGGTCTTTCGGGTGAACTCGTCAAGGCGTAATGACCAAATACAGAAAAAAGCAATCCCCTGGCATGATTGGCGGGTCTATTCGGCAGCATCGCGCATGGGACCGAGGGCAACATCGCGCACATCGATACCGATGATGTGACCCAAAGCCTCCAGGAACATCCGTTCGCGCTCTGCCACCGTCTTGAAATCCCAGACCGGAGCGGCAACAACGTCCGCCACGATCGCCAGCATTGGGCCGTTGCCGAAATAGGCGGCAATCTGCTCCTGCTTCTCGGCAAAATCGCGATTGCGCATCCGGTCGTTCAACTGGTCCGGTATCAACGTGTAGTTGCCAAGGCACTGTGTCACTGCCTCGCGAACCTCAGGTTCGGGAAAAAGCTCCCGCCACCCGCTCGTCGCAGACGGCCGGTTGGGCAGCACGTGCTCGACGCTTAATTCCTTGGGGTCGAGCAGCGATACCCCTCCGCTGAGGTGGTCGTTGATCCGCATCAGCAGAAGCTTGCAAACCGGCGGATTGCGACGGTGAAGATTGCGCAGGTGGAACTTGGCGTTGCGGATTTCCTCGCGCCCGAATGCGAACACATCGGCCGCCTCGTCGGTTGCCTCTCCGTTCAAGATGGCCTGGACCACGCGCCCAAACCGCGTTGTCCGCCGGCCGCTGCCCTGGCACAGGATCCGCGACATGTGCGCCAGCCGGTCAATGCCGCGGATGAGCCGTAATGCGGTATGCGGCTCGTTTTCGTAGCGCTTGAGAGCGGCGAGCGCGGCGGGATACCACTCCTGCCCTCGCAGTCGCCCTAGATGGAAAAGATGCAAGGACAGCTCGTCTTCTTCTACCGCCGGCGCGTTCCAGCAGTCCCGTATGCGCGCGAACGCTCGCGCATAGGGGATCAAGAGATCATCGACAAACGCGCGCGGACCACCAACCTCGACAATGAGAGAGCGCAAACCCGCAACAACCGAGGCGCGCCGCCGTCCATGCATCGCCTTGACGTGGCTGAAGAAGGTTTCGAACTCTTCGCCCAGTAGCTGCTCGGCCACCTCCCAGTTCCGGTGGACATAGTCGGCGTCTTCGGCGGCAAGGCCACCGATCACTTCGACTTTGACGATATCATTGCGCCTCAACGGCTTGCCGCGTTCGTTGAGAATGGTGAACACGCGGTGCGCACGCTCGATGTCGTGCGAGAGCGTCACCACGACATGACATTTCTCGGACAGGAATTGTGCAAGCTGGTCACGCTGCTCAAAGCTGAGCTGCATCAGCGTCGAAATCAGCGCCTCTCGCACGGCAAGCAGCTTGCTCGAGCTGACACATACCTGTGAGGGGACATCGTCAGGCTCCAGAAGTGTCCCGCCGGGTCGTTGAACAAAACGCCGAAGGAGGTCGCGATCTGCTCCATTCAACACGATACGATAGCTTTGCGAGGCCCTCGCAGCACCATCTGCCGACGCCGGCAGCTCGATCAGTGCCGATAGCGAACCTGCTTCACCCTTTGACTGATCGTTGAGGTCCCTAAGGATCGAAAAAAGTACGGTCGATGTGGTCAGGCGTTGCTGCCCATCGATGATCTGGTAATTCATCGGTGTATCAACAGCCTCGCCCGGGCCTGGCAGAGCATCGCCATCTTCTGTGAGAAGCAGAACGGTTCCGAGGAAATAGTCCGGATCAGCCTGATCTGGCGCTTCGATTCCCGCCGCGCGCGAAACGTCGTCGAGAAGCTGCAGCGCCTCATCGGGGCCCCAGTCGAAGGAGCGCTGGAACGCGGGGACACTGAAACGTGCTCCTCCTGAGAAGAGCTCACCCAATGACACAGACGCCAGACGCAACCGTTGGAACATTACGGTCTTCTTCTTATTCTCATCAACCAGACGCACCAACTGCCCCTAAGCTCAACCGCATGCATGTTCAGCACACGAATGTGTCATTGCCAGCGCATTGGCAATCGATGGAAATCACCCGCTCATGTTTACAGCCATCGGCACTCGCTGGCTGCAATGGCGATCTTCGCCCTTGTGGGAACCAGACAGCAAAGGATCATTACACTCAAATACAGACTTACCTTTCCGCATGCACCTGTCTATTCACTATGTTGACATAAAGGCTACAAGCATTCCGAAAAAATCACGCGAAGGCAATGATGTGGGGCATGCAGTGCAAACCGATTGCAAACTGATTTACAAAATCACGGATGCCGGCGCGTGGACCCAGGCGACGTCAACAGGTGTCTACCGTGGCTCACCGGATGATCTGCGCGATGGCTTCATCCATTTCTCCACCCGCGATCAACTCGCTGAAACTGCACGCAAGCATTTCTCTGGTCGCGCCAACCTCGTGTTGATCGCAATCGATCCTGCTGCACTCGGCGCAGCATTGAAATGGGAACCTTCACGCGGGGGCGCGCTGTTCCCGCATCTTTATGCCGACCTGCCGACCGCCAGCGCCCTGTGGGTGCGCAACGTGCCGCTACGTCCAGACAGCGTTCCTGACATCGAAACAGTTCTCATGCAAGCAAGGTTTTGAAATGACGTCGCTGTTCCAGTTCGCCCGCCCCGTCCTGTTCGCGTTGCCTCCCGAGGAAGCGCACGAAGTCACCTTGAAAGCGTTGGAATGTGGCGCCTATCGCCGGGCAACAACACCGGATCAGCCGTCCTTGCATGCCACAGTGGCCGGCCTCGCGTTTCCCAATCCTGTGGGCATTGCGGCCGGTTTCGACAAGGATGCGCGCGTCGCGGATGCCGTACTGGGCCTGGGCTGCGGATTTGCCGAGATCGGCACGGTCACACCGCGCGCCCAGTCGGGCAACCCCAAACCTCGGATTTTCCGGCTCATCACCGACCACGCCGTCATCAACCGGCTCGGCTTCAACAATGCGGGACATGCCGCGGCTCTGCAGCGCCTTCAACGCCGCGCGCCGCGTGGCATTGTCGGCGTCAACATCGGTGCCAACAAGGATAGCGAAGATCGCACGGCCGATTATGTGCAAGGCCTCGATACATTCTACGATGTCGCCAGCTATTTCACGGTCAATATCTCTTCACCCAACACCCCCGGTCTGCGCGACCTTCAGGCCCCGGCAGCACTTGATGAACTGCTCTCGCGCGTGATGGCTGCCCGCGCCGCCCACGTCGCGAACGGTAAACCAAATCGCCCGGTCTTCGTGAAGATCGCACCCGATGTCGCCATTGACGATCTGCCTGCTATTGCAGAGCGCCTTGGCGCGCACGCCGTCGATGCAATCGCCGTTTCCAACACGACACTGGCACGCGACAGCTTGAGCGATCGCAACCGCAAGGAAGCAGGCGGACTATCGGGCCGTCCCCTGTTTCACCGATCGACCGTCATGCTTGCTCGGGTTCATCAAATGACGTCAGGGCGCATTCCGCTTATTGGCATCGGCGGTATCGATAGCCCGGCGACCGCGCTGGCGAAGATTGAAGCGGGCGCGACACTGATCCAGCTCTACACCGGATTGATTTACGAAGGTCCGGCATTGATCGGCCGTATCAAGCAGCACCTTGCCGCCGAGGTTCAGCGCGCTGGCCTGCGCTCCATCACGGAATTGACGGGCCGCCGCGCCGCCGAATGGGCTGCACGCGATCTGACTGCTTGAGCGGTGCAACTAAGCAAACGACAGCCCGGGCCAACCAGACTGGCGCTCAGCAGCCGGCCTTGTCGTAAAGATCCGGGCGCCGGTCGCGAAAGAAACCCCAATCCGCCCGGTAATTCTCGATCATGTCGAGATCGAAGGTATGCACCAGCACGCCCTCGTCCTTGGCCCCGAATTGCTCCACCAGCGCGCCGGTATGGTCGGCGATGAATGAGTGGCCGTAGAACCGTTGCTTGACGCCGTCGTTATCCTCAAGCCCGATCCGGTTCGCCGCCACCACCGGCACCGCATTGGATACCGCATGCCCTTGCATGGCGCGCTGCCACATGGCGTGCGTATCGAGCGCATCGTCATAGGGCTCCGATCCAATTGCGGTTGGATAGAACAGCAGCTCCGCACCCTGCAGCATCATCGCTCGCGCGCATTCGGGATACCACTGGTCCCAGCAGATACCGACGCCGATCGTCCCGACCTGCGTCTTCCATGCCTTGAAACCAGTATCGCCTGGCCGGAAATAATACTTCTCCTGATAGCCCGGCCCGTCGGGAATATGACTCTTGCGGTAGACGCCGAGGATCTCGCCATCCGCATCGACCATCGCCAGCGCGTTGTAGTAGCGCGGCCCATCCTTCTCGAAGAACGAGGTCGGGATTGCCACCTTCAGCTTCTTGGCAAGCTTCTGCATCGCCAGAACGCATGGATGCTCATGCACTGCATGAGCACTGGCAAACCACTTCGGATTCTGCTCGGTGCAAAAATAGATACCCTGAAACAGCTCGGAGGGCAGCACCACCTGCGCCCCGGCCTTGGCCGCCTCGCGCACGAACCCCTCGGTCCTGGCGATGTTGTCGGCCATGTCGTTGCCATACGAGGTCTGGATCGCGGCAACGGTGATCGAGCGTTGGGTCATTTCGAATGGCCTTGAACTGTCGGGCACGAGCGCCCGGATCGCTTAGGGTCCGGACCCTAGATGGCAGTGCTTTCCATTCCGATCAAGTGCAGCGTTGCCGAACCGGACCAATGTTGGTGAACGCCCACCTGACGACGCCTCCACGTGCCGCCGCAGGCCCGCTCAACAAGAGGCAGTTGCAGCCCAGCCATTTCGCCGCTATCGAAGCAGGCATGAGCCTGAAGATCCGCATCATACCCTGCCTCGACGTCAAGGACGGCCGTGTCGTCAAGGGCGTCAACTTTGTCGACCTCATCGACGCCGGCGATCCGGTGGCGGCCGCCGCCGCCTACGATGCGGCGGGCGCGGACGAACTTTGCTTTCTCGACATCACCGCCAGCCACGAAGACCGCGACACCATCTTCCACATCGTTGAGGAGACCGCCGAGCGCTGTTTCATGCCGCTTACCGTCGGTGGCGGGGTGCGCACGCTCGACGACATCCGCAAGCTGCTCGAAGCGGGAGCCGACAAGGTTTCGATCAACACCGCTGCCGTCTTCAACCGTGAGTTCGTCAAGGACGCGTCCGAGAAATTCGGCGCGCAGTGCATCGTCGTCGCCATCGACGCCAAGAAGGTTTCAGCGCCCGGAGAAGCGGACCGCTGGGAGATCTTCACCCACGGCGGGCGCAAGCCCACCGGAATCGATGCAATCGACTATGCACGGCAAGTGGTGGCGCTCGGCGCTGGCGAGATCCTGCTGACCTCGATGGACCGCGATGGCACCAAAGCCGGCTTCGACCTGGCGTTGACCCGCGCCATTGCCGATGCCGTGCCGGTACCGGTCATCGCTTCGGGCGGCGTTGGCACGCTCGATCACTTGGTCGACGGCGTGCGTGATGGCCACGCCAGCGCCGTGCTCGCCGCCTCGATCTTTCATTTCGGCACCTATTCGATCAGCCAGGCCAAGCAGCATATGGCGGCCGCCGGATTGAACATGCGCATGGACGGCATCGAGCCCGCGTGAACGCCCCCGACGACGGCCCACGCAGCGGCGGCACCGACGGCCGCCCACGCAGCAGCACCAACACCTGCCTTTGGTTTTTGGTTTAGCGAAAGACGTTGGCCAGGGCGGCGATGACGCCAGCGAGACTCTCCCCGACAACCAGCCCCGCCGCGATCACGATGATCCGGTGCTCAGCCCATGTCGGTGCCAGCCGCACGACAACGGCGGCACCCAGAGCGCCCAGGAAAAGCGAGATCGAATTCCACGCGGGAATGCAGAACGCCAGACCCATTGCCGTTGCCGACGGCACCAGATTGCGCCAGCTCTCGGGCAGGCGATGTTCGGCAATGGAAAAGCCGATCCCGGCCACGGCAGCCACCATCATCGCTGGGAGAGCGGCTGGCGGCATCGCCTCAAGCCCACCAGCGAGAACCTCCGCAACCGCCTTCCATGTGGCAACCGCGGGAGCCGGCCACTCCGGTGTGATCAGCATGTGGGCCGGATCGGGAATGAGCAGCAGATAAGCCGCGGCCCCGGCAAGACTGCCGGTCATCACGCCAAACACTTGCGCCAGGATCTGCAGACGCGGCGTTGCACCGATCAACTGCCCGCATTTGAGATCGTGCATCATGTCGGCACACTGACCCGCCGCACCGCCCGTGACGTTTGCGGTCATCAGGTTAGCGCTCATGCTGCCAGGCGCTGCAACGCCAAATGTCAGCTGCGTGATCTTGCCCAGCGCACCGACCGGCGTGATACCCGTTTCGCCAGAAACACGCGCCGCGGCGATGGCCAGCACGAAACTCAGAAGAACCGCCAGAATGGCCACCCACGGTGTGATGGAGAAGATCATCACTTGAGCAAGGGTTGCCAGTGTAAGCGTCACAACGAATGCGACTGCGAAAGTGCGCCGATCAAGGACCGGACCCGTGTCACTGGCCGTACTCTCGCCAGTGCCCACCCGCCACGATCGGGCCCGCACCACACGCGCCATGGAAAAAGCAAACGAGGCGAGCGCCGCGACGACCATCAAGGTGGCGCCTGGCCACAACAGCCATTCGACCAGCGGCGCAAACCACGAAAGCGAAGGATCGGCAGCGCCAGCCTCAGCCCAGCCGCGATCGATGGCAAGGGGACCGAGCACACCCCACGCGATCACCGCGCCCAGAAGCAAGGAGATACCGACCCGCAATCCGGCAATCGCACCAAAGCCGACCATCAGCAGCGATGGGTCCAGCATAAAACCAAGGTTGGTCGGGGAAACAGCCATACCCTGCGCTCCAATTCGCATTGACAGCGATGGCGCCCACTTCGGAACCATGACCACAAATTCACTGACCATCTTTAAGGCTGCCGCAACACCCATGCCCGACAACAACAGGCCAAGCCGATCGGCCGAACCCGTTTGTTCGCCGTGGATCTGGCGCATGGTCGTTGCGGTCGCCACGCCCGAGGGAAACGCCAACCGCTCGCGCTCCAAAAGTTGATTGCGCAATCCCGCAGCAACAACGACACCAATCAAGCTGACCGCCAGCAGCCAGACCGCCAGTACGTTCCAAACAAGCCTCTGGCCGGTCAACATGGCCAGTGCCGGAATCGGCGCGGCAAGACCCGAGGAAATAATTGAGGCTGCCGCGGATGCCGCGGTCTGATTGATGTTATTTTCAAGAATATGGAGCGGTCGCGTTCCAAACTGGCGCGCCAGCGCCTGCCATAGCCCGAAGGCCAGCAATCCAGCGGCAACCGACATGTTGAACGCCCAGCCGATCTTCAAGCCGGCGTAGACATTGCAGGGCGTCAGCAGTGCGCCCAGCGCCATACCGGTCAACACCGCCCGGATCGTCAGTTCCGGGTCTGTTGCGATCTCGCGAGGAGGCGGGAAGCGCGTTCCGGTTTCTTCTTTTGCATATGCCATCACGAAGAAGAGTGTAACGGACAGCGCGCGTGACGGAACCCCTTAGAGTTTTGGAGCTGGATGGATCACTTTGGAAGGCTCGAAGACACCGCACCTGGTTATTGTGACGGCACCGGGGATTGCCCCGCCGGGTCCGCATCTCCAGGCGAGCTTGGCGGCACGTTGTTGATCGGAGCAGCAGCGGCCATGGCCCGTTCCAATCGCTCCAGATCACCCTTTGCTTCTTCGTTGCCGAGCAGGAGGGCACGGCGATACATGCGCCGCGCCTGTTCGGCATCGGGAACCACGTCGGGAAAGGCAACCGTTTTCAAATACGAGGGATCCATCGAGCGACCCTGCGCCAGACTGGCGTCAGAGGCATTGGTGCTCATCGCCTGCTCGAACCTCTCACGCGCCTTCTTGACGAACCCGGCACGCAGCAGTCGATAGCCCTCCTCGATCTGCTTGCGAGAGGCCGCGCGCGCCGCCTCGTCGCTGGCCTCCGATGGCCTTTTCTTCGCCGTCTCGGCGCTTTCCGAGCCGGTGGTCACCACGGGTGGCACAGAAGTTATTTTCGGCACGGGCCGCGCTGGCGGAGCGCTGATGGCCGGCTCTGCAACGCTCCGCCGTTGCGTCTCTCCATCGCTGA
>JAXGRZ010000050.1:0-13603 GCA_040765305.1 Hyphomicrobiaceae bacterium | reverse complement strand
TCGCCTGGCATGCCGGATGTGCCTTTCGCCGCGCGCGTCGCCAAGGATAACCCGCACCGCTCGATCACGGATCTCATTGGCTTAGTGGAGACGCGCCTGCGCAATCATCCTGATGACGCGAAGGGCTGGGAGGTTCTGGCACCCGTTTACATGAAGCAGCAGCGCTTTGATGATGCGGCACGTGCCTATGCCAATTCACTTCGCCTCAACGGTGAGAGCCCTGAGCGTATCGCTGGCTTTGCCGAAGCCCTGGTGCTGGCCAACAATGGTCTTGTCGTGCCTGAAGCGCGCAAAGCTTATGAGCGCCTTCTCATTCTCGCGCCCAATACGCCCGAGCCGCGCTTCTGGCTGGCTCTGGCCAAGGAGCAGGATGGCGATCTGTCTGGCGCGATCGCCGATCTGGACGCGATGCTGAAAAGTGCCCCTGGTGATGTACCCTGGCGCTCACTCGTCGAAACCAAGCTTGGTGAAATGCGCGCGATCCTGGCTGGAGGCAGCCCACCAAGCGCGCCGGCGCCAGGTTCGACAAAGGAAGCTGCGGCAAGCGCTTCGGCTGGTTCTCAGCAAACGCCAGTGCCGGCCGCGCCGCCGCATCAGCCAGGTCCAGGTGCGGCGGAGATGGCGGCTGCCGCACAGATGACGCCGCAAGAGCGCAGCGCCTTTATAACGAAGATGGTCGAGGGTCTGGCCGCCCGACTTGCAGAAAACGGCAAGGATCTGGAAGGTTGGAAGCGTCTGACACGTGCCTATATGGTAATGGGGCGCCAGGAGGATGCGGTGAAGGCGCTGGCAGATGCGCGTCGAGCGTTCGAGGCAGACAAGCCAGCACTCGAGGCCTTAGATGCTCTGGCCAGGGATCTGGGCATTGGCTCGTAGCCGAAATTAGCCGCGCCATGCCGTACCGATACCGATCGACAAGGGCCTGCGCGTGAGTGGCAGGCACGTGTACCAAGTGAGCTGGCACCAAGAGAAGGGCACGAAACGGAACCATGACACGCAAGCAGCGCCGCGCTACCTTGATTCTAGCAGCTGTTGCCGTCCTCGGATTGGCAGCCGTGCTCACGCTGTTTGCGTTGAAGGATTCGATCGTCTTCTTCCATACACCCAGCGACATCGCGGAGAACAAGGTTTCGGTTGGCCAGCGCATCAGGCTTGGCGGCCTTGTGGCAGATGGGTCGGTCAAACGTGGTGGCGGCACGCATGTCGAATTTGTCGTGACCGATACGCTCAAGACCATTCCGGTGACCTACGAGGGCGTGCTGCCAGACCTTTTCCGCGAAGGTCAAGGTGTCGTCGCCGAGGGTGTTCTGGATGCCAGTGGACGCCTTACTGCAGATACGGTTCTAGCCAAACATGACGAGAACTACATGCCACCAGAAGTGGCCGACGCGCTAAAGGCCAGGGGGGTCAAGCTGGGTCAGGGCGCCAAGCACAAGTCGGCAAATGGTGGTGCGCAGAAGTAGAGCACTTTTTTGGCGAGGTTGAAGCTGGTTCGTCGAAGAAAATGCGACCAAACAAAAGCCTGAAGCGCTGATCCTTGTGCATCGGATCACACAGCGCTCCAGCCAACGGTTCGGGTATTGCGGCCAATGCCGCGAGCGCCCCAGGGAGCAACGCAATGATCATCGAGTTTGGACATTTCGCTCTGGTGCTGGCCGTGCTGGTGGCTGCGTTCCAGACTGTCGTCCCGGCTTATGGCGTTTACCGTAACGATGCTCGCCTGATGGAGTTCGGACGATCGGCGGCGATCAGCCAGTTCTTTCTCATCCTGATCTCGTTCGTGGCGCTGATGTACGCCTACATCGTCTCGGACTTCTCGGTGGCCAACGTCGTCGAGAACTCGCATTCCACCAAGCCGCTGATCTATCGTATTGCCGGCGTTTGGGGCAATCACGAGGGCTCGATGCTGCTGTGGGTGCTGATCGTTGCGCTGTTTGGCGCGGCCGTGGCGCTGTTTGGCAACAACCTACCCAAGACGCTGCAATCGCATGTTCTGTCCGTGCAGGGGGCCATCGGCCTCGCGTTCGTGCTGTTCATCATTTTCACCTCCAATCCGTTCGAGCGGATCGATCCCGCGCCGTTCGACGGGCGCGGCCTCAATCCCATTCTCCAGGACCCTGCACTCGCGTTCCATCCGCCATTTCTCTACGTCGGCTATGTCGGTTTCTCGATGGCGTTCTCGTTTGCGATTGCGGCGTTGATCGAGGGGCGCATCGACGCGGCATGGGCGCGCTGGGTGCGACCGTGGACGCTGGCGGCCTGGATGTTCCTGACGGTCGGGATCGCGATGGGCTCGTGGTGGGCCTACTACGAGCTTGGCTGGGGCGGCTGGTGGTTCTGGGATCCAGTCGAGAACGCCTCGTTCATGCCCTGGCTTGCTGGAACGGCGCTGCTGCATTCCGCGCTGGTCATGGAAAAGCGCGAGGCTCTCAAGGTCTGGACCATCCTGCTGGCGATTTTGACGTTCTCGCTGTCGCTGATGGGGGCATTTCTGGTGCGCTCGGGAGTGCTGACGAGCGTCCATGCCTTCGCCGTCGATCCTAAGCGGGGTGTTGTGATCCTCGCCATCATGTTCGCGTTCATCGGTGGTGCGCTGGCGTTGTTTGCGATGCGCGCGGGTGAGTTGCGGCAAGGCGGAATTTTCGCGCCGATCAGCCGCGAGGGTGGCCTCGTTCTCAACAATATCCTGCTCACCGTCGCCTGTGCGACCGTCCTGGTGGGGACGCTCTATCCGCTGGCGCTTGAGGGTATGACGGGTGACAAGATCTCGGTGGGGGCTCCCTTCTTCAACATGACATTCGTGCCGTTGATGCTTCCGCTGCTGCTGGCATTGCCATTCGGACCATTCCTGGCGTGGAAGCGTGGGGATCTTTTGGGTGCGGCGCAGAGGCTATCGATTGCCGCCGTCGTTGCTATCGTGGTGATCGTGGCGACAGCCGCGTGGGTGCAGCGCGGACCTTGGCTGGCGCCGTTTGCGATCGGGCTTGGCGTTTTCGTTATGATGGGCGCGGTGTGGGAAATCGCCTTCCGTGCCAAGGCGGGATCGGTACCTTGGGGCGAAGTTGTGCGGCGCGCCCGCAATCTGCCTCGTTCGGTGTGGGGAACGATGCTGGCCCATTTCGGCGTTGGCCTTGCCGTCATCGGCATTGCGGCCACCTCGGCCTATCGTGTTGAGACGATCGTTGCGATGAAGCCGGGTGATCACGTCGAGACGGCAGGATATGTGTTGACCTTCAAGGAGTCCTCGAAAGGGCACGGCCCGAACTACCAAGAGGATATCGTAACGCTCGAGGTGACGCGCGATGGCAAGCTGGTGACGATGCTCACCCCCTCCAAGCGCCTCTATGACGCCCCGCCGATGCCAACGACGGAAGCGGGCATCCTGGCCTCGTGGCGGGGTGATCTTTATGCCGTTGTTGGTGACGTGCAGCAGGCCGGCGGATTTGCTTTCCGCATCTATTTCAATCCGCTGGTGCGGTTCATATGGATTGGTGCCGTGATCATGTTCATCGGCGGTGGGGTTTCGCTGAGCGATCGGCGGCTGCGGGTTGGCGCTCCCGTCCGCTCTAAACGGCGAAGGACGGTTGCGGCATGATATCCTCAGGCAAAGCGATCTCAGGCAAAGTGATCGGTGGTGGTTTTTGGGCTCGCCTGGCGCGGCGCATGCTCGTTGTCCTGGTGATGGCAATGGTGGCGCTGGCGGGCCCGCTTTGGGAGGCTGGCCCTTGCCACGCGTTGAGCCCTGATGAGCAGCTCAAGGATGCAGCCCTGGAGGCGCGCGCACGAGAACTGTCGGCGGAGTTGCGTTGTCTCGTCTGCCAGAACCAGTCGATTGATGATTCCGATGCGCCGCTGGCGAAGGACCTGAGGCATCTGGTGCGCGAACGGTTGGTCGCCGGGGATAGCAACACTGAAGTCATGAACTTTCTGGTTCAGCGCTATGGAGACTTCGTGCTTCTGAAGCCGCCGTTCGGGTGGCACACGTGGTTGCTGTGGCTGGCGCCAGCATTACTTCTGATTGCCACGATCGCGTTTGTCGTGCGGGCGATGTGGTCGCAACCTGGCGCCGCGGCAGCATCGCGATCACAGCTTTCGAAGGAAGAGGAAGAACGGCTTGCTCAGGTGCTCAAAGCCGCACCCGATGAGGTAACGTGAACACGAGCGACGTGCCGCAAGACCGGTTCAGCGCTGGGCGCGGGCTGATGTAGTCGTCTCCAGGCGGCTGAGAAGGGAGCGCGTGGCAAGCCCGGTGATGGGCAGTCCGACACGCGCTTCATAGGTCTCGATTGCTGTGCGGGTCTGTGGTCCATAGTGCCCATCGCATGGTCCTGGTTGCAGACCTTGTGCGAGAAGCAGGTTCTGGAGTTGTTCGATCTGGCTGGCGTTCGTCAACAGTTGACCGTTGGCGAAGGCTTCGAGCGGTGCGACAAGGGGTGAGGCGAGCAGCGCCGTGTTGGCGATCACCTGTGTGTCGAGGTGCTGGATGACCTGGCCGTCTTGCGTGACGACGCGTGAGCGCACGTAGGTCCCGACATTGATACCGACGACTTCAGGACCATTTTTGCCATCGACGATGAGAGGCGAACCGGAAGATGCAGCTTCTGTATCACAGGTGTGCAGCAGAAGGTCTTCAGAGTGTTCGAAATCACGCGACAACTGCTCGCGCTCGCCTGTTTTCCAACGTGAAATGAAGCCGCATGGCCTGGCTACGGCAAGCTTCCAGTGCGGCAAATCGCGATGGTAGGCGAGATTATAGATCCGCCCATCGGCGGCGTCGGCGGCAACCTGGCTGGAGGTGCGCCGGCTCAAAGGCAATCCCCCTGACGGGCAGGCCTTTTGCGCCAGCCTGAGAAAGACCCAATCTGACGCAGCGTTGATGGGGGGGCGTGTGTTGAGCTGTCCCGCGCCCGTCACGATATGGTTGTACAAGGTTCCATCTTCAGCGCCCTTGATTGCAATTCCCGGGACCCTCGGTCTATCGCGGCGAAAGCGCAAGTCAGCAGGATCACCGGCTGGCTGGGCGAGGGTACCGGCCACGCAATGCCCGGCCGTCGCCACGATGTCGGGGGCCACACAGAATGCCGTGCAAACCGATTTGGTTCGGCGATGCACGAGCAATCCGATGCGCTTGCGCACCTGAGCATATTGATCTGAAATCAGGCGCCGATCGTCGGGCTCGAAGATGGCAACCGGCCGAACCGGTGAGGAAACTTGGGGAAGGGACCTGGACGACAGCGCGGCGGTGGCGCCGGCTGCTCCAGGGTTGGCGAGCATGAGGACCGCGGTGGCTAGCGACGTCGTAATTACAGTTGTCTGAGAGGACGCAAAACGCGACTGAAGGGCTTGAGTGACGGCTCTGTTTTGGGGCTTGAGCAAGTCCCAGGCCGTGCTGAGGGGTGACTTACCATGCGTGCTTGCCCGCGCCGATCGGGGGGGCAATTTTCGAGAACTGGACACCTCACCGGTCACGAAGCACCCCACGCCACATTACATATCGTTAAGACGGTCGAAAGGCTGCGGTAATGGCGGTTTGGCTATAGCCTCGATGAAACGGCCAATTGGGTCGTCATCAAGGAGGTTGGACCCCATGCAAAACGCGCCTTCCAAGGCTCACGTAGCAAATCCCGCGCCAAGTGGTGGGAGAGGCAGCGCATGGCGCGTCGCTCGCGCCTTTATGGTTGCGGGCTTTATCGGTGCAGGCGCTCTGGCGTGGCAGTCCATCGAAACTCCCCGCCCGGCGAGCGCGCAGTTGCGACCCTCTGATCAGGGGGTGCAGACGCCCTACGGTCGCGCGCCTCTGACGTTCGCTGATATCGTCGATAAGGTTAAGGGCGCGGTCGTCTCAATTTCGGTCACCAACGGAGAGAAAGGCGAAGCCAAGTCTTCGGGCGGGCGCCGCTTTGGCGGGATGCCCGAGCTGCCCGATGATCATCCCCTGAAGGATTTCTTCAAGAACCTGCCGAAAGAGTTCCAGCAGCCGCAAAAGCCGAACCGGCCGCAGCTGGCACAGGGTTCGGGCTTCGTGATCTCCGCTGACGGCTATGTCGTCACCAACAATCACGTCGTCGATGGTGCATCGAAGATCGAAGTCAGTTTTGATGACCAAGAAAAGCTCGAGGCAGATCTGGTCGGTACTGATGCACGCACGGATCTGGCGCTCATCAAGATCAAGAGCAAGGCCAACAAGTCGTTCCAGCATGTCAACTTCACCGACCGTCCGGCGCGCGTGGGTGACTGGGTCATCGCGGTCGGCAATCCGTTCGGTCTGGGTGGTACCGTGACGGCTGGTATCGTCTCGGCGCTGACGCGTGATATCGGTTCTGGTCCTTACGATTTCCTGCAGATCGATGCGGCGGTCAATCGTGGCAACTCGGGTGGCCCGACGTTCAATCTCGATGGCGAAGTGATTGGCGTCAACACGGCGATCTTCAGCCCGTCGGGTGGCAGTGTCGGCATTGCCTTCGCAGTACCGGCAAAGACAGCCAAGGCGGTGATCGAGCAGCTCAAGAACCAGGGCAAGGTCAGCCGCGGCTGGCTGGGCGTCAAGATCCAGAACGTCGATGACGATACGGCGGCAAGCCTTGGACTGGACCGGGCGCGCGGTGCTCTGGTCAGCGAAGTTACGCCAGGTGGTCCGGCTGCTGCTTCTGGAATTGAGGCCCGCGACGTCGTACTTGTTGTTGACGACAGCGCAATTGAAGACAGCCGCGATCTGGCCCGTAAGATTGCCGCCTATTCGCCCGACACGGTGGTATCGGTCAAGGTGTGGCGCAATGCTGCAGAAAAGGTGATCAAGGTCAAACTGGGTAACTTCCCGAACTCTCCTGATGAACTGTCTCGTCTTGAGGACGGCAAGCCTCTTGACCAGACACCTACGGCGCTGGAGCAGCTCGGTCTTAAATTGGCACCTGCCGGGGGGGAAGGCGTCAAGGATGGTGTGGCGATTGCAGAAGTCGATCCAGCGTCGGATGCAGCGCAAAAGGGTCTGAAGGCGGGCGATGTGATCCTTGAGGTGCAAGGTGAGGTCGTCAAGAATATCGACGATGTCGTCGCAGGCGTGAAGAAGGCCCGCGACCTGGGTCGCAAAGCCGTGCTGTTGCATGTTCGTACAGAACAGCAGAAGCGCTTTGTGGCGCTGCAACTCAAGTAGGCTGACCCTCGCCGTTGGCGGCTCGACAGCCGCTTGGACGAAGCAACATGCGGGAGGCCGTCTGCCGAGGAGTACCGGCAGACGGCCTCTTTGTTATCTGTCAAATTCAACAAACCTTTCCCGGCGGCTTTGAAGGGGTGCGGTGATGGCCTATTGTGAGCGCGCTCGTGCCCGCCCTATTGGTTGCGGCACGGGAACAACGGGGCACGTCAATTTCAGGACTTGAAGCACATCGACATGCGCGTGCTGGTGATCGAGGATGACAAGGAAACGGCTGGTTTCCTGCACAAGTCGCTCAAGGAGAGCGGCCACGGCGCGCAGGTCGCCAGCGACGGCGAGAGCGGGCTGGCGCTGGCGCGCGAAGGTGGCTTCGACGTTTTGATTGTCGATCGGATGCTGCCGGTTCTCGATGGCCTTTCGATCATCAAGCAGCTGCGTGCCGAAGGCGACAGAACGCCCGTGCTTATTCTCTCAGCGCTTGGTGAAGTGGATGATCGCGTCAAGGGCTTGCGGGCCGGCGGTGACGACTACCTGACCAAGCCTTATGCCTACACCGAGTTGCTGGCGCGCATCGAGGCTCTGGCGCGGCGGCATGCGCCCGAGGAGCAGGCAACCCGGTATGTCGTCGGTGATCTGGTGCTCGACCGCTTGTCGCATCGGGTCATGCGGGCTGGCGAAACAATCGTTCTGCAACCGCGCGAATTCCGCCTGCTCGAATATCTGATGCGCCATGCCGGGCAGGTGGTGACGCGCACGATGTTGCTGGAGAACGTCTGGGATTATCACTTCGATCCGCAGACCAACGTCATTGATGTGCATGTGTCGCGGCTGCGCGCCAAGATCGATCGGGGCTTTGAAACGACACTGCTGCATACGGTGCGGGGTGCTGGCTACATGATCCGTGATGGCGATGGCTGAGCGCCCGAGCGGAGTTCTGTCGAGCGGTGCATTCAAGATCGCGGCAGCGGCGATAGCGGCGGTCATCATCGGGGCGTCGGTTCTGGTGGCGATCTTGTTCCGGCAGTCGGAAGCGGCGTTGCGCACGGAAATTCTGGCGACGCTGAGGTCGGATGCCGCGGCAATCGAACGGGTTGCGGCACATGGCGGCATGCCGGCGCTGGAGCAGACGCTTGGCGTGCGCATTGCCTCCGATCCCAGCCGTCTTTATCTGCTTATGTCGGGCGATGGGACCAAGCTTGTCGGCAACCTCAATGAGGTTCCGCCCGAGATTGCAGGCAAGGCGGGGGGAGGCGTCTTCACCTATCGCAGGCCAGGCGAGCCGGTGGCAGCCGAACGCCAGGCGGTGGCCCTGGTGGTGCCGGTCGGCGCGGGCGCGCGTGTGCTGGTGGGGCGCGACATCGATGCCGAGCAGCATATGCTGGTACGCCTGCGCCTGTTGGCGCTTGGCGGAATGGTGATACTTGCACTGGCCGGACTATCGGGAGGCTACGCCCTGAGCCGGATGGTGCTTGGACGCCTGGAGAGCGTCAACCGGGCGGCGCGCACGATCATGGCGGGCAACTTGTCACAGCGTATCGACGTTACCCATCGTGGTGACGAGATCGATGCGGTCGCCGGCAATCTCAATCACATGCTTGATCGCATCGAGCAGTTGATGAACGGTCTGCGCGAAGTGTCCGACAATATTGCCCACGATCTCAAGACCCCGCTCAACAGGTTGCGTAATCGTGCCGAGGCTGCGTTGCGTGATACCAGTGACGCCAACGCTTGCCGCGCAGGGCTGGAAGGTACGATCGAGGATGCTGACGAGCTGATCAAGACGTTCAATGCGCTGTTGCTGATCGCGCGGCTGGAAGCCGGCGCGCTTGAGGGAACCACGCAAGAGGTCGATCTCGGCCACCTTGTTGGCGATGTTGTCGAACTCTACGAACCGGTGGCGGAAGAAGCCGGTTTGGCGCTGGCGTTTTCGGGGGGTGATGGCGTTTTGGCGTACGTCAACCGGCATCTTGTCGGACAGGCGGTTGCCAACCTCATTGATAATGCGATCAAGTATGGAAGCGCATCGTCCGGCGGCGAGAAACAGCCCAGAGGCACGCGTGCGGCAACACGTGTCGATGTTCGCGTGCGCCACGTTGAGGCGCGCGTGGAAATTTGTGTCGCCGATGATGGGCCAGGGATCGGTGCGCGCGATCGTGAGCGCGTGCTCAAGCGCTTCGTGCGGCTGGAGCAGAGCCGGTCGCGGCCGGGCACGGGGCTTGGACTGTCGCTGGTGGCGGCGGTGGCACGCCTGCATGGTGGGACGTTGCGCCTTGAGGACAATGCGCCGGGGTTGCGTGTCGTGCTCACGCTTCCCGTGGAGCGTGGGCATCCCGTGACGGTATAAGCAGAACAAGTTTGCCGCGCCGTGAAGGGCGCGATGGCGAAGAGACATGGGGAGTGGACGACGGCATGCCTGGTACCTGGATGGATATTACGGGCGGCGGGGATCAGCGACCCTCGCAAGGGGGGAGTGGGCCTCGCGATGATGCACCCAAGAGCAATGCGCTTGCCGACCGGATCACTGAATGGCCGCAAGGTGGCGATGATGAGCGCGCCCGTTCGCAATTGGCCGAACTTGAGCAAGAGGCCACTGGGCGGGAAGATCTGGCACAACTTGCAAGTTTGTTGTCGCAAGACAGGGTTCGCAATCTGCTGGCGGGTATTTTTGCAGGATCGCCCTATCTGAAGAGCCTGATCGTGCGCGATGGCGTGCGCTTGCAGCGCCTGCTGGCGGAGGCTCCAGAGGAGCGTTTCATGAAACTGCTGGCCACGCTCAACGAGACAATGGCGTCTCTTGGAACGATCGCCGAAGTCATGCGGGCAGTGCGTGTCTTCAAGAGCGAGGTCGCTCTGCTGACGGCACTGGCCGATCTTGGCGGCGTGTGGCCGGTGATGACGGTGACGGGGGTGCTGACGGCGAGTGCCGATGCAACGCTCGATGCGTCAGTGGGTTTTCTTTTTCGTCAGGCGCAGGCAAAGGGAGACTGGATCGATGCGGCGCCCGATGCGGCGGTGCGATCGGGCTACATCGTGCTGGCGATGGGCAAGCATGGTGCGGGTGAGCTGAATTACTCGAGCGACATCGACATCATCGTTTTTTACGATCTGGCGCGCGTGCGACTGCGCGAGGGCCTGGAGCCGCAGGCCTTCTTCGTGCGTATGACGCGGGATTTGGTCAAGATCATGCAGGAGCGGACGGCTGATGGTTATGTGTTCCGCGTTGATCTACGCTTGCGGCCCGATCCTGGCGCGACACAAGTGGCACTGTCGACGGACGCGGCCATGCACTACTATGAGAGCTTCGGCCAGAACTGGGAGCGGGCGGCGCTGATCAAGGCGCGTCCGGCAGCTGGCGACCGTAGTGCTGGAATTGCGCTTTTAGCGGAACTGAAGCCCTTCGTCTGGCGCAAGCATCTCGACTTTGCCGCCATCGAGGACATCCACGCCATGAAGCGGCAGATTCATGCCTTCCGCGGCATCGGCGGCATCGGTGTGGCGGGCAATAATGTGAAGCTCGGTCGCGGCGGCATTCGCGAGATCGAGTTCTTCACCCAGACGCAGCAGCTGATTGCGGGTGGGCGTCAGCGTGAACTGCGCGTGCGCCAGACGCTGCTGGCGCTGCAGGCTCTGGTTGAACGCGGCTGGATCCGTGAAGGTGTGCGCGCGGACCTTGAGCGCGCCTATCTTTATCTGCGTCGCATCGAACACCGTATCCAGATGGTGGCGGACGAGCAGACGCACTCCTTGCCAGAGGCGACAGGGGCGCTGGAGGCGTTCTCGCGGTTCGCCGGATATCAAGACCTGGCCGCGTTTTCGTCAGCGCTGATCCCGGTGCTGGAGATGGTGCAGTCGCACTACATCGCATTGTTTGAGGATATGCCCGAGCTGAGCGCTGGGGGCGGCAACCTGGTGTTCGCCGGCGGCGATGATGATCCCGGTACGATCGAGGCGTTGCAGCGCATGGGATACACGCAACCGGCCAGCATTCTCCAGACGGTAAGGGGCTGGCACGCGGGGCGCTATGCGGCGGTGCGTTCGGCGCGTTCGCGCGAGCGGTTGACGGCTGTGCAGCCGCTGCTCATTGGGGCACTTGCCGAGACGGCCGAGCCTGACCGGGCGTTTGCGACGTTTGACCGGTTTCTTTCCGAATTACCCACGGGAGTTCAGCTTTTCGCTCTGCTGAAGGTTAATCCCGCTTTGCTGAAGCTCGTTGCCGACATCATGGGCATGGCGCCGAGGCTTGCGCACATCCTGTCGCGTCGGCGGCGATTGCTCGATGCCGTGCTTGATCCCAAGACATTCAACACGCTGCCGGGAGCAGCCGAACTCGACAAGGTGATCAGCACCGAAATCGGCATAGCCGCGGATGTGCAGGAAGCCCTCGACATGGCGCGCGTGGTCGGCAGTGAGCAGGCCTTCCTGATCGGCGTGCGGGTCCTTTCCGGTTCGATCAATGCGGGGCAGGCAGGCGGCGCCTATGCTCTTTTGGCAGAACGGCTCATTGGTGCGCTGCAGGGCTTTGTTGAACTGGAATTGTCGCGCAACCACGGCAACGTTCCCGGTGGTGCGGCTGTGGTTCTGGCGATGGGTAAACTTGGTGGCTACGAGATGACGGCGGCCTCCGATCTCGACCTCATTGTCGTCTACGACTTTGACGAGCAGGCAACGCAATCTGATGGTGCTCGTCCCTTGGCGCCCAGCCAATACTATGCACGCATGACGCAGCGGCTGGTCACGGCGCTGTCGGCGCCGACGGCTGAAGGCACGCTCTACGAGGTGGATATGCGGTTGCGGCCGTCGGGGCAAAGTGGACCACTGGCGGCGCGGCTTTCCAGCTTCATTGATTACCAGGCCGATGAGGCGTGGACCTGGGAACACATGGCACTGACGCGGGCGCGCGTAATAACAGGGCCGCCCTTGCTGCGGGCAAAAGTGGAAGCGGCCATCGACGCTGCGCTGCGTCATCCTCGCGATCGGGCGAAGGTGGTGGGCGACGTGCGCGACATGCGCGAGCGCATCGCCAAGGAGAAGGGCACGACTAACATCTGGGATTTGAAGCAGGTGCGCGGTGGTCTTGTCGACCTGGAATTCATCGCCCAGTTTCTGCAACTCGTTGCCGCCGAAAAGACGCCTGAGGTGCTCGACCAGAACACAGCCAAAGCGCTGCGTAAGCTGACAGTGCATGGTTACCTTGCGGCCGAGCATGCCGATGTTCTCATCCCAGCGGCGGAGCTGATCCACAACCTCACACAGATCTTGCGGCTCTGTCTTGACGGACCCTTCGATCCAGCCGTAGCCCCCAAGGGCCTCAAGGAGCTGCTGACGCGGGCGGGTGATGCGCCGACCTTCCAGGCGCTCGAAACACGGCTCACCGCGACGCTGGCTTCCGTTGCCGAACTCTATGAGGTGATCGTCGTATAAGTGGTTCCGTCCGAGCCAGAAAACTTGGGTTAGAGCGACGGATTTTGCAGCCGCGCGCGTTCTTTGTTCATACATGCCGCGAAAGCGGCGCTTGAACGGAGGATTTTAATCCATGAATCGCAAAGGCTTGGCTCTCGGTGTTGCACTTTTGGCAACGGTCGGCGCGGCTTCGGCAGTGACCGCTGCTGGAGGGCACTTTGGTAAGGGACATGGTTACGGCGGCTGGCATGAGGGTCGTCACGGCGGCCACGGCTTCCATCACCGCGGCAAACGGCACGGAAAGGCCGGCCGCATGGGGATGCTTAAGCAACTTGACGCCAATAAGGATGGCACGGTCACGCTTGATGAGTTCTTGAAGCCGAAATCGGATCGTTTTGCCGAACTGGACAAGAATGGTGATGGCTTTCTCGATGCCGGTGAGCTTTCCGCGCGCATGCAGCAGAAGGCCGGTCAGCGTCAGCGCATGATGATGGCGCGCCTGGATGGCGATGGTGACGGCAAGGTCACCAAGGACGAGTTCGAGCAGTCCTCGCGCCATCGCGGGCGCGGCATGCACCGTGGGCGCCACGGGCGTCACGGCGGATACAACCGCATGCAGGAGGGCATGCAGGGCGGTATGATTGAGCCTGATGATGGGGCCGCGGACGACAAGGCTGCTCAGGAGGATGCAGCCGGCAAGCCGCAAGCCGATCAGGCCAAGCGCCCCGCGACGCGGGCTGAGCGGATGGCCAAGCGGTTTGAGCTTCTCGATGCGAACGGCGACGGCGTGATAACGGTGGCCGACCTGGAAGCGCGCGCCAGCGAGCGGGTCGGCTGGTTCCAGAAGAAGAAGCTGCACGTTCTTGACAAAGATGGCGATGGCAAAGTGAGCGCCGATGAGTTTGCGGCGCGCTCCAAGCAGCGCTTTGCCGACATCGATCTGGACAAGGACGGCAAGATCACAGCAGCCGATCTGCCGCCTTGGGCGGCTGAGCGCTGGACCAAGAAGAGCGATCAGGGCGACAAGTAAGTCGCATTAAGTTGTCGTGATCG
>JAXGRZ010000005.1:0-27054 GCA_040765305.1 Hyphomicrobiaceae bacterium | reverse complement strand
CTCCCTCCCGTCGAGGTCATCCAGCAGCAGCCCCAACCTACGCCCAAGCCGCAGCCGGTTGCCAAACCCAAACCGAAAAAGAAGACGGTTCAGCAGGCTCAGCAACCACAACCAGCACCTGAGCAGGCCCCCGCACCACAACCGGTTGCACCCCCACTCACCCAGCCAGCCGCAGGAGCTGGAGCCTATGCCGCACCGGCTCTGGCCAATGGCATTAGGATGTCGCCCTTGGCCGGTAGCGAGATCGCGCTGGAAAAGGTACCCGGCGCAGTGGGGCGCGCCACGGCCGCAGATTTTGCGCGCCAGCCGACGCCAACGCCACAATCGGCAATCGAAACCCAGGTCCCCGGAGCCATCCTGACGGACGTCCAGGGCAACGCATTCCAGACGCAGATTGACTATCGCGGCTTTTACGCTTCACCGCTCCCGGGCGTCGCACAAGGACTTGCCGTCTATCAAAACGGCGTGCGCATCAACGAAGCCTTTGGCGACATGGTCAATTTCGACTTCCTACCGTCAAATGCGATTTCCGATATCACCATCGTTTCTGGCAATCCGGTTTTCGGCCTCAATGCGGTGGGCGGCGCGGCCGTCATCACCATGCGTGACGGCTTTAATTTCCACGGCACCGAGATCGATACCCGCTTTGGTTCGGACGGACGCTATCAAGGCGGGCTTGCCACCGGCCTGCAGAGCGGCAACTGGGCGGCGTTCCTCGCCCTCGAAGGCATCCATGACGACGGCTGGCGCGATTTCTCACCCTCCAGGATCAAGCGGCTTTATGCCGACGTCGGCTTCAAGGACTCGCGCCGCGAATTCCACTTGAACTTCACCACCGCCGACAACTTCGTCGGCGTGGTTGCCGCCTCTCCGGTCGAGTTGCTGGCACAGGGCTGGGAGCGTACCTTTACCTCACCGCAGACAAGCGACAACCAGGTTGCCATGCTGTCGTTCAACGGCAGTGTCAAAGCGACCGACACCCTGACAGTGTCGGGGCTCACGTACTTCCGCCGTTTCAAGCAACGCCATGTCGACGGCAACATCGCTGAATTTGCGGCCTGTCAGGATCCAGGCAACCTCGGCTACGTCTGCGCCCTCGACGATACCGACAGTGAGTTCCAGCTGACCTCCGGCGGCGCACCAATCGCCGTTGACGATGATGCTGTGCTTGGCTCCGTCGACCGCACGGGCCAAACTGCTAACGGCTACGGCTTTACGCTTCAGGCCGTCGAGAAGCGGGAGATGTTCAGCCGTCCCAATCAGCTGACCCTCGGCGTCAGCTACGACGGCGGCCATGTCAAATACCGGGCAGGTAGCGAAGTCGGCGTGATCGGTCCGCGCTTCGTGGTCGGCGGTCTTGGAGCATTCATCGATGGCCCGCTGGAGGATGACAACGAGTATTTGCCGCGCTCCATCACCTCGCGCAACAACTACTGGGGCCTTTACGTCCTCGATACACTTGACGTGACGGGCCGCCTGTCGCTGACCTTTGGCGGGCGCTACAATCACGCCTCGATCGACCTGAAGGATAACACCGGCAACTTCGCCGACATCAACGGGACCAGCACATACCAGCGCTTCAACCCAAGCGGCGGGGCGACGTTCAAGCTGTTCCCGGGGCTCTCGGTCTATGGCGGCTATTCGCAGGCCAACCGCGCACCAACGCCAGCCGAACTCGCCTGCGCCGATCCCGATAATCCGTGCCTCATCGAGAGCTTCCTGACCGACGATCCGCCGCTCAAGCAGGTGGTGTCAAAAACCTGGGAGTTTGGCTTCAAAGGTGAATCGGTTTCGCCATCGGGCTTTGAAAAGGTGCAATGGTCGATCGGCTATTTCCGCACGCTCAGCAAGGATGACATCCTGCCGTTACCGGCGCACGAAGCTGGCCGTGGCTACTTTGCCAATGCCGGCGATACGCTGCGCCAGGGTATCGAGTTCGGTGTCAACTATGCCTCGCCGCGGCTCAAGGCCTACGCCAACTACGCCTATGTCGATGCAACATACCAGGACACCAACGTGTTTCCCTCGCCCAACATCAATATGGCCGGCACCGACATCATCGATTGCGATACGGAAAGTGCCTACGACCCCAATGATGCCAATATGACCTCGTGTGTGATCGGGCGCAGCGGCGACCGGCTCTCCGGCGTCCCGCGCCACCGCTTCAAGTCGGGTTTCAATTACGCCATCACGGAGCGCTGGAAATTCGGCGCAGACCTTGTTGCCTCCAGCAATCAGGTGTTTTTTGGCGATGAAGCCAACGTCGCACGGCGGCTGCCCAGCTGGTGGCGCGTCAACCTCAACACCAGCTACGACATCACCGAGAACATCCAGGTCTACGGCATCATCAACAACGTGTTCGACAAGCGCTACGGTCTGTTCGGCAACTTCTTCGGACTGGAGGACGCCAATGAGGCGGCCGAGGCTGCCGGACTCGGCAATAGCTTCTTCACCGACCCGCGTACCATCATGCCGGCGGCACCCGTTGCGGCCTACGGTGGTGTCAAGATCAAGTTCTGACCGGTCACCGACAGCTAAAAAAGCCAAACGGCCGCGCCTCGCTATCGGGGCGGCCGTTTTCACGGCTTCAACTTATTCACTCAAAATTCCATCTCGAAACTCAGCTTCAAAGTTGTATCTGGTGTGTTGTCATTGATGCCGAACAGAATGCCGGTGCCAAGCCGCATCAGCACGCCATCCTCCCCCTCCTCATCATCGCCCGATTTTCCTTCATCGACATTGGCAACCTTGCTCATGCGCGAAGAACCGCGGCCAACATCGCCACCCCCTCCAGCTCGCCACTCGTGATAGACAACCGGACCCGCGCGATGCTGATCGTGATCCCCAAACAGCAACGCCCCTTCAGTCGGTCTGCCTGAGTTGCCGATACGATCAAACGTGCCATAGGCTTCGAGGGCCAGCGCCCATGCGCCGTTCAAATCATATTTGACCTGCGCGGCATAGCCGATGTCCCACTTGTCGTCCTTTTCGCGTCCGTCATCGGTTATCTCGCCCGAGCCGAAATGCTTCATGAAGGTAATGTTGAGCAGGCTCGACAGGGGGCCGGACTTGGCGCCGATGATCGGCCCCATGACGATAGTATTGAGCTCTCCGCGTGACGTTGGATGCTCGAATTCGGTAAGAACGCCGAACCCGACGCCCCCCTCTTTGGGCACCGGCTTCAGGATGACGACGCCTTCCACCGCGACTTCCGTCAACTTCAGGTCATCGAAGGCGTTGGCCGCTCCAGGTGCAGGCGGCTCGTCAAACCGCTCCTTCTCATATTCGATGCCAACACGCATGCGCAGGAAATGCGTCAACGTCATTTCGATCTCCAGGGCGTGCCGCTGACGTGTCGCTGCATTGTCGTCGTAGAGATAAGCTCCAGGAGTTTCCTCGGCAAAACGGCGTCGCGTCTGACCGAACGACCAGGCATTCTGGGACTGGAACTCGATCTGCCCTGGCTCAGCCTCCAGACCCTTGAGTTCAAACTGCCCTACTGCTGGCTCTGCCTGCGCACACTGCGGTGCGATCGTTGCGGTTGCCCCGTACAACACCGCAGCCACCACGGTTGCCGATCGAACGCATGTCCGCAATCCGCCGCAGTCGTCTGCTTGGTCCATCTGTCTCCCCCATCGTGCAACTACAAAAGAGCGCTTTGGCGACGCTGTCCAGCATCGAAATGGGAAACAAACTCTGCGCAATATATGCAGCACCAACCGTATTGCGCACACAACCTACGTGATACCGAAATGAAGCCTTTTCAGACCTCTTGCCAATCATTGCAACACTAAATGCAACACTAAATGAGATGCTGCGCCAATGCGTTTGCGATGGGGCGTGTGGTGACGATTGAACCGTTTGAAAAACATCAAAATTTTTCGTCGTTTCTCATCAATTTTCATAATCCACTTCTAATCTCAAAGTTATGTGAAAACGGCGTCCACGAATTAACCACAAGTTATCCGTTGCTCGATTACATTTCGCTGAAGATAAGAGGCAAACCGAGTTTCGATGCTTGGCAAATCCATACGCACTGGCCGCACAAATACGCTGATTAGCGAATATTCTTCGCTACTTGGCGATGCCGTTCTGCGCCACCGCACGCGCATGGCCGAGCACAGTGCGCGGATCGAATCAGAGTTGGCAAACCGGGTAAAATCCGAGTTCATCTCCAATATGAGTCATGAGTTGCGCACGCCACTCAATACGATCATCGGCTTTTCCAAGATCCTTTCCGAACAAGACAAGCGCCAGATCCCGGCAACCGACATTATCGAGTACGCTCAGCTCATTCATGACTCAGCGGGTCATCTGCTATCAGTCATCAACGACATCCTCGATATATCCAAGATCCAGAGCGGCAAGTTCACAATCGACGCGCGCGAAACGAACGTCGATGACATCCTTGCCTATTGCATCGCTTCGTTCCGCAAATTGGCCGAAGACGCAGGCGTTGAGATCGCCAACACGATTCAAGAGCCGATCCCCCCCAATCCGCGGCGATCCGGCCAAGCTGAAACAGATTTTCTCCAATATTCTTTCCAACGCGATCAAGTTCACCCCAACGGGAGGGCGCGTGATCATCAGCGCGCTCGCTACGGTGGATGGCGGTCTCGTCGTGGAGTTCAAGGATACGGGCGTTGGCATGAGCGAGGATGAACTCGAAATTGCCATGACGCCGTTCGGCCAGGTGGATGGATCCAAGACGAGATGGCGCGAAGGAACAGGGCTCGGATTGCCCATCGCTCACTCTCTTGTCGACCTTCACGGCGGTCGGCTGGACATCAAAAGTACGAAGGGTAAAGGAACGACGGTCTCCGTCATGCTGCCATCACGCCATCTCGTCTCCGCCGCTCGCGGCCGGGAAATGGTGCTTGGCCAGCAGATTGGTGATGATAACTAAACCGATTACGAGCAAGAAGAACCATGCAAGCTCACATTCCCCAGGAAAGCAACTTAGGTGCCGACATGACCATCGGCCGCATCGTCTCGGTGACTGGAGCCAAGGCGATTGTGCTACTGGATGGCCGAATGGATGCATCGGGTCGCAAGACAATGCACCGCCCCGAGATGGGCACGCTACTCGCCATCGACACGACCTCATCCGTCGTCCTTGCGATCGTGTCTGCTCTAAGCGTTCCCGTGCCCGCACAGCGCGAAGGCGAGAACGAGATCTGGATTGCTGAGCTTGGACTAGTCGGTGAACTCTGGCTTGCACCCGACCGTAGTTTGCGCAACTTCAACCGTGGCGTCACCATCTATCCTGCCCTTGGCGACCGCGTTCGTATTGCCTCCAAGGACGAGCTGGAATTTGCATTTTGCGGCGACAAGTCGAGGGCCGTTCGCGTCGGCTGCATTCGTCAAGATAGCTCGATCCCTGCAATGATCAGGGTCGACGATCTGCTGGGCAAGCACTTTGCCATTCTTGGAACCACCGGCACCGGCAAGTCCTGTACAACGGCACTCATTTTGCGCTCTATCCTGCAGGAGCATCCAGCAGCCCATATTGTTCTGCTCGACCCCCATAACGAATATTCGACCGCTTTCACCGAGTGGGCCGAGGTCATCAGCCCGCGCAACATGCAGCTTCCCTTCTGGCTCCTCACCTTCGAGGAGATTGTCGAAGTGCTGATTCCCGACAACAGGCGCAAAGCCGAGATCGAGATCCTGCAGGAGCTGATCCCGATGGCCAAGACCCGCTACAGCTCGGGTCGCGCGAAGGATACCAATGTACGCCGCGGCGCTGTCGATCATGGTCGCTATACGGTCGACACCCCGGTTCCCTACCGGATCTCAGATCTCGTCGCGATGATCGATGAGCGCATGGGCAAGCTGGAGAACAAGAAAGACCTGGCGCCGTACCGTAACCTCAAGCAGCGTATCGACATCATCACGCAGGATAGCCGCTATGCGTTCATGTTCGGCTCGCTCACGGTTTACGATGGCATGGCCCAGGTGCTGTCACGCATCTTCCGCGTTCCCGTCAACGGCAAGCCGATCACGATCCTTGAACTGACCGGCATTCCGACAGAAATCGTCAACGTTGTCGTCTCGGTGCTGTGCCGCATGACCTTCGATTTTGCGCTGTGGGGTGAGGGCAAGGTTCCCGTCACTCTCGTTTGCGAGGAAGCCCATCGCTACGTTCCCGCCAATCCCTCCGCCGGTTTCGAGCCGTGCAAGCGTGCCATTGCCAAGATCGCCAAGGAAGGCCGCAAGTACGGCGCTTCGTTGTGCATCGTCACGCAGCGGCCCGCGGAAATCGATCCGACCATCCTGTCCCAGTGCAACACAGTGTTCGCTCTTCGCATGTCGAACGATCGCGACCAGGAGATTGTCACATCGGCCATCTCCGATACGGGTTCGGGCCTGCTTGAATTCCTTTCCGCGCTCGGCCAGCGCGAGGCGATTGCATTCGGCGATGGCGTCTCGCTACCGGTTCGCATCAAGTTCGATGAACTGCCCAAGTCGGCGATGCCCCGCTCCTCGACGGCGCGCTTCTCCGAGCGCTGGCAGACGTCTGTTGGCGATGAAGGATTCCTCGATCATATCGTCGAACGCTGGCGCAACTCTGGCGGCAGCCACGAGGATCTCAACTCAGGCCACCTGATTGCTGAAGCACTGCTGGGCGAGGACAGTCGCAATCTTCCAGCAGACGTGGGCGCTGCGCAATACGCACCATCCCATAATGGTGCTTCGCCAGAGCCCGCCCCCCTCAGATCCTCACTCCGGCGCGAAGCCCATGTCTCCGCACCAACTTCATCAGCGACCAGAAGTTCCACGCTGAGGCGTGAACCCGTCAACATCGGCGTCGATACCGCCGCGCCCGAGGCCGGTCAGCATCAGACCCTTCGCTCACTGCGCGACCGGCTCATACAGCGTCAGCGTTGACAGGCGAACAAAAGGAGCAATGTCTTCAGGGCTGACGCATGTGTACGCACGATGTCAGCCCACTGCTGCGCGATAGCAAATGTTGAGCTGAAGTGCGCAGCAGTAGAGCCGTGAACAACATATTCAATAGGCCATTCCATTCGACGATCCGGGCGTGCGATTTGTCCGTAGCACCACTACGGTCTGCATCGCCCTCCTTGTGGATCGGCGCGCCGCTTGAGAAACAGGATTGGTTCCGATATAGCGCACGGCGCTCTAGGTCTGAAACGCCCAAGCTTCTTGTTTGGTCGCATTTTCTGCGACAAACCGGCACCCACTTCATGGGAAAATGCTCTAGCATTTTGCTGACTGAGCCATGTCCAATCCCGCTGATCATCCACGCCCGTCAAACAAAAACAGACGCTCGGAAAAAAATTACGCCCTATGAGCGTGGCTCCGGCGACCTCAGCTCGACGACGCGTCCGCCTTCGCCCTTTGCACTCGCTTCGTTCTTGGTCCCGCTCTCGCTCTTGAGAGCATCTCGTGCCTCCGCGCGCACCATGCCAGACGTTGCCATTGTCTCTCCTGACGGCTCCGCCGGTTCACTAGCTGCGTTTGACGAGCCACTGCTGTGTGCTGAACCCGAAACCTGCGTTGCGGCATCTTCTGCATCGCGTGCAAGGTTGTTTTGGAACCGCCGCAGGCCCACTGGAATCATTACCAGGTAAAGAATCGACGTACCCGCCAGTGTCTCATGCGGATAGGTGACGAGTGTCGCCACATAAAGTACGCCGAGAATAAATATCGGCAGCACCAGCTCCCGCGAGATCCGCTCTCCAAGCAGTTTTCCCGAGTAGGTTGGAATGTTCGACACCATCAAGAACGCGATGAGGAGGGTGTAGATGACGACGATATTCTTCATCCATCGCGCATCCCTGAGATCAAATCCGATTGCCGCAAGATAGATGGGAAGAAGCACAACGATCGCTGCCGCCGGGGTCGGCATACCGGTGAAGAAGTCTTTCTGCCAACGCGGCTTATCCTCATCGATCATCACGTTGAAGCGCGCCAACCGCAACGCCGAAGCCAACGCGAAGATCATCACTGCAATCCAGCCGAAGCTTTTGAGATCACCAAGCCCCCAGGTGAAGATCATCACCGCAGGGGCAACGCCAAAGTTGACAAAGTCGGCAAGGCTATCGAGTTCGGCCCCGAACCGCGACGAGGCTTTCAACAGCCGCGCCACCCGCCCGTCAAGGCCATCAAGCAGCGCCGCGAACACGATTGCCGCCAGCGCCAGGTCGTAGCGCGCCTCGATGGACATGCGGATCGAAGTCAACCCAGCACACAATCCCAGCAGGGTGAAGAAATTCGGCACCAGCATCCGTACCGGGATACGCTGGTGACGAAACAGCAGGTGCCCGCGGCGGCGACGCGATTCCTTTTCAAGTTTCGGCACGATTGGATCCATGGCCCGAACTCCTTCCATCACGCTTTCGCTGTTGTGCCGCAGCCCTCCGAACGACGGGAGGCCTTCAGCGCAGCACGCAAGGCGATTTCCTCATTATAGGCTCAACTGGCCTGCGAGATACCGTCACGCCCCTTCTACGCGTTACGACTGGCGTGCCTCTCGCTCACCCTCGTCCGACTTGAAATCGGCAAACACGCTCTCTCCGGCCACCGCCCGCTGCCCAACCGCGACAAGGGCTGTTCGGCCCGGCGGCAGGTAGACATCAACACGCGAGCCAAACCGAATGAGCCCAAACCGCTGACCCACGCCCACACTGTCACCTTCCTGCGAAAACGTCACGATGCGCCGCGCAATCAGCCCCGCGATCTGCACCACCGCGATCTCATCACCCGCTGGCGTTGTGATCACGATAGAGCGGCGTTCGTTCTCCTCGCTCGCCTTATCCGCCGCCGCGTTAATAAAGGCACCGGGAACGTAGATCGCACGCACGATACGGCCAGCAACGGGCGCACGGTTGATATGAACGTCGAAGACGGAAAGAAACGTCGAAATACGCACCCGGGGCGTTTGCCCGAGCCCCAGCTCCATCGGCGGCACCACCACATCCACGCCCGTGATCCTTCCGTCCGCTGGCGCCACCACCAACCCCTCACGCAGCGGCGTGACGCGCTCCGGGTCGCGGAAGAAATAGGCAATATAGAGCGTGATGCCGAGAAACACCCACCCCAGCGGCGCCCACAAGATGAAGAACAGCAACGCCAGTCCAGCTGCAATTGCCATGAACTTGTGGCCATCGCTGTGCACCGGAGCAAGATTGTCGATAATGGTGTCTACGATACCATGGCGGTTCGACACTTCGATTGAACTCCCCTAGAGCATTTTCCGACGAAGTGGAAACCGGTTCGTCGAAGAAAATGCGACCAAACAAAAAGCTAGAGCGCCGCTTGCGTTCCATCGGATCGCAAAGACTCTAGTTCATCGAAACGATTTGCATGTGCGCGAGCGGACTATTGAAGCGGCATCCTACTGGCACACCAAACCACACCCAAATGGAAATTAGCGCGGCTCATAGACCTTGACGTTCCACAAAGCCTACGCCGGGAATGCGCCATCTTGCGCACACCAATTTACACATCACACCCAGGTGAGCACGCTTCCCGTAAACTGACCAAAACACCGTCCCCTTCAGCTTAGCGGCACGGCAACGAAACGTAGGCCACCCTTGGCATCCTCGATCCTGAACAAAACCGCCTTTCTGCCCAGCTTCTTGACCTTTTGGATGCTCCGAACGACGTCGGCCGGGGTATTCACCGCATCCTGAGCCGCCTCCACGATCACATCACCCACCTTGATATTCTTGGTCGCAGCCACACTTGCCGGATCAACCTCACTCACCAACACACCGCTCAGCTTCTTGTCGATCTGATGTTTGGCCCGCAATTCGTCAGTCAACACCTCAAGCTTGAGGCCAAGCATCTCCTGGGGCACTTCACCACCATCGGCGCCATCCGGCTCACCCTGCTCGCTTGCAATCTCGTCTTCAACGAGACGTCCGATCTCCACGTTGAGGGACTTCTTTTGCCCTTGCCGGATCACCTCAACGGCAACCTTCTTGCCAATTGGTGTTTCAGCCACGATACGAGGCAGGCCGCGCATGTTTGCCACTTCACGGCCGTCAAATCCAATGATGACGTCCCCTGGCAGAACACCCGCCTTCGCGGCCGGGCTACCTTCGGTAACCGATGCCACGAGCGCGCCCTTGCCAGGCGGCACCCCGAGCGTCTCGGCAATGTCATCCTCGAACGATTGCAGGTTGACACCAAGCCAGCCGCGCCGCGTCTCGCCATAGAGCTTAAGTTGCTCAATGACATTCGTCGCCACATCTGAGGGGATAGCAAAACCAATGCCGATCGAACCACCTGTCGGCGAGATGATCGCCGTATTCACACCGATGACTTCTCCGTCCATGTTGAACAGTGGCCCACCCGAGTTTCCCCGGTTGATGGCTGCGTCGGTCTGCAGGAAGTCATCATAAGGCCCGGTATTGATGTCGCGCTGCTTGGCCGAGATGATACCGACCGTCACTGTCCCGCCAAGACCGAATGGATTGCCAATCGCCATCACCCAATCGCCGACCTTGAGCTTGTCCGAAGAACCAAACTTCGCATCGACCAGCGCAGTTTTCGGCGTCACCTTAAGCAAAGCCAGATCACTTTTTTGATCGCGTCCGATGACCTTGTCGACCTTGAGCTTGGAGCCGTCATGAAAGTTGACCACAATCTCATCAGCATCCGCAATCACATGGTTGTTGGTGACAATCAGCCCTTCCTTGCCATCGATGACAAAGCCCGATCCAAGGGATGACACCTTGCGCGGAATGCGCGGTCCCCCACCTCGGTTGAAGAAATCCTCAAACAGATCATCGAACGGCGAGCCTTTGGGAATATCGGGCAGCGGCAATCCCTGCGGCCCCTTCGCTGTCTGCGTCGTCGAGATGTTGACAACCGCGTCGATGAGCTTTTCTGCGATTGGGGCGACTGATTGAGGACCACGCTGCGCAAGCGCCGGTTGCACGCACATCACCGCCAGCGCCACCACAACGGCTGCCATCGCCTGACGCCAGGCGCACCGCGCCGCACACCACCATGAGCCCGAAAGCCTGCCGCACTTCACCGACATGAGGTCCTCTTGGAAGCCATTGTTGCCCTGCCCCATGTCCTTGCCATGAATTCACGAGCACGTCACGCATGCACCCGTGTGCTTCTCCACGCGCGGCGTGCGGCATGGCGGCAAATGCCCACAATTGCTTCAAATTGCGCAATACCAGAAAGTGGCCCGTGCAGGCGCACGCGTATCGGTCTTACACCGCCTGTATCCTACAGCATGGTGAACTGAAGTATTGCGCGATAGAGCCATGAAAAACATGCTCAAAACAAGAAGCCAGAGCATGTTTAGGTGAAGTGTGAGGCGGTTCAGCGTGAAAAACATGCTCAAAACAAAATGCTTGAGCGTGTGCCAATAAAACAAGCACACGCTCAAGATGCGCTGACCTATTTGAGGTCAGGCAGGAAACCAGGCGTCAGTGAAGCAACACCGAAGCAATACGAAAGCCTCGGGCACCCGCTGATGCCAATCGGGCCATCTGACCCACGTCAACCGCGGATCAGCCAGACGATCACGGCCCCTGCCATGATCGCTGTCCAGCCGGCCCGGCGCAACATGGCGTCGGGCATCGATGAGACAAGCGCCGCCATCCGACGCCCCTGTTCAGGCGACAGCGCCCAGATCAACCCCTCGAACACGAGGACCAATCCGACCGCGACGATGAGATCGCTCATGGCTGGGGCTGTGGTGCCGTACTCTTGGCGCCGGGAACTCCACCGACTTGGCCGCTGGCGCTGTTGAAGTAGCGGAAGAATTCCGAATCGGGCGAAATCACCATGCGTGTGTCCCCGGACTTCAGGCCCTGCTCATAGGCCTGCATGGACCGATAGAAGGCAAAAAAGTCGGGATCCCTGCCATAAGCCTCCGCAAAAATATGATTGCGTTGGGCATCGCCCTCACCGCGCAGCTGTTCAGCATCGCGCATTGCGTTGGCGCGGATCACCGTCACGCGGCGATCGGCCTCCGCCTTGATGCGGCGCAGCTTCTCCTCACCTTCAGCACGGAAGCGCGCGGCCTCCTGATGGCGCTCCGTCTTCATACGTTCATAGACCGAATCTCCGATCTTCGGCGGCAGATCGGCACGCATGATGCGGACATCGACGATTTCCACGCCGTAATCACCCGCCACATTGTTGACCCGCTCCTGGATGTCATCCATCAGCTTGGAGCGGTCATCGCGAACCACCGCCTCGATGGTCGATGAACCAACCACCAGACGCAACGAAGAATCGAGCACGACGCCAAGCTGCTGGCGCGCATTCGCCTCGTTATTGAGACGCTGGTAGAACTTGAGCGGATCGGTAATCCGATAGCGCGCAAAGCTGTCGATCACGAGCTGCTTCTTGTCGGCAACCGTAACGGTTTGCGGCTCGGTATCGATATCGAGGATGCGCTTGTCGAAAAATACAACCTGCTGAACGACAGGAATCTTCCATTTCAATCCCGGAGTCTGTTCCTGGCGCTTGAACTCGCCAAACTGCAGAACCAGCGCCTGTTCATTCTGGTGGACGATAAAGGCTGATAGATAAAGTGCCGCGCCACCAAGGCCCAGCACGACGAGTAATGTTGCAAGCGCCGAACGCATGATCACTTGCCTCCCTGCTTCTTGCCAAGCTCGTTCAACGGCAGGTAGGGCACGACGCCACCGCTTCCGGACTGATCGAGAATAATCTTGTCTGTCCCGTTCAACACGCGCTCCATCGTCTCAAGGAAGAGGCGCTTACGAGTCACTTCCGGCGCCTTCTTGTATTCCGCATAGACCTTATCAAACCGGCCCGCCTGGCCGTTCGCTTCGGCAACAGTCTGCTCCTTGTAGGCTTCTGCAGCTTGCAGGATTCTCTCCGCCTCACCGCGCGCTTCCGGCTCGATCTTGTTGGCATAGGCCTGCGCCTCGTTAACCGCGCGCTGGCGATCCTGCAACGCTGCGATGACGTCCTCGAAGGCGCCACGCACCGCCGTCGGCGGCAACGCCTGCTGGATCTTCACTTCCTGGATTTTCACGCCCGCCTGGTAGATGTTGAGCACCTTCTGGATAAGCTCCTTGGTGGCGATTTCGATCGGCTCACGGCCCGGAGCCAGCACGTCGGAAACCTTGCTCCTGCCGATGATCTCGCGCATCGCACTTTCAGAAACTGCGCGCACGGAAGAATCGGGATCTTTCAGCTTGAACAGATAATTTTCCGCATCATCGATGATCCACAGCACGACAAAATCGATATCGACGATATTCTCGTCCCCCGTCAGCATCAGGCTCTCTTCGGGAACATCTCGGCTGGCGCCGGAGCTGCGCCCGTCAAATGTGCGGAACCCCACTTCGACCTTCTTCTGGCGCTGAACCGGCGGCAACCTCACCTCTTCGATCGGTGCGGGCAGACGCAGATGCAGACCTGGATCAACGATACGGTTAACCTCACCGAAACGAAGCACGATGCCCTTCTCATACGGCGCCACCGTGAAGGTGAAAGCGTAAAAAACGACGGCACCAAGCGCAATGAGGCCCGCCAACAGCAGGATGGGCGTTGGAAGACCGCCACCGCCACCACCGCGCATGACCTGTTTCATGCGGTCCTGGCCGCGCTTCAAGATCTCTTCCAGGTCGGGCTGCTGGCCACCACCCTGGCCGCCCCCCTGGTTCTGTCCCCAGGGACCGCCGCCGCCGCCGCCGCCACCGCCGCTTTTCCAGCCACCACCACCGTTCTGATTGTTCCAGGGCATTGCTTCTCGATCTCTCGCGTTGGTGGCTCGCCTTCATTTTGAACTCGAGCCGAAAACGGAATTACGGGATTTGTTTTGGGAAGACACACGTAAACCGCTGATCAGCGGCGCCTATACGCCCTGTCCCCATGGCAAAAAAGACTGGCACGCTTATAGGGCAGGGCCTGATGGCATGCAAACCTCCCCCGCTAGATTGGTAAGGCGATCAAGTCATTCAAGGGATGCCGGAAAATCAGGCCGATACAACGGCTCTTATGCGCCCCATTCGATGCCTTTCCCGCCCCTCCCGACCAGCTCCTCATACCCTTACGCAATTTCATTCCTCGTCCGCCCTCTGCCAGAAGACGTCCAGCAACACCCGATCGACCTCCAGCTTTACGTCTGCCCACATCCAGCAGCGAAAGGGGAGCATCCAGATCACCATCCTCGGCAGCGATCGAGCCGGCACCGGAAACATGCGTCGAAACGCTGTAAAAATAACGAAAATACAATTTGTTAACTGATATCGTACCGATTAAGCCGGCAGCCGATGGATAGCGCACGAAATCCCGGTTGAGCAAGGCCCCAGCGGGCGATAGGTTCCCTGGCCCCGTTGTTGTGGGCGCTTTTCCTGCGAGCCCTCACATGTTTCCAGCCCCACCATCCCTGGTTCTTTCGCCCTATCTCCTGCCCATCGCCCTTCTGTTCGCCTCCAACATCTTCTTGACGTTTGCCTGGTATGGACACCTGAAATTCACCACCAAGCCACTCGCAATCGTGATTTTGGCAAGTTGGGGGATCGCATTCATCGAGTACTGCTTTGCCGTTCCCGCCAACCGCATCGGTCATCGGGTCTATTCCACCGCCGAACTCAAAACGATGCAGGAGATCATCACCTTCATCGTCTTCATCGGATTTTCGGTCTTCTATTTGCGTGAACCGATCACGCTCAACCACATGATCGGGTTCTCGCTGATCGCCCTCGGCGCCTTTTTCATCTTCAAGGCCCCGCTTTGAAACAATTTCAGTACAACTGGCGCCACGCCGCGCTTGAGGCCAAACCGCTCAAATGCAGCGCCCGCCATCGACCTCGATGGCAACGCCGGTAATGAAATTCGATGACGGCTCGGCAAGAAACAACGCCACGTTGCCGATATCGGCCGGCGTCGACATCCGCCCCAGCGGGATTGTCGAGACGAACTTTGCCCTGTTCTCGGGCGTATCGGGCAGCCCCATGAATTGCGCCAGCATGCCCGTCTCGCCGATCACCGGATTGATGGCATTGACGCGGATCTTGCGCGCCGCAAGTTCCGCAGCCATCGACTTGGTCAACGTGATCACCGCGCCTTTCGAACCGTTGTACCAGGTCAGCCCGGGACGCGGGCGCACACCCGCCGTCGATGCGGTGTTGATGATGACGCCACCGCCACGCTTTTCCATGACCGGCACTGCCGCCAGCGCCGTCAGATAGATCGACTTCACATTGACCGCATAAATGCGATCGAAATCCTCTTCGCTGACCGTCATCAGCGACTGGTTGGCGTGCGTGAATCCGGCATTATTGACCAGGATGTCGAGCCCACCGAACACCTCGTCCGCAACGGCAACCATCTGCTGGACATCGCTTTTGCGGGTCACATCAGCCTCGACGGCGACAGCACCATTGCCCAGCGCCTGCGCCACCTGCATGCCAGCCGCACCGTTGAGATCAGCGATGATGACGCGCGCGCCTTCACGCGCAAAGGTTTCCGCGATCCCCCGCCCAAACCCTGACGCCCCGCCCGTCACAATGGCTATTTTGCCTTCGAGCCGCATCCGATCCTCCCGCCAATTTCGCGAGCCGCAAATTGTGACGCCGTTATCCTCTCACGCACTCTGCCTTTCATGCGCTTTTCCCATCACGCACTTTGGTTATGCGTCGGCATCAACCCGGCCGCGCGCTCAGCTGCCTCCTGGCGGTAGGCACTGCTCACATAGCTGCCCAGAAGCTTCACCTCGCTGGAGAAGAACGATAGCTCCTCCAGCGCCAACTGCACCGAACGTTGCGCGGGATGGCCTTCGATATCGGCAAAAAACATCGTCGCATTGAACGTCCCTTCAGTCTGATAGCTTTCCAACTTCGTCATATTGACGCCGTTGGTCGCGAACCCACCCAGAGCCTTGTAGAGGGCAGCGGGCACATTGCGCACGCGAAACAGGAAGGTGGTGATGATCGGCCCGTCTTCAGGTTCAGCATCATCGGGCTCATTGGCGAGGATCACGAACCGCGTGGTGTTGTGTTCCTCATCCTCCACATCGCTCTTGAGGATTTTAAGATTATAGATCTCGGCCGCCAGCGACGACGCGATCGCCGCCAGCGACGTGTCTGCACTCTCACTCACCATGCGTGCCGAACCCGCAGTGTCGGCTTCTGGAACGGGCTTCAACCCGAACTGCTTCAACGTATTGCGACACTGGCCCAGCGCCTGCGTATGGCTCATGGCGCGATTGATCGTTTGCAGGCTGGCGCCGGGCAGCGCCATCAACTGATGACGCACGCGCAAAAAGTGCTCGCCAACGATGTAAAGATCGGCGCCCGGCAACAGATAGTGGATGTCGGCGACCCGCCCGGCTACCGAATTCTCGATCGGAATCATTGCATAGCTGACATCGCCCTGTTTGACCGCGGCCAGCGCGTCCTCGAATGTAGGATAAGCGACCGGTTCGTAGTCTGGATATACCTCAAGACAGGCGATGTGCGAGTTGGCGCCTGGCTCGCCCTGATAGGCGATGCGGTTGGGCGCAGCGGCGTTCGCTTCGAGGTTCGTCATGTGGCCTGCAATTCTGGTTACCGCCGCGTGCCGGTTCATCTTGATCGTTGATGCAGCAGGCGCTTGGGTGAGAGTTCGAAAAGGCGCGTGGATCAGGTCCTGCGCGCGCTGAGGATCGCGCGCGCCCGCTCCAGGTCGGCCGGAGTATCGACACCGAGTGGAACAGTGTCAACGACGCTGACGTCGATCCGCATCCCGTATTCAAGGGCACGCAGCTGCTCCAGCCGCTCACGCTGCTCCAGTGGCGAGGGCGCAAGACCGACGAACCGCGTCAATGCCGCGCGACGGTAGGCATAAATGCCGATGTGGTGATAAAGTGGCCCCTCCCCATGGGGCGCGGTTGCCCGCGTGAAGTAGAGCGCCCGCATCCGCCCTGCCCCGCCGATCGGTGTTGCCACCACCTTGACGACATTCGGATTGGTCCGCTCGCGCACATCCTCGATCACCGCCGCCAGTGTCGCAATGTCGACGGCGGGATCGCTGAGCGGCGCGATGCACGCCTTTACGAGGTGCGGCTCCAGCGTCGGCAGATCGCCCTGAAGGTTGACGACGATCGAGCAGCGCCCTTCAGAATCAAGCTGGCCCAGCGCCTCATGGATCCGGTCAGAGCCGCTTGCATGGTCAGCCCGTGTCATGACCGCCTCGCCGCCTGCTGCCAGTACCGCATCGCGAATCTCGACCGCATCGGTTGCAACCGCCACCCGGCCAACGCTTGCCTCCTGTGCGCGCCGCAACACATGCACGATCATCGGCAGCCCATCGATATCGGCCATCGGCTTGCCAGGAAGACGAGACGCGTGCAGGCGTGCAGGAATGATAACGACGACCTCGGAGGAAGGGGCTGACATGTAAACTCCGCAGTTGTTTTTTGGGGTCGGAAAGCACTGGTTCGGCACAACAATTGACGATTCAACCCAGGCAAGTTCTGTAGAACGAACGCAAGTCTGGTTGCAAGCGAGGCGCAAATTCCTATAGTCGGGCGCGAAATTGGGCTGGAAAACAGCCCCTGCTCGCATGCAACACCACCCCCACCACACAACGCTAATTCGAACTTCCGAGACCTGAAAACATGATGGACTCCTTCGAGCTGACCAAGATCGCCGGGGCCGTGCTCACCGCACTGCTGGTCATCTTTGGTACGAAAACGATTATCGAGATCAACACGAGCGGCCACGGTCACGGCGAAAGCCATTCCGGTTACATCCTACCTGCCGCAGAAGCAGATTCAGGCACCCAAAAGCCTGCCAAAGCAGCCCCAGCCTTTGACCCTGCTGCCATTGCCGCTACCGCAGCAAACGCTGACGCCGCAGCGGGAGAAACGGTTTTCAAGAAATGCGCAGCCTGCCACACGATCGATAACGGCGGCCCCAACAAGACCGGCCCCAATCTGTTCGGCATCGTTGGCCGGCCCAAGGCGTCCCATGCGGGCTTCAACTATTCCGATGATATGAAAGCCAAGGGCGGCAACTGGGATTTGACGGACCTCGCACACTTCCTGCACAAACCCAAGGAGTTCATCGCCAAGACCAAGATGTCGTTTGGCGGCATCCCCGACACCGGCGATTTGGCCAACCTGCTTGCCTATTTGTCCAAGCAGAAGTGAGCCTTCTAGGGCCTGCTTTCGTCTTTAAAATCTTGAAGCCCCACCAAAGCATTGGCGGGGCTTCTTTATTTCTGAGTTGATGGCAGCCATCACAACCGCCCCAGCCAATCTTGCGAAAACTTAACTTCAGCTCGCCCCAAAGCTCGGATACCCCCGTATAACGGGCCGTGCATGAGGGGAATTTGGACAGCCCAGAGATCGCTACATCATGTTGCGCTGACGTGCGCCGTGGTAGAGGCGTGACGACAAGCTGCACACGACAGGTCTAATCGCGCTCATGCTTTCATCAACCATGGACACGAACTAACGGAACGAAGGGGCTTTGCAAAAATGGTTCAGCGGATCGATCGCGCGGTGCGCGCCGGCATGACAGGCGCCCTGTTACTCGCTTTCCTGCTGGCCACCAGCGCCGCCAAGGCCCAGTCCCCTGCGCCACAGTCCCCTGCGCCACAGTCCCCCGCCCCACAGGGCACGTCCCAGGAAGCTGTCCACCGTCACGCATTGTCCCTCGTCGGCGAACCCAGGATGCCTGCCGGTTTCAAGCATTTCGACTGGGCCAATCCGGACGCGCCCAAGGGCGGGCGCCTGCGCCGCTGGGACATGGGCACGTTCGACAGCCTCAACGCCTTTTCGATCAAGGGCCAGGCCGCTGAGGCCCTCGGCATGATCTACGATTCGCTGATGAGTTCGTCACCTGACGAGCCCTCGACCGAATATGGGCTGATTGCCCAGTGGGCCTCTTATCCCGACGATTACTCCTCGGTGACGTTCAAGCTGCGCCCTGAGGCGCGCTGGCATGACGGCCAGCCGATCACCGTCGATGACGTCATTTTCTCGCTCAATGCGCTCAAAGCTGCCCATCCCCAATACGCCTTCTATTACAAGAACGTCATCAGCGCCGAGAAAACCGGCGATCACGAAGTGACCTTCCGCTTCGATGTGAAGGGCAATCGCGAACTTCCCCAAATCGTCGGGGAGTTGACGATCCTGCCCAAGCACCACTGGCAAGCCATCGGCGAAAATAGCGAGAAGCGCGACATCACCAAGTCGTCACTGGAGATCCCGCTCGGCTCGGGCCCCTACAAGATCAAATCGGTCGATCCCGGCCGCGCCATCATCTACGAGCGCGTTGCCGACTACTGGGCCAAGGATTTGCCCGTACGGAAGGGGCTGTGGAACTTCGACGAGATTTCCTACACCTATTACCGCGACATGACGCCGGCGTTTGAAGCCTTCAAGTCCGGTGCGATCGATGTGTGGAACGAGAACTCCGCCAACCGCTGGGCCACACAATATGATCTGGACGCGGTCAAGAAGGGCGCCATCAAGAAGGAGGAGTTGAAGAACGCGCGCGTCGCCGGCATGCAGGCCTTCGTGCTCAATACACGCAAGCCACAGTTCACCGATCCGCGCGTCCGCCAGGCCTTCAATCTCGCCTTTGACTTCGACACCCTCAACAAGACGCTCTTTTATGGCCAGTACATCCGCACCGGCAGCTACTTCGCCAACTCCGAGCTTGCCGCCACCGGACTGCCGCAAGGCCGCGAGAAAGAAATCCTGGAAACCATCAAGGATCTCATTCCACCGCAGGTTTTCACCACCGTATGGAAGAACCCCTCAGCCGCAAATCCGATGGACCATCGCAACAACCTGCGCCAAGCCGTCAAGCTGATGGGTGAGGCTGGCTGGACCATCAAGAACGGCCGCCTGACCAACGCCAAGGGCGAGGTGATGAGCGCTGAATTCCTGCTCGTGCAACCGGATTTCGAGCGCATCGTGCTGCCCTATATCGAGGACTTGAAGAAGATCGGCATTGCCGCAACCGCCCGCATTGTCGATACCTCGCAGTATAAGCGCCGCCTGGACAGCTTTGATTTCGACGTTGTCGTCGGCTCGTTTGCCCAGTCGCATTCGCCCGGCAACGAGCAGCGCGACTTCTGGGGTTCAGAATCGGCCAAGCATGACGGCAGCCGCAATCTTGCCGGCATCTCCAACCCGGCCATCGACAAGCTGATCGACGCCATCATCCTGGCCAAGGACCGCGCCGACCTCGTCGCCGCCACGCGCGCGCTCGACCGGGTGCTGTTGTGGAACAACTACGTCGTCCCGCAGTGGTATTATCCCTTTGATCGCCTCGCCTCGTGGGACCGCTTCGGCCGTCCCGAGAAACTGCCCTCGCAGAGCCCTGGCACCACCATGAGCTGGTGGTTTGACGCCAACAAAGACGACGCTGTCCGCACGAGGCTCGGGAGATGAGCGCGCGCGCATTCGGCTGTGGGGCCAGCTGGCTACGGCGAGGCAGGTCCCAAACAGGCAAGTTCCGGGCAGGCAGCTTCGGACACGTACTGCTGCGATCAGCGCTGATGTTTGTTGTGGCAGCCGCCATCCTGGGGACACCAGCGCATGCCGACGCGCCGCGCCACGGCCTTTCCGTGTTCGGGCCACTCACCTACCCGCCCGACTTCAAGCATTTCAACTACGTCAACCCCCATGCACCCAAGGGCGGGCGCATCTCGATGGTCGGGCCTGCCGGGCGCATCACCTTCGACAGCTTCAACAACTTCATCTTGAAGGGCGATGCGGCCCAGGGCCTGGAGTTGCTGTTCGACAGCCTCATGGTCCGCGCCTTTGACGAACCCGATGCCGTCTATGGTCTTGTCGCCAAGACCGCCGCCGTCGCTGACGATGGCATGTCGGTGACGTTCACGCTGCGGCCTGAAGCAAAATTCGCCGATGGCTCACCGCTCAGCGCTGACGATGTCGTCTTTTCCTTCAATGTCCTGAAGCAAAGCGGCCACCCGCGCTTTCGCATCTCACTTCGCGATGTCGAGAAGGCCGAAGCCCTCGACCCGGCAACCGTGCGCTATACCTTCAAGGGAACGCTCGTTCGCGATCTTCCCATCAATGTTGCAAGCCTGCCGATCCTGTCGAAAGCCTTCTACAGCGAACACAAGTTCGAAGAGACTTCGCTCACTCCCCCGCTCGGCTCAGGACCTTATAGAATCGCCGATTTCAAGGCCGGCACGTTCGTTCTCTACCAACGGCGCACCGACTATTGGGCCGCCGATCTCCCCGTCAACAAGGGCCGCTTCAACTTCGCCGAGATCAAGTATGAATACTTCCGCGACCGCACCGCCGAGCTAACCAGCCTGAAGTCAGGTGCCTTTGATTTTCGCGAGGAGTTCACGTCTGTCGATTGGGCCACCGCCTACGACATCCCGGCAATCGCGCAAGGCCGCATGATCAAGGAGAGCCTGCCCGATGATACGCCTTCGGGTGCGCAGGGTTTCTTCATCAACACCCGCCGCGACAAATTCAAGGATGTCCGCGTGCGCCAGGCGCTTGGCCTTGCCTTCGATTTCGAGTGGACCAACAAGAACCTGTTCTACGGGCTCTATCAGCGCACCGCGAGCTACTTTGAAAATTCGCCGATGATGGCGCACGGCGCACCCTCCCCCGGGGAACTGGCGCTGCTGGAACCCTATCGCGACAAACTTGCCCCCGAGGTCTTTGGCAGTGCCATCATGCCACCTGTGTCCGATGCCTCGGGCACCGATCGCAAGCTGTTGCGTAAAGCTTCAAAGCTGCTTGACGAAGCCGGCTGGAAGCAGAGCGGCACAACGCGCCTCAACGCAAAAGGCGAGCCGCTGACCGTCGAGATCCTCAACTTCTCGCCGTCGTTCGATCGCATCATTCTGCCCTACATCAAGAACCTCAAGGCACTCGGGATCGACGCCACCTTGCGCAACGTCGATCCGGCCCAATACGAGCGCCGCGTCAAGGCCTTCGACTTTGACCTGACCACCGAGCGCTATTCGATGCGCCTGACACCGGGCATCGAGCTGAAGACGTTCTGGGGATCGCAATCGGCCATCACCGACGGCAGCTATAATCTCGCTGGCATCGCCAACCCAATCGTTGATGCCTTGATCGATCGCATCATGGCGGCAAAATCACGCGCCGACCTGGAAACCGCCGCCCGCGCCGCCGATCGTGTGCTGCGCGCCGGTTACTACTGGGTGCCGCACTGGTATAAGGCCGCCCATCATCTGGCCTACTGGAACAAGTTCTCGCGCCCGGCGGTGAAACCCAACTACGAGCGTGGTGTCATTGACACCTGGTGGTATGACGCCGAAAAGGCGGAACGTTTGAAATCGACGAACTGAGCGGGGCGTTTGCCGCAAAACGAGAACGCCCACAAAACAAAAACGGACGAGCCTCGACCGATGGCCGCATATCTGCTCAAGCGAATCCTGCTCATGATTCCGACCATGTTCGGCATCATGGCAATCAGCTTCATCGTCATCCAGTTCGCCCCCGGCGGCCCTGTCGAACAGGTCATCGCACAATTGACCGGCACCGGCGTCAACGCCACGGCCCGTTTTTCCGGCGGTGGCGGCGATAGTCTGTCGGGCCAAGCGGGCCAGAACGCTCCCGGCCAGGGTTCGGCCGACCCCGTCAGCTCCAAATACCGCGGAGCGCAGGGCCTTGATCCCGAATTCATCAAGAGTTTGGAAAAGCAGTTCGGCTTCGACAAGCCGGCGCACGAGCGCTTCTTCCTCATGCTCAAGAATTACATCACCTTCGATTTCGGCAAGAGCTACTTCCGCGACGTCTCGGTGCTTGAGCTGATCAAGGAGAAGCTGCCGGTCTCCATCTCGCTCGGCCTGTGGATGACACTGCTCACCTACCTCATTTCGATACCGCTCGGCATCCGCAAGGCCGTCAAGGATGGTGAACGCTTTGACACCTGGACCAGCGGTGTTCTGGTGGTGGGTTATGCCGTACCGGGCTTCCTCGTCGCCGTACTGCTACTGATCTTGTTCGCCGGTTCCTCGTTCCTGCAGATTTTTCCCTCCCGTGGCCTCACCTCCGACAACTGGGCGGACCTGTCGACCTGGGGCAAGATCATCGACTACTTCTGGCACCTGACGCTGCCGCTGATTGCCCTGGCGCTCGGCGCCTTCACCACCATGACGTTTTTAACCAAGAACTCGTTCCTCGATGAGATCCGCAAGCAGTACGTGATCACCGCACGCGCCAAGGGTCTTTCCGAGCGCCAGGTGCTCTATGGCCATGTCTTCCGCAACGCCATGCTGCTCATCATCGCCGGCTTTCCCGGCGCCTTCATCTCGGCGTTCTTTTCGGGAAGCCTGCTGATCGAGCAGGTCTTCTCGCTCGACGGTCTTGGTCTGCTCGGCTTTGAATCGATCATCAACCGCGACTACCCGGTGGTCTTTGCCACGCTCTACATCTTCTCGCTGCTGGGACTGGTCGTGAACCTGGTGTCCGACTTCCTCTACACCATCGTCGATCCGCGCATCGATTTCGAAAGCCGGGAGGTCTGACGCCATGGACGCCCGCTCAACGCGCGCTTCGCAAAACCACGCCCGCAGGACATCGAGGCGCATGTCCTTGCGCGCGTGGCTTTCCGCCCTCACGCACCTCTCGCCGATCAACACGCGCCGCTGGGAAAACTTCAAGGCGAACCGGCGCGGCTTCTGGAGCTTGTGGATCTTCCTCGTTTTATTCACGGTCTCGCTGCTTGCCGATTTCATCGCCAATGACCGTCCGATCCTGGTCAGCTACAAGGGCGAAATCCTGGCGCCCGTCCTCGTCGACTACCCCGAGAGCAAATTCGGCGGCTTCCTCGCCACCACCGACTACCGCGATCCTGTAATCCTCGATGAAATCAACGCCAATGGCTGGATGCTCTGGCCGCCGATCCGCTATTCCTACGACACCGTCAACAAGGACTACCCCACACGCCAATCCCCCTCAGGCCTTTGCCTGGGATTTCCTTCGCCGCCGCCCTGGGCCTCAAAGGCCAAACTGTGCGAAGCCTCACCCGATCAGCTGGCGCGCTATCATGCCTTCGGCAACACCAACTGGCTGGGCACCGACAACCAGGGCCGCGATGTCGTGGCGCGCGTCATCTACGGCTTTCGCGTTTCGGTGCTGTTCGGTTTGATCTTGACCATCTTCTCCTCGATCATCGGCGTTAGCGCAGGCGCCGTTCAAGGCTACTTCGGCGGGCGCACCGATCTCATCTTCCAGCGCATCCTCGAAATCTGGTCCGCAATTCCCTCGCTCTACGTTCTCCTGATCATCTCCTCGGTTCTGGTTCCCGGTTTCTGGACACTCCTTTTCGTTTTGATGCTGTTTTCCTGGACCGCGCTTGTCGGCGTCGTGCGCGCCGAGTTCCTGCGTGGGCGCAACTTCGAATACATCAAGGCCGCACGCGCGTTGGGGCTGTCGGATGCCAAGATCATGTGGAAGCATCTTTTGCCCAACGCCATGGTCGCCACGTTGACGTTCATGCCCTTCCTGCTGTCGGGGTCCATCTCCGCACTGACCGCGCTCGACTTCCTTGGCTTGGGCCTGCCGCCGGGCTCGGCCTCGTTGGGCGAGCTTCTCCTGCAGGGCAAGAAGCACACTGAAGCGCCATGGCTCGGCCTGACCGGCTTCTTCACCCTGGCAATCATGCTCTCACTGCTGGTCTTCATCGGCGAAGCGGTGCGCGATGCGCTCGATCCGCGCAAGACGTTCCAATAAGAGGTGGACCATGAGCACGTCGGAAACTTTGATCCAGGTCCGCAACCTCTCGGTTGCCTTTGGCAAGGGCGAGAACAGGACATTGGCCGTCGAGCGCGCATCTTTCCGCATTGGCCGCGGCGAGACGGTGGCGCTGGTCGGCGAATCGGGCTCGGGAAAGACCGTTTCGGCACTCTCCATCCTTCGCCTGCTGCCCTACCCGATGGCATCGCATCCAACGGGCGAAATCTTCTTTGAGGGCAAGGATCTTCTGAAGCTTCCCACTGCCCACATGCACAAGATCCGCGGCAACCGCATCTCGATCATCTTCCAGGAACCGATGACCTCCCTCAATCCGCTCCACTCCATCGAGCGTCAGGTTGGCGAGATTCTCAAACTGCACCGCGGCATGGATGATAAAAGCGCGCGCAGCCGGGTTCTGGAGTTGCTTGACAAAGTCGGCATCGCCGAGCCTGAGAAACGCCTTGGTGCCTATCCGCACGAATTGTCCGGCGGTCAGCGCCAGCGTGTGATGATCGCCATGGCGCTCGCCAATGAACCCGAACTGCTGATTGCCGATGAGCCGACAACCGCACTCGACGTGACGATCCAGGCGCAGATCCTGCAATTGCTCGCTGATCTGCAAAAGGAGATGGGCATGGCGATGCTGCTCATCACCCACGATCTGGGCATCGTGCGCAAGATGGCCGAGCGTGTCTACGTCATGAAGTCGGGCGAGATCGTCGAGGAAGGCCGGATGGAAGAGGTCTTCACCGATCCGCGCCATTCCTACACCCGCCACCTGATCAACGCTGAACCCAAAGGTGACCCGCCCAAGGTCGACAACAGCCGCCCCGTCGTTATCGAGGCCGATGATCTGAAAGTCTGGTTCCCGATCAAGGCCGGGCTGATGAAACGCACCGTCGATCACGTCAAGGCGGTCGATGGGCTCTCGCTCAAGCTGCGCGCCGGCCAGACGCTCGGCGTCGTCGGCGAATCGGGCTCGGGCAAGACGACACTCGGCCTGGCGCTTCTGCGCCTCATTTCCTCCAAGGGACCGATTGCCTATGTCGGCCAGCGCATCGACGCCCTGACGCAAAAGCAGATGCGCCCGCTACGCCAGGAAATGCAGATCGTCTTCCAGGACCCCTATGGCTCGCTCTCGCCACGCTTGTCGATCAGCCAGATCATCGAGGAAGGTCTCATCATCCAGCAGCCCCAGCTCACCTACGACGAGCGGCGCCGGCGCGTTGGTGATGCCTTGAGCGAGGTGGGGCTCGATCCCGATAGTCAGGACCGTTATCCTCACGAGTTCTCCGGCGGCCAGCGCCAGCGCATCGCCATTGCCCGCGCCATGGTCTTGGGGCCGAAGTTCGTCATGCTCGATGAGCCGACCAGCGCACTCGATATGAGCGTGCAGGCCCAGATCGTTGATCTGCTTCGCGACCTGCAAAAGAAACACGATCTGGCCTACCTGTTCATCAGCCACGACCTGAAGGTGGTGCGCGCGCTGTGCAATTACGTGATCGTCATGCGCAAGGGGCGCGTCGTTGAGGAAGGAACGGCTGAGGATATTTTCGCCAATCCTCGACAGGATTACACGCGCGAGTTGCTGGCGGCCGCGCTCAACCTGACGGCAACCTCAGAGCATCACGCCGCGCTTTGAAGTCCGCCAGAGCACAACGAAACAGCTTCGAACCGAAGCCAACTTTGATCCACCCCACTTTCGACAGCCGCTCCCTTTTCAATTGCCACACAACCGAGGCCCGACAATGTCTGCATCAAACGGCGAAATCGTCCTTTACCACTGGCCGCAATCGCGCTCGACCATCGTGCGCTGGATGCTGGAAGAGGTTGGCGTTCCTTATCGCATCGAGACGGTCGACATCACCTCGCCCGACCACCCGAGCAAGGCATTCCTGGCGCTCAACCCGATGGGCAAGGTGCCTGTTTTGAGGCATGGCGATACTATCATCAGCGAAGTCTCGGCCATCTGCTGCTATCTGGCCGATCGCTTCCCCGAAGCCGGACTGGCGCCCGCCATCGACGATCCACGGCGCGGTCCCTACCTCAAATGGCTGTTCTTCGCTCCAAGTTGTATCGAGCCGGCCGTCATGCACAAGTCGATGCAGTGGCCCGAAGGCAAGCGCGGCATGCTCGGCTGGGCGAATTACGATGTCACCATGCAGGTCCTCGCCGACGCCGCCATCCATGCCACGCCATGGATCCTCGGCGAACGCTTTAGCGCGGCAGATGTCGTGATCGGCGCCCAGGTCCGCTGGGGCTTCATGTTTGGAACCATCCCCAAGCATCCAGCCCTTGAGGCTTATGCTCACCGCCTCGCCGAGCGCCCGGCCCTCAAACGCCAAATGCAGTTGGATGGTCCTTGAGCATTTTCCGGCGAAGTG
>JAXGRZ010000049.1:0-13647 GCA_040765305.1 Hyphomicrobiaceae bacterium | reverse complement strand
GGGCTGGAGCGGCTGCGCTACACCACCTCTCACCCGCGCGACATGAGCGATGATCTGATTGAGGCACACGCCAGCGAGAAGAAGCTGATGCCCTACCTGCATCTGCCCTTCCAGGCCGGCTCAGATCGGGTTCTGGCGGCGATGAACAGGAAGCATACGGCCGGCGAATACATCGATCTTGTGGCACGCATTCGCAAGGCGCGGCCCGACATTGCCTTGTCGACGGACATCATTGTCGGCTTTCCCGGGGAAACGGAAGAGGAGTTCGCCGCGACTTTGGCGGTTGTTGAAGAGGTTGGGTTCGCCCAGGCCTATTCCTTCAAGTATTCCCCGCGTCCCGGCACGCCGGCGGCCAAGATCGACGCCCAGGTGCCCGAGCCGGTCAAGACCGAGCGCCTGCACCGCCTCCAGGCGCTACTGGATGCCCAGCAAACGAGGTTCAACACCTCCTGCGTTGGTCGCACCTTCCCCGTCCTGTTCGAACGGTCCGGTCGTCGGGTTGGCCAGTTGATCGGCCGCTCGCCCTATTTGCAACCGGTTCACGCTTTCGCTGCCGCCGAATTGCTCGGCCGCATTGTATCGGTAGAAATTCTCGGCGCCGGGCCCAACAGCCTGTCAGGCATCATCCAGGGGGCTTAGGGTCGGGATCCTGGGTTCGGGGCCCGGTCCTGGTGTTCTTCCTGTTCCGACTTGTCGCGCCCGAAGTATCTTCACCAGAGAGCTGGGCGGTCTTCTGTTTTTGTTTTGTTTATGATGTTTCAGCCCCCGCACTCAGGTCGTCGAATGGTGGTTGTTCCAGCCCCCTTGTTTTGGCGGCGGCGAAGGCGTGGAAGCTCTAGGAAATCCCTGGACAATCGAGGTTTGTGGCTCAATGATCACCAGGATGGTGGCGCCACGCGGGCCGGGTCCCGTGGGTCTGCTTAATCGAGCCATAAGGCGCATGTGGCGGCTCACAAGAGACCAAACAGGGTGTTGCCGGCGGCGTGGGTGAGGATGGAGAACACGATTTGACAGGTATTCGCGGTCATTCCGCTCCGGGGCAGGGTCGCAGCGCCAGGCCCCAGACCGAAAAGTCGCGCATCGTCGTGCCGTTCGAAGACAACCGACTGCTGTCCAATCTGCTCGGCGAGTATGATTCCAATCTCGCCCTCTTGGAAGATCGTCTCGGCATCGAGGCGCACGCGCACGGCAATGTCATCATCTTGACCGGGTCGGACACCAATTGCCAGATCGCGCGCGAGGTCCTGGAGGATCTCTACGGGCGGGCTTCACGCGGTGAGTCGATTGGTCCGGGTGATTTTGATGGCCATATCCGCCACGCGCGCCAGGAAGCCCCGGACGGCGAAAGCGGTGGGCAGGCGCAGGTGGCTACCCGCCGCCGTGTCATCAAGGCCCGCACGCCAGCTCAAAGCACCTATATGCGCGCCATCCAGAACACCGATCTGGTTTTCGGCATCGGCCCGGCGGGCACCGGTAAGACCTATCTTGCGGTCGCTTTTGCCGCCCACTTCCTGGAGCGCGGTGTGGTCGAGCGCATCATCCTATCGCGCCCGGCCGTGGAAGCGGGCGAGCGATTGGGCTTCCTTCCCGGCGATATGCGCGAAAAGGTCGATCCCTATCTGCGCCCGCTTTACGATGCGCTCTACGACGTTTTGCCGCCCGAAAAGGTGGAGCGCGACATCGAGACCGGCGTCATCGAGATTGCGCCGCTGGCGTTCATGCGCGGACGCACCCTGGCCAACGCCTTCGTCATCCTCGATGAGGCTCAAAACACCACCAGCATGCAGAGGAAGATGTTCCTCACGCGCCTTGGCGAGAACGCGAAGATGGTCGTTACCGGCGATCCCAGCCAGATTGATCTGCCGCCCGGTGTGGGGTCGGGCCTGGTCGAGGCCGAGCGTCTGCTCAAAGGGGTCAAGGGCATCGAATCGGTTCGCTTTTCCGCATCAGATGTCGTGCGCCGAGACCTCGTTGCGCGCATCGTCGAAGCTTACGACAAGGGGTCGTGAGGCCGTGAACGTGGCAACGCCGAGAACCAAGGGACGTGCTGGGCTGTCGGATCTGCCGGCCGGGCCGCACGATGAGCCCGCCGCATCCGAGCCGCGACAAACGAGCGCGTTCACGCTGCGCATCGAACTGGTCGAAGACGCCGGCGACTGGTCGGCGTTCGGTGATGGCGCGGCGCTTGCAACGCTGATCCAGAATGCTGCCGACGCCGTGGCCCGTGCGGGGCCTGATGCGTTGCGTATTCCAGGACCTGGACGGTTGGCCGAAGCCGTCGTGGCGCTATCCAGTGACACTGAGGTTGCCGCTCTCAACGGGCAGTATCGCGGCAAGAAGAAGCCGACCAATGTCCTGTCGTTCCCCGCGCCCGAGCGGGCCGCGCAGGACTTTGGCGATGATGAGGCTCCGCTGGCGCTGGGCGATATCATTGTGGCCGCCGAGACGGTGCTGATGGAGGCCGCCGACATGGGCATCATGCCCGCCGATCATCTGCGCCATTTGATCGTGCATGGGCTGCTGCATCTGCTGGGTTATGACCACCAAGAGGCTGGCGAGGCCGACGAGATGGAAGCGCTCGAGACGCATATCCTGGCAACTCTGGGTGTTGCAGATCCCTATGCCGGGAGCGAGCCGGCGGACGTGCCTTCCTGATGGCGCGGCGCATGCCGTCAGTGCGCGATACGTAATTGCGGCAACGAAGTACGCCTTCGAACTGTTGAAGCCAAACACCCTTGGAACCATGAGCAGCACCGACACACCATCACCCAAGCCCGACTCGTCGGGCAGCACGGAAGACGCGCGCGGCGGCGTGATTGGATGGATATCTGGTTTGCGTGCACGCCTTGGTCTGCAAGGCGCACCGACGCTGCGCGACACCCTTGAATACGCCTTGCGCGAAGATCAATCGCAAAGCGACGGCGCCTTCAGCGTCGAGGAACGAGGCATGCTGTTGCGCCTGCTTCGTTTTGGCGCGAGCCGCGTCGAAGACATCATGGTTCCGCGCGCCGATATCATCGCCGTTGACGAGACCGAGCCGTTGAGTGAGCTGTTGAAGCAATTCGAGGATGCCGGTGTCTCGCGCATCCCCGTCTTCTCCGAGACGCTCGATGATCCGCGCGGCATGGTCCATGTGAAGGACCTGTTCGGCTGGATCGTCGAGCAGGCCCGCGCCGAGGCGGCGGCGTCCGAGACGCCCAATGGTGCAGTTCCGAAGGATGCCGCGCCCGGGCCAGACCTTGCAACGTCACGTGGGAATGATGGTGCAGCTGCCGAACCGCTCGATTTTTCCAGAATCGATCTGTCGTGCTCCATCGCCGCCACCAAGATCAAGCGCACGGTTTTGTTCGTGCCCCCGTCGATGCCGGCCATGAACCTGCTCATCCGCATGCAGTCGACGCGCATCCACATGGCGCTGGTCGTCGACGAATACGGCGGCACCGATGGATTGGTGACCATCGAGGACCTTGTTGAGCAGATCGTCGGTGACATCGAGGACGAACACGACGAGGCGGAGGATGCGCACCTGAGCATGGACGCCAAGCAAGGTCTTGTCGCCTCGGCACGCATGCCGGTCGCCGAACTCGAAGAACATCTGGGCGTGTTGCTGCTCACGCCCGAGGAGGCCGAGGAGATCGATACGCTGGGCGGTCTGATGTTTTCCATCCTGGGGCGTGTTCCCGCGCGCGGCGAGATCGTGCGGCACGGCTCGGGCGTCGAGTTCGAAGTGCTCGATGCTGATCCTCGGCGCGTCAAGAAGCTCAAGATCCACCGACCCAAGACGGGTGCGGAAACGGGCTCGGGCGGAACCTCGTGACGACCCTTGTCGCCGTGATCGCTGCGCGAACGCGCGCGCTTGCCCTTAAGGTGCGGTTGGCTTCGCGCTGGCAGCGTGCCCTGATTGCCTTTCTGGCCGGTGCGCTGTCGGTGCTTGCGATGGCGCCGTTTTTTCTCAGTCCCGTCCTGCTGGTGACGCTGGCGCTGCTCGTCTGGCTGATCGACGGCTCGGCCAAGGCGGGGGATGGGGCCAATCACCCCGGCGCGCCGGAAGTGCTAGATGGCCGGACGGGCCGATCCGAGATTGCCGCCCTTGCCGCTGCCTTAACGCGGTTTGATAAGCGCGCAATGAAGAGGGCAGCGCTGGTCGGCTGGTTCTTCGGGTTTGGCTATTTCCTGTTCGGGATGTTCTGGATTGGCGAGGCTTTCCTTGTTGAAGCGGAGAAATTCGCATGGCTCTTGCCGGCCGCCGTGACGCTGCTGCCGGCCGGTCTGGCCTTGTTTTTTGCTTTTGCTGCGGTGCTTGCCCGGCTGCTGTGGCGTCCAGGGATGGCACGTGTTTTCGTACTCGCCAGCGCGCTTGGGCTGAGCGAGGGATTGCGCGGTCATATCTTCACTGGCCTGCCTTGGAATACGCTGGGTTACGCGCTGACCTGGCCGTTGACGCTGATGCAGTCTGCGGGGCTGGTTGGCATCTACGGCTTGACGGTTCTCGCGGTCCTTGCCTTTGCCAGTCCGTTCGTGGCGCTCGCCGAGGAACGAAGTGCGGGTGCCGGCGCTGGCGCAAGTGCGCCGTCATGGTCTTTGCTGCGTGGTGTCGCGCTTGGCTGTGTGATCGTTTCGTCGCTGTGGGTCTATGGGGCGTGGCGGCTCAGTGGTGATACGGGCGCGCGCGTCGCGGGCGTCAAGCTGCGCCTCGTTCAGCCAAGTGTTCCGCAGCGGGAAAAGTGGTTGCCCGAAAAGCAGCGTGAGATTTTCGATCTGCACGTCGATTTATCCCGGCATAATCGCGATGGCGTTCGCGACGATCTCAAAGGCATCACCCATCTGATTTGGCCTGAGGCGGCGATGCCGTTTCTGCCGCTCGATTCCCCGCAAGCCCTCAAGGAAATTGGCGAGCTGCTGCCCGATAACGTCTATTTGATCTCCGGCGCGCTGCGCGTTGAATGGCCTGCGGGTGCGACGGGCAACGGCTCGATCCCGCGTGCCACGGACGAGCGCACCAGCAAGGCGGACAAAGCCTCTAACGCACCCAACCCCGCTCCAAGACGTGCCTTCAACAGTCTCATGGTTTTCGGCCCTGATGGGGGATTGGTTGCGACCTATGACAAAATCCACCTTGTGCCGTTCGGTGAATACCTGCCGTTTCAAGGATTTCTGGAAAGCATAGGCCTGGAACAATTGACCCGCATGCGCGGCGGGTTCACGGCTGGCTGGACGCCGCGCCCGCTGCTTGATGTGCCTAATTTACCACCGTTCATTGCCCTGGTTTGCTACGAGGCGATCTTTCCAGGAGTGGTGGTTCAAGGCACGCAACGACCAAATCTAATTATCAATTTGACTAATGACGGTTGGTTTGGAAACACGACCGGGCCGCGTCAACATTTCCACATGGCGCGCGTCCGTGCCGTCGAGGAAGGATTACCGTTGATACGCGTTGCAAACAACGGTATTTCCGCTGTTTTTGACGGTTATGGTCACATCATCACCCGCATTAATCTCGATCGTCGTGGTGTTTCCGACAGTACTCTACCCGTTGTTGCACCTTCGCCACTTTATGTGTGGCTCGGTGATGTTATTTATATAATATATATGGTGGTCAGTTTGGTTTGGTTTGCGGGGGCTAGTTTGAGAGCGCCCGGGCGCGGCTAACTGCATTTGAAAAATGTTCGGGTGCCAAGGCTCTGCTTCGAACTAATAATGAAAAGTGCCTAGGCTGGCAGTAGGTCGGCACCGCTGCTCGGGCTGGAGTGCATATGGACTCAATGATTGAGGGTATGTTCGCCAGGGGGCGGGATTTAATTGTCATCACCCGGTTGTCATCACCATGAAAAGCACTGAAGTCTTCGAAAGAATTGGTTCCGAAGTGGAGACACGCAGCGCCCGTAAAGCAAACCCAGTCGACATGCATGTGGGCACGCGCGTGCGCATGCGACGCATGCTTCTTGGAATGAGTCAGGAAAAGCTGGGCGAATTGCTGGGTTTGACATTCCAGCAGGTGCAAAAGTACGAGAAGGGCGTCAACCGTATTGGTGCAAGCCGTCTTTATGAACTCTCCAAGGTGCTCGATGTTCCCGTGCAGTATTTCTACGATGAGGTGCCAGGCACGGATCCGTCCGATACGGCCATTGAAGGCTTTTCTGAATCCGCTGATGCCTACGTTACAGATGTATTGAGTTCACGAGATGGGTTGGAACTCACCAAGGCTTTCGCCCGCATTACTGATTCGCGCGTCCGCCGCAGTATTGTCGATCTGGTACGCACACTCGCGGGGAACAATTGATCGTCATCGGTGCGATGCGCCAAGCGTATGAATGAAGCGCACAATATGTGTCCATTACGTCAGACCACGCGTTTCCATACACCTCAAAATGATCGTTATGCTGACGCCGGGTGGCTGGTTTCCAGGCACGCTTGCAGGCGTCTTTAAGGGGGTGACGCTTGACCCTCAACGCAATCCTTGCAACAACCCGCGCGATTCACAAGACAAGCAAAATACACGCGCGAGGAGTAATTGTGGCACGCACATCCTATCTATTCACCAGCGAATCGGTGTCCGAAGGCCATCCCGACAAGGTTTGTGACCGCATCTCCGATGAGATCGTCGATCTGTTCTATCGTGAAGGCCCTAGCGCCGGGATCGATCCGTGGGCAATCAGGGCCGCATGCGAAACGATGGCGACCACGAATCTCGTGATGATCGCTGGCGAGACACGCGGACCCGCAACGGTGACGTGGGCAATCCGCGACATCGGTTACGAGCAGGACGGATTCCATTGGGAGCACGCGGACGTCGAGGTTCTGCTGCACCCGCAGTCGGCCGATATTGCCATGGGTGTTGATGCCAAGCAGCCGACCAATCAGGAGGAAGGCGCGGGTGATCAGGGCATCATGTTCGGTTACGCCTGCCGTGACACGCCAGAGCTGATGCCGGCGCCGATCTACTATGCGCACCAGATCCTTGAAGAGCTGGCGCGCGCGCGCAAGGCGAAGGAAGGTGCTGCTGCGGTGCTTGGTCCCGATGCCAAGAGCCAGGTCACGGTGCGCTACGAGAACGGCAAGCCGGTTGCGGTGACGCAGATCGTTCTGTCGACGCAGCACCTTGACGAGAAACTGTCCTCGACCGCCGTGCGCGCCATCGTCGAACCCTATATCCGCAAGATTCTGCCTGCAGCCTGGGTCACCTCTGAGACGGTCTGGCACGTCAACCCGACCGGGAAATTCGTTATCGGCGGGCCCGATGGTGACTGCGGCCTCACCGGGCGCAAGATCATCGTCGACACCTACGGCGGCGCGGCCCCTCATGGTGGGGGTGCGTTTTCGGGCAAGGACCCCACCAAGGTCGATCGCTCGGCAGCCTATGCCTCGCGCTATCTTGCCAAGAACGTCGTTGCCGCGGGCCTTGCTGACCGCTGTACCATCCAGCTCTCGTATGCAATCGGCGTCGCCGAGCCGTTGTCGATCTATGTCGACACTCACGGCACCGGTAATGTCGAAGAGGCCAAGATCGAGACGACATTGCGCGATGTCATGCGCCTGACGCCGCGCGGCATTCGCGAGCACCTCGACCTCAATAGGCCGATCTACGCCCGCACCAGCGCCTATGGTCATTTTGGCCGCGCGCCCGATGCCGATGGCGGGTTCTCGTGGGAGAAAACCGATCTGGCCGAGAAGCTCAAGAGCCATCTGGGCTGAACCGACTGTCCAATCGGTTTTTGCTGACGCATTCATTTCTCAGACGGCCGCGATGTCACCATTGCGGCCGTTGTTTTGCAGAAAGAGTGAGGATCGTCTTGATGGGATCTGACGAGAAGGGCGTTGCAGCGCGCCGCAATGTTTCCGCGGGCAGCGGGTTGGGCGCTCACCATTGCGATCCAGGTCGGGAGGACGCCGATCGCGCGCCGGGTGATATGGTGCCTGGTGATCTAAGGTCATTCGGCCGGCGGCGCGGTCGCAAGGCAAGGCCCCATCAGCGCCAGCTCCTTGATCAGCTTTTGCCGCGCGTCAGCCTCGATCCAAAGACCTTGATTGGCGCGGATGTTCATGACGCCGCCGGGTTGGCCCGTTTGTGCGGTGCGGTAGGATCTCAGGTTTGGCTGGAGATCGGCTTTGGTGGTGGCGAACATCTGATCTGGCAGGCGCGCCATAACCCGCGCGTTGCGATCATTGGTTCAGAACCGTTTGAGGATGGTGTCGTCAAGGTGCTCGCCGCCATCGAGGCGGGAGGGCTCGGCCAGGTGCGTGTTCTGGCTGACGATGTGCGTCCGCTACTGCGCGCCCTTCCCCAAGCCTCAATTTCTCGCGTGTTCATCCTCTTTCCCGACCCCTGGCCCAAGCGCCGTCATCGCAAGCGCCGGCTGATTGGGCCGACGCTGGTCGCCGAGCTTGCGCGGGTCATGTGCCCAGGCGCGCACGTGCGGTTTGCCAGCGATATTGGTGATTATGTTCGCACCGCGCTTTTGGCTTTTGGTGCAGACGCGAATTTCGAGTGGACCGCCCGTCGGCCCGGCGATTGGCGTGAGCGCCCGGCCGACTGGCCGCCGACGCGTTATGAGGAAAAGGCCGCCCGCGAAGGTCGGCGCCGTTATTATTTTCAATTTCTTCGCCGTTGAACCGCCCATTCACCATAGAATGAGCTTGCAACAACTGTCACATTCTCGTAATATCCAGTTGCTCATGATCATCTCAACTCTGAGAGTGGATCCCTCGGATCCGCTCTTTTTGTTTTGGTCGCGCGAGATGCGCATGGTTATGCGCAAAAAGATCTCTTGAGATTCCGGTTCCGCATGCAGACGGGCGTTGATAGCGCCGAGCACCGTCGTTTTTTGACGGAGCACGGCCTGGAAGCTGAAATCGCGAGCCTTGTCGAGCCCGCGCTCGATGATCTTGGTTTCCGCCTTGTGCGGGTGCAGGTCTCCGGGCGCGACGGCAAGACCGTGCAGGTCATGGCTGAGCGGCCGGATGGCACGATCACCATCGACGATTGCGAGGCGATCTCTCGGCAACTCTCGCCGCTGCTTGACGTCCACGATGTCGTCACCGGCAGTTATCGCCTGGAGGTTTCCTCTCCCGGCATCGATCGCCCCTTGGTTCGTCCGTCGGATTTCGAATCGTGGTCCGGTAATGAGGTCAAGATCGAATTGAAGGAACTGGTCGGCGGCAAAAAGCGCTACCGCGGCACGCTGGAAGGGTTCGAAGACGGCGAAGTTCGCGTCGAGGTCGATCTCGACCAGGATGGCCGTACGACATTAGGATTTCCGGTGGGACTGATCGCCGACGCGAAACTGGTCTTGACCGATGAACTGATCCGCGAGGCTTTGGTCCGCGCGAAACGACAGGCAAAGCTGGGATTGGCGGCTCATGATGGCGCTGATCTCGACCCCTTGGAGGACGAATAAGTCATGGCGATGCCCGGTATCTCGGCCAACAAGCTTGAGCTGTTGCAGATCGCGGATGCGGTCGCGCGGGAAAAGTCGATCGATCGCAAGATCGTACTTCAGGCCATGGAGGACGCCATCCAGAAGGCGGCCAAGTCCCGCTATGGCTCGGAAAACGACATTCGCTGCGAGATTGACCCCAAGACAGGCGAGGCAAAGCTTGCCCGCGTGCTGGCGGTGGTCGATGAGGTGGAAAATGACGCCACGCAGATCAACGTCGACGATGCCAAGAAGCGCAATCCCGAGGCTAAGGCCGGCGACCTCATCGCCGAGGCGCTGCCGCCACTGGAATTCGGCCGTGTTGCCGCCCAGAACGCCAAGCAGGTGATCGTCCAGAAAGTCCGCGAGGCCGAGCGCGAACGCCAGTTCAACGAATACAAGGACCGCGTCGGCGAGATCGCCAACGGGACCGTCAAGCGGGTCGAATATGGCAACGTCATCGTCGATCTGGGCCGCGCCGAGTCGATCATCCGCCGTGACGAGATGATCCCGCGCGAGAATGTGCGTCTGGGCGATCGCATCCGCGCCTACATCTACAATGTCGAGCGCACACAACGCGGACCGCAGATCTTCCTGTCGCGCGCCCGGCCCGAGTTCATGTCCAAGCTGTTCGCCCAGGAAGTGCCTGAGATCTACGACGGTGTCGTCCAGATCATGTCGGTTGCCCGTGATCCCGGTTCGCGCGCCAAGATCGCAGTGATCTCGCGCGATAGCTCCATCGATCCGGTCGGCGCCTGCGTCGGCATGCGTGGTGCGCGCGTGCAGGCCGTCGTCAACGAGCTGCAGAACGAGAAGATCGACATCATTCAGTGGAAGGAGGATGCCGCCGAATTCATTGTCAACGCGCTGGCACCCGCCGAAGTCACCAAGGTCGTTCTCGACGAGGATTCCAACCGCATCGAGGTCGTCGTGCCCGAGACGCAGCTCTCGCTCGCCATTGGCCGGCGGGGACAGAACGTGCGCCTTGCCTCACAGCTGACCGGATGGGACATCGATATTCTCACCGAGCAGGAAGAGTCCGAGCGCCGGCAGAAGGAGTTCTCCGAGCGCTCGCAGATCTTCATGGAAGCGCTCGATGTTGACGAGGTCATTGCCCAGCTTCTCGTCACTGAGGGTTTTGCCACAGTTGAGGAAGTGGCCTACGTCGATCTGGGCGAGATCGCTCAGATCGAGGGCTTTGACGATAACACTGCTGAAGAGATCCAGAACCGCGCCCGTGAGTCCCTGGAAAAGCTCGAAGCCGAGCGCGATGCGCGCCGTCGCGAGTTGGGCGTGGAGGACGCGGTTGCCGGTATTGCCGGCGTCACCACGGCCATGCTCGTTGCTTTCGGCGAGGCCGAGGTCAAGACGGTTGAGGATGTCGCCGACTGCGCTACTGACGATCTCGTCGGCTGGAGCGAGCGTGCCAAGGAGAAGGGCGCCGAGCCGGTTCGCCATAAGGGTATCCTTGAGAGCTTCGAGCTGTCACGCAAGGATGCCGAGGACATTATCATGTCGGCTCGCGTGTTGGCCGGTTGGATCACCGAGGAGGAGCTTGCGGCCGCCGCTGCCGCTGCTGCCGCCGAGGTTGAGGCGCCAGCTGACGAGCAGCCGGCCGACGTTGAAATCGCTGGCGGTGACGCCAGCGCGGTGAAGGGTTAAGGCCCGCGATGGGCCAGGAGGCTACGAGCGCGTGGATTGCAAGCGATCAACAGGTCGTCATGCCCGCTCACGGATGGAGCCCAGGCTTCGTCGGTGCGCCGCCACGCGCCTTGAGCGCTCGTCGGAGGAGTTGATCCGGTTTGCCGCCGGACCCGACGGCGTCATTGTGCCGGACCTTGCGACTCGCCTGCCGGGCCGGGGCGTCTGGGTCACGGCTGATCGCCAGAGCGTGCAGCGAGCGGTGTTGGCTCATGCTTTCGCCAAAAGTTTAAAGCGTAAGGTCGAGGCTCCAGGTGACCTGGCCGACCTCGTTGAAGACCTGATGGTTCGCCGGGTTTGCGAGGCGCTTTCGCTCGCCAACAAGGCGGGTTTGATTGCCACGGGCTTTGAAAAAATAGATCGCAGACTGACCGAATCTGGTGTTGCCATACTTGTGCATGGCAGCAATGCCGCTTCGGACGGTCGCCACAAACTCGACCGCAAATTCCTCGCCATTTGTGGTCCCGCTGCAGCGGGCCGTATCGTCGCGGTCTTGACCGTGGAACAAATGAGTTTGGCCATAGGACGGCCAAATGTGGTACATGCTGGCCTCAATACGGGCGGAGCATCCGACCGGTTTCTGGCCGAGGCTGGGCGCTTGATGCGCTACCGGTCGGGGATTGTGCATCATTCTGCATCATTTAATGCAGTTGAGGCGCTTACGGAAACCGCCAATCTGGACCCTTGAACGGATATCGAATGACGGAAACGAAAGACTCTGGCGATAAGACCCTTCGCGGCGGTGGGCGCAAACCCCTGAGCCTGGCGCGTACGGTCGAATCCGGCCATGTGCGCCAGAATTTCAGCCATGGCCGTTCAAAATCGGTGGTCGTCGAGAAGCGCAAGACGCGCAAGCTCAATACGCCCGGCGCCGAGCCGGAGAAGCGCCCCGCCGCTCCGGCCGTTGCGGAAACGGCCCCAGTGCCGGCACCTGCCAGCCCCAAAGGTAAGGCGCCAAAGCCCAATGCCGCTCCACCAGCTGCGGCAAAAACTCTTTCCGAGGAAGAGCTGGACGCGCGTGCGCGCGCTCTCGCCGCGGCCCGCGCCCGTGCCGCCGAGGAGGAACAGCAGGCTGAAGTAGAGACACCAGAACACGCGACCCCGACGCTCGCCGAAGAGACACCTGCTCCGGCTGCGGAAGCCAAGGCCGTTGAGGCTGAGGTTGCCCCGGTCGCAGCATCCGAGCCCGCGTCCCCGGCGCCGCAAGAGGCGCCAAAGGCTGTGGAACAGGCTGCGCCACCTCCTGGAGAGGTTCGCCAGGAGCGGCCAGCAGGCCGCGCCAAGTCAACTACGTCCGCTCCCAGGCACGAGCAGCGCTCCCGTGGAGCTCATGAGGGACGTGCGCCCGAGGCGCGTCGGGAAGGTCGCGAAGGCCGTCCTGGAGGCGATGGCGGATCGCGTCAGGGCCGTGGCGGAGGGCGTCCTGTGCAGACGCTCAATCCGGCGATGCTGCCGCGTGAGGGTGGCAAGCCCAAGGAGATCCTGCTGGCGCCGCCGCCGCGCCGTGCTGCAGCCAAGCCGGGGCCGGCTGATAGCGGGACCGAGATCGAATTGCCAAAACGTCAGCCCCGCCCCGCGGGCGTGCCCGTTGATACGAGTGACGAGGACGACCGTTCCGCCAAGCGCGGCAAGGTTGCGCGCCCGGCCGCCAAGATCGGTGATGAGCGTCGCGAGCGCGTCAAGCTGACCATCAACAATGCCTTCGACGAGAAGCAGCGCGAGCGCTCGCTGGCCTCGCTCAAGCGCAAGCGCGAGCGTGAGAAGCTGAAGGCCATGGGTATCTCTCAGACCAGGGAGAAGATCACGCGCGAAGTTATCATTCCCGAGGTCATCACCATCGCCGAACTGGCGAACCGCATGACCGAGCGTGCCGTCGACGTCATCAAGTATCTGATGAAGCAAGGCGCGATGCATAAGATCAACGACGTCATCGATGCCGATACTGCCGAACTGATCGTTTCTGAGTTTGGCCACTCTGCCAAGCGGGTTTCCGAGGCTGATGTCGAGGAAGGCTTCTTTGGCAGAGAAGATGCCGCCGAGACGCAGGAGCAACGGGCGCCGGTCGTCACGATCATGGGTCATGTCGACCACGGCAAGACATCGCTGCTCGACGCGATCCGCAAGGCCAACGTCGTCTCCGGCGAGGCAGGCGGCATTACGCAGCATATTGGTGCCTACCAGGTCGAGACGTCGGCTGGCGACAAGGTCACGTTCATCGACACGCCCGGCCACGAGGCGTTCACCGCCATGCGTGCCCGCGGCGCCAAGGTGACCGATATCGTCGTGCTGGTCGTTGCGGCGGACGATGGCGTCATGCCGCAGACGATCGAGGCGATCAATCACGCCAAGGCAGCGGGTGTGCCGATCATTGTCGCGATCAACAAGATCGACAAGCCACAGGCAGATCCAAGCCGCGTGCGCACCGAACTTTTGAGCCACGAGATCGTGGTGGAGAGTATGTCAGGCGAGACGCTCGAGGTCGAAGTCTCGGCGCTCAAGCAGCTCAACCTCGATAAGCTTCTGGAAGCGATCC
>JAXGRZ010000048.1:0-13706 GCA_040765305.1 Hyphomicrobiaceae bacterium | reverse complement strand
GTTTCTAATTCCTCTTGTGGAACGCCCAAGCTGGCGTCGGCACTGGCGGGAGCGAGCGTTTGGGCTTTGCCCGCAGTGAGCGGAACCGGTGCCATGCGCCCGAACGAGATGAGCGGTTCAAGCCAGTATGCCAGATGTCGTAGCGGCAACTTCGTCTCCAGTTCGCCAATCAGCTGGTCGGCGCGATCCTTGGTCATCACGGCGACGAGATAGCCGCAGCAGACACGCCCGCGCACGCGCTCGCTGATCGTGGCCTCGGCAAAATCGTGGCCGTGGCCTTCGGTCCGCATGGTGGTGAACCCGCCGATGGGCGGCGTTGTCTCCAGCAACACTTCAACAATCCGGTCCTCAATGTTCAGCGGAAAGACGAGGGTCAGCTTGCAAGGGGATTTGTCCATGCCAACCTCCTGTTAGCGGCTTGAGTGTGGTCTATGGCGACGCCGAAGCGGCGGAAAAGGATTGGCAAGAGGAACAGCGTCAATACGGTTGACGAAAACAGCCCACCGATAACGACAATGGCCAGCGGCTTTTGAATTTCCGATCCGGGTCCACTTGCAAACAGCAGTGGCACAAGACCGAATGCCGCGATGCTGGCGGTCATCAAAACGGGCCGCAGCCGTCGAAGAGATCCTTCGAAGACGACATCGGCGATGTTCTTGCCCTCGGCCAGCAACTGGTTGAAGTGGCTGACCATCACGAGGCCGTTGAGGACCGCGATGCCGAGCAATGCGATGAAACCCACCGATGCCGGCACCGACAGGTATTGACCCGATGCCCACAGCGCTAAAATTCCGCCGACCAGAGCCAAAGGCACGTTGGCAAGAATGAGTGCCGACTGGCGCAGCGAGCGCAGCGTCGCAAACAGGACGCCGAAGATCATGACAAGAGCAATCGGCACGACAATCGAAAGGCGCGTGGCGGCGCGCCGCTGGTTTTCGAACTGACCACCCCAGACGAGCCGATAGCCCGATGGAAGCGCGACGGCCTTGCCGATGGCCTGTTGTGCTTCTTCCACGAAGCCGACCAGATCGCGGCCCGTTACGTAGGCCTGGACGATGGCAAAGCGTGAAGCATTCTCGCGATCGATCTTCACCGGCCCGATGGCTCTGTGAATATTGGCAACGTCGCCAACGCGCACCAGGCCGCCATCGCCCGCGGCAATCTGGCTTTGCGCAAACAACTCGGGCGCCTGGCGCACGTCGTCCTGTCCCCGGATGATGATGTTGGTGCGGCGGGCGGCTTCTGCCACGAGGCCCGCATGCGCACCTTCCAGCATGGCGCGCAACTCATCCTCGATGGCCGTTATGGACAATCCGGTACGGCCCGCCATCAGGCGGTCGACATCGACCTGGAGATAATCGACGCTATCATTGGCAACGGTCGAAACTTCCGCGGCGCCACGCACACCTTCCAAGGTGGACTGGATTTTCCCCGCAAGCTCGGACAGCGTTTTGAGGTCGGGTCCGAAGATCTTGACGGCAAGATCGCCGCGTGAGCCCGTCAGCATCTCGGCGGTGCGCATTTCGATCGGCTGCGTGAAAGCGAACTCCATGCCTGGAACATCCGCCATCACGCTGCGCAGCTCGCCCAGCAGCCAGTCCTTGTCTGGAACGCGCCACTCTTCCTTGGGCTTGAGAACGAGGAACGTGTCCGTCTCGTTGAGGCCCATCGGGTCAAGGCCCAGTTCATCGGAACCGACGCGGGCAACGATCCGTTGGATTTCCGGCACGCGCTCCTTGAGCAGCCGCTGAACGAGCAGGTCGCCATCGACACTGCTCTTGAGGTTTATCGAGGGCAGCTTGGTGATCTGCATGATCACGGAGCCTTCGTCCATGGTCGGCATGAAGGCCTTGCCGACAGCGCCATAGGCAAACACCATGGCGGCCAGGCCGGCGGTTGCGAGCAGATAGACCGGCAGCGGAAAGGCCAATGCGCCTTTGAGCAGTGCCCGATAGGTGCGCGACAAGATCCGCATGAGAAGGGGTTCGCGGTGATGTCCGGTATGCAGCAGGAAGGATGACAGGACGGGAATGAGCGTCAAAGACAGGACCAACGAGCCCGACAAGGCAAACACGATTGTCAGCGCCACCGGTCCAAACAGCTTGCCCTCAAGGCCTTGCAGGGAAAGCAGGGGAAGAAAGACGAGGCAGATGATCAAGATGCCCGACGCAACAGGCTGCGCTACTTCGGCGGCGGCCCTGTAGACCTGGTGCAGAAGCGGAATTCTGCTGTCGGCGGATGTATGCTGAAGTCGCTCGACGGTATTTTCGACGACGACCACCGCGGCATCGACGATGAGGCCGATGGCAATGGCCAGCCCGCCAAGGCTCATCAGGTTTGCCGACATGCCAAACAGCCGCATCATGATAAAGGTCACCAGCGCCGCCATGGGCAATGTAACCGCGACGACCAGAGCTGCCCGCAAGTTGCCGAGGAAGGCAAACAGCAAGACAACAACCAATACGGTGGCCTCGATCAAGGCTTTCTGGACAGTGCCGACAGCCCGCTGGATGAGATCGGAGCGATCGTAGAACGTCTCGATCCGCACGCCGTCGGGCAGGCCTGCCTGCAGTTCCGCGACCCGTTCGCGCACATCTGCGACGACCGAACTGGCGTCCGCACCGCGCAGTGACAGAACGAGGCCCTCGACGGCTTCGCCTTGCCCGTCACGCGTGACCGCGCCATAGCGCGTCAAGGCACCAATGTGAACGGCGGCGATGTCACCCAGCCGCAGCACACGCCCATCGATGGTCTTCAAAACGATCTGTTCCAGGTCGGCAGGGGTCTGCACCGCACCTTCGGCGCGCACGACGAGCGCCTTCTCTCCTTCGCTGATGCGCCCTGCGCCATCGTTGCGGTTGCCGTCCTGGATCGCTTCGGCAAGCTTGGTAACGCTGAGGCCCGCCGCGGCCATGGCAGTGCTGTCGGGGACCACCTCGAACGTGCGCACATAGCCGCCAAGCGCGTTGACGTCGGCAACGCCGGGAATCGTGCGCAATGCTGGACGAATGGTCCAGTCAAGCAGGTTGCGCCGTTCGGCAAGCGAAAGATCACCGCCCTCGATGGTAAACATGAAGACGTCCGAAAGTGGTGTCGACACCGGGGCCAGTCCGCCTGTGACACTGTCGGGAATTTCGCCGCGTACACCGGCCAATCGTTCCGCGACCTGTTGGCGGGCCCAGTAGATGTCGGTGCTGTCGTCGAAGTCGAGTGTGATGTCGGCAACGGCATATTTGGCCATCGAGCGCAGTATGGTCTGACCGGGAATGCCGAGCAGCTCCATCTCGATGGGGGCGATGACGCGGGTTTCGACCTCTTCGGGCGTCATGCCCGGCGCCTTCATGATCAACTTTACCTGCACCGGCGAGATGTTGGGAAAGGCGTCGATCGGGATGGTGCGGAAGGCATAGCCGCCAAGGCCCGCCGCGGCCACGGCAAGCAGCAGCATGAAGACGCGTTGCGTCAGCGAAAATTCGACGAGCCTGGCTAGCATTTTATTTCCCGTCGAGAATGGCTTCGAGCTGCGGCAGTCCGGATGCCGCCACCGACTCCCCAGGGGTGAGGGCGCCGGAGACGGTTGCGGTGTCGATTGATCTGCCGCGGACTTTGACGGGTGTTAGCGAAAAGCCGTTGTCACTACGGGTGAAAACCTGATGCTCGCCCGAAATCCAGGCGACGGCACTGGAGGGGACCTGCAGGCTGCCGGTCTCGGCGATCTTCTTGATGTTGAGTTTGACCATCTGCCCCGGCAGCAGGCCTGAATTGTCCGGGACGGCGGCGATAAGCCGCGCAGACCGTGTCAGCTTGTCGATATCCTGGCCGACCGAGACCACTTTTCCCTCAGGTCCGTCGATAACCTGCACGAGGTCACCTGTTTTGATCTGGCTGGCAAGTGACAGCGGGATTTGAACGTCAATCCAAAGCGCATCGGTCGTGTCGACGGACACCACGGCTGCCATGGCGGTGATCGGCTCACCCGGCATGGTATCGACATGCGCGATATGGCCATCGGCGGGAGAGCGAATGACATAACGACCAGCATCGCGTGCTTCGATGCCGCCAATGGAAACAGCCGCCTTTTGCTGGGCGACGACCGAGCGGACTTTGGTCACCTGGGCTTCGGCTTCAGCGGCAATCGTTTCGTTGGAAATCTTCTTGTCGGCAAGGAAGCGCTTGCGATCTGCCACCGCGACGGCCGCCTGCAGTTGCGCTTCAGCTTGTGCCAGTTGGCCTTGCGCATCGAGAAGCTCGCGGCTGGCGATGGTGGCAAGTGCATCACCCTTGGCCACGTTCTGCCCCGGCAGAACGTGCACCTGAATGACCGTGCCCGGGAAAGGCGCGGTCGCTGAAACGCGCGCGTTGAGTGCCGGAATGACCGTGCCAGGCAACATGGCAAGCGTCTCTGTCTTGGCGGGGCGGACCGCTGCCAGCTTGATCTCAAGGCGCTCAATCTGATCGGGCGTTATCGAAATGTCCTTGCCCATTGCGCCGTTCAGCGGGACGAGCGCTGTTGCCGTCACAAGAAGAAGAGTGGGGAACATGTGCGCCATTGTGGCCTCCAAGAACGCGCTAGAACATTTTTTGACGAGGGGAACGCCGGTTCGTCGAAAAAATGCGACTAATCAAGAAGCTTGTGTGCCGTTTCGATGGGATAGGATCGAAATGCGCACGAGAAGCGGAAATCAAAGCGTGATCTGCCAACTGTCACGCCAAGCTGAAAGCAACCTGAATTCCGCTTGCCTGACCGCGAACACGAGTGGTGTTTTCAGGTTCCTTTCAGGTTCGGCGTGTTAGACGATTGTCGCGTGGAGGACGCCCCGGTCCGCCACTGAACATGTGACAATTGAAGCAACGAAAGCACCGCACCATTTCCGTCGCATCGGTTTGAATATTCGCGACGTGTATGGGTTTCGTGCATGGGGTTGGCGACAGGAGGGCGCGATTCGTATTCTCTTGATCGAGGATGATGACGAGATCGGATCGCGACTGATGGATGGCCTTGCCACCGCCGGTTTTGTGCTCGATTGGGCGCAAACAGGTGCCGATGGCTATCTGATGGGCAAAGACCAAAGCTTTGATGCCGTTATTCTTGATCTGGGTCTGCCGGAAATGGCGGGACTGGATGTTCTCAAGCGCTGGCGCGCCGAGGGCGTTTTGGTGCCCGTGCTGATCTTGACGGCGCGCGGCTCGTGGTCAGAAAAGATCGAGGGTCTCAACGCGGGGGCCGACGACTACGGCACCAAGCCGTTTCACGTGCCTGAGATTGCCGCCCGTCTCAAGGCGTTGATCCGCAGGGCATCGGGGCTGGCAACATCGATTATCTCGCATGGCGGCATTACGCTCGACCTGGGCAGCGGCCGGGTTACGCGTGCAGGTGAGCCTGTCGAGCTGACCGCGCGCGAATTGCGCATGCTGACCTATTTCATGCATCGCATCGGCAGGATCATCCCGCAGGCCGAATTGACCGAACATCTCTACGCGCTCGACGACACGCGCGAATCCAACACCATCGAAGTCTATGTCAGCCGTTTGAGGCGCAAGCTCGGCGCCGGCCTCATCACCACGGTGCGCAGCCTGGGCTATCGGATGGATTGATGGAAGCCCTTGCATGAAAAATCTGAAGGCACGTCTGATTGGGGCCGCGGCAATTTGGATCTTCATCGGGATGATCGCCGCCGGCGTCGTACTGTCGGAAGTCTTCCGCCAGCACGTCACCGCGCAGTTTTATGACGAACTCCATGTCCATCTCGATGAATTGCAGCGTCTGGCCAAGATCGACGACAGTGGCGTTCATCTGCTCCGCCAGTTGTCCGACCCCAGATACGATGTGGCGCGCTCAGGCTACTACTGGGAAATACAACAAAACGACCATGTGCTGGACCGCTCCGCGTCATTACAGGGGCCGTTCCTGCGTGTGCCGGCCGATGACGCCAAGGACGTCGGTGTGCATCGCCATGAAATCGATGGACCAACGGGCCGCTTGCTCCTGGTCGAGCAGGCCCATTGGACGTCTCCCACAACGCCGCCGATGCGGTTCTTGATCGGGACCGATGAGCGCCACCTGGAGGATGTCGTTCACAGCTATGATCACACCTTGCTGCAGGCCCTTGGAGGTCTGGCCTTGCTGCTCGTTGCGGCATCGGCAGTCCTGATCTCTCTGGCACTGCGCCCACTGACGCAGCTGAAAGGCGCTCTGGCGCAAGTCCGTGTCGGCAGCACGTCGCGGCTGGAGGGCGCTTTCCCCGGCGAGGTGCAGCCGCTTGTCGATGAACTCAACGCATTGCTTGCCTCGACGTCGGACATGGTCCAGCGCGCGCGCACGCAGGCCGGCAACATTGCGCACGGCCTCAAGACCTCGCTTGCCGTATTGACTGACGAGGCGCATCGCCTGAAGGATCAAGGCCACGGCAAGACCGCAGATACGATCTTATCGCAGTGCCATGCCATGCAGTCGCACGTCGACTATCAGATTGCGCGGGCCCGTGCTGTGGCCTTGCGTGATGCACCCGGAACCATGGCGTCGGTCTCCAAGGCGGCAGGTGACATCGTCAGTGTCATGCGCCGCCTGCACACCGAACGCGGATTGAAAATATCAAATGAGATCCCCGATGATCTCAGTGTCGCCACCGATGGGCAGGATCTCAACGAGATGCTCGCCAATCTCGTCGACAACGCCTGCAAGCATGCAAAAACAAAAGTTCGGCTGTCGAGCGCGCCCTCGGAGCGCACGGGAATGATCGTGTTGCGGGTCGAGGACGATGGCCCCGGCCTTCCGCCCGAAGCGTTCGACGTTGTCTTCCGCATCGGTGAGCGCTGGGACAGCCAAAAGCCGGGCGGTGGCCTGGGTCTGACGATTGTGCGCGATCTGGCGCGCCTTTACGGCGGCGACGTGCGGCTTGAGCGCTCGCAACTGGGTGGGCTGCGTGGTGATTTGGAATTGCCCGAGATCCGACCTTGATTGCATCAGAGCCGCGCCAGCTGACCAATTCTGCTGCTCCGATGAGTAGGGATCGGAGCTTTAGCTTTTTGCTTGGCCGCTTTTTTTGCGACGAACCGGCGTCTGCTTTTTTGGAAAATGTTCGAGTTGATCGAGCAGGAGATCACGCAGTACGGCAGCGTTGTTGTGGTCCTTGTCCTTCGATGCGAAGAGCAGCGTGACGGGGTGATCCGTAGCGGTATCTCTAAGTTCACGCAAAAGGTCTTCCTTTGCCGCAAGTTCATCCAGGTAGCGGGTCTTGAAGCTCGCCCACTGGTCAGGGTGAGCGTGGAACCAGATGCGCAAGCCTTCGCTGGGGGCGATGTCCTTGCACCACGAGGTGAGCCGCGCGCGCGCCTTTGACAGGCCGCGCGGCCACAGGCGATCGACCAGGATTCGCTTTCCGTCCGAAGGATCAGCGGTCTCATAGACCCGCTTGATGCGTATGTGTTCTTCAGCGTGAACTTGAGCTTGCGCGCATCTGGGCATCGGAAAACTCACGGTCGGCGCCACCGCCGGCCAGCACCACTGTGATAGCCGCGCCGAACGCCGCAACCGTGCCCCTGAGTTCGATGGCGAGACACGCTGATCAAGCGTTGCCGCCGGTCGATGTTTCGAAACGCGGGAACAGCACGTCGTTCTCAAGGCGAATATGCTCTTCGAGATCGACAACGAATTCGTTCAAGTCGGCATAAAGGCGCGTCCAACTTCCACACGCTCCCGCGGGCAGTGTGAGGTTGTTGGTGAGGCGCTTGATCATGGCCACTTCGTTTGTGTGGTCGTCATGGTCGCCACGCATCGCCGTGATCGGTGCATCAAGACCGGCCATGGCCCGGCGCATCGCCGGAAACAGGATCAATTCTTCCTTCTTCATGTGAACTTCCAGTTCACCAGAAATCTTGCGCAGCAGCGCAGCCAAACCAGCGGGAACATCAGCCTCGTTCTGGTGAACCGTTTCCACTTTCTCGGCCAGAACGATCAACGCGGGTAGCTGTGTTCGATGCGTCGCGTGATAGCGGGTCTCAATGAACTGCGTCAGTTCGGCGGGATTTTCCGGAGGCGTATGTATCGTCACGGGTGTTCCCTTTTCGTCATCGCATCCCGCACCAGCATGGAACGGTGTTTGGTTGTTTAATCGATATCGATGTCCTACGCTGCCTTACGCCCCTGGTAGTGGCTCGTGGCTCGCTGGCATCTTGCTTTCGAAGCTACGTCTGATAATAAGTATTGTAAATACCAATTCGAGCGGATGACGAAAACGCATGCGACTGACGTCCTTCACCGACTATGGCTTGCGCATGTTGATGCGCATGGCAAGCACGCCAGGCAAGGCCTATTCGTCGGCTGATCTGGCTGACGAATTTGGGCTGTCTCGCAATCACCTGGCGAAAATCATGCAGCAACTTTCGCGCGGCGGAATCATCGCAACGCGGCGTGGCACTGGTGGCGGCGCGGTGTTGCGCTTATCACCGCGCGACATTCGGCTGGGTCAAGTCGTGGCGCTGCTCGAAGAGGGGCAAAGTCTGGTCGAGTGCATGGGCGCACCTGGGGCCAACTGCACGCTCGATCGCTGCTGCGGATTGAAGGCGCGCCTGCGTCATGCCGAGGCAAGATTCATCGAGGATCTGGACCGTTCCACCCTCGCCGACATTGCTTTGCCGGTACCCGAACCCGCATCATGAGGAAAGGCGGATCAAGATGACCGCATCATTGAGTCTTGGCGAACGGCAGATCGGTCTTTTCCTATCCGTAGCTGTCACGCTGGTTGGGCTCGTGATGGCTGTATCTGCTGGTTACGGAGCGATGGCGGTACATGGCTCCATGGCGATGGTGCTGGGAATTGCGCTGATCTTTATCTTGGGTGGGTCGATGTCCGATCCCGAGCCGCCAGCAGATCGCATTTACCACTATCACGATGCGCCAATACGGTTCGGCATTGTGATGACGCTGATCTGGGCGGTGATCGCCATGGGCGTTGGTGTCTGGGTCGCAGCCTTGCTCTACTGGCCCGAGGCAACGCCAGCCCTGCCCTGGACCAGTTTCGGACGTTTAAGGCCTGTGCACACCACGGGCATCATCTTTGGCTTTGGCGGCAATGCGTTGATCGCGACCTCGTTCTATGTCGTGCAGCGGACCTCGCGCGCGCGGCTTGCCGATGCCGTCAGTCCCTGGTTCATCCTGATTGGTTTTAATCTGTTTTGTGCGTGGGCCGTGACCGGCTATCTGATGGGCAGTACTCAGTCAAAGGAGTACGCCGAGGCATCCTGGTATGCCGATATCTTGCTGGTGGTCGTGTGGGTCGCCTATTTCGTGCTCTATATCCGCACGCTGGCGCGGCGCAACGAGTCGCACATCTACGTTGCCAACTGGTACTATCTGGCCTTCATACTCGTTGTTGCGATGCTGCACATCGTCAACAACATTGCCTTGCCGGTGAGTTGGGCGTCCGACAAGAGCTTTCCCGTCTGGGGCGGCGTGCAGGATGCCATGGTGCAGTGGTGGTATGGCCATAACGCCGTGGCCTTCTTCCTGACGGCCGGCTTCCTGGGCATGTTGTATTATTTCCTGCCCGTCCGCTCGGGGCGGCCAATCTGGTCCTACCGGATTTCCATCGTCGCCTTCTGGGGCATCGTATTTTTCTACATCTGGGTTGGCTCTCACCACCTGCACTATACGGCGCTGCCCTACTGGGTGCAGACGCTGGGCATGACCTTCTCGGTGATGTTATTGGTGCCCTCATGGGCCTCGGCCGGCAATGCCATCGCAACGCTCAATGGCGCCTGGCACAAGGTGCGCGATGATGCGACGTTGCGCTTCATGTTCGTCGCCGCGGTATTTTACGGCCTGTCGACGTTCGAGGGTTCGTTCCTTGCCATTCGGCCGGTCAATTCACTCAGCCACTACACCGACTGGACCGTGGGCCATGTCCACTCCGGGACGCTGGGCTGGGTCGCGATGATCATCTTCGGCGCCATCTACACCCTCGTTCCCAACCTTTACAATCGCAGTGAGATGGCCTGGCCGCGAGCGGTTGATTGGCACTTCTGGCTGGCGGTATCTGGAACCCTCATCTACGTCGTGTCGATGTGGAATGCCGGCATCACGCAGGGCTTGATGTGGCGCACATACGAGTCCAACGGTGCCCTGGCCTACAGCTTCCTGCAATCGGTGGAAGCGATGGCGCCGTATTATCTGCTGCGCACCATCGGCGGGGCGTTATTCCTGACAGGCGCCGTCATCTGCGCCCTTAATTGTCGTGCGACGATGCGGGCAGCACCTCGTGGTGCCGAGGCGGTCGACCGGCCATTGCTGGCCCAGCCCGCGGAGTAGAGCCATGATCCCCATTCAAAAGTTGCACTACAATCTGGAGAAGGTGTCGATGGGGCTGGTCGTGGCCATCATCGTCGCCGCCTCGATCGGTGGCATCGTTGAGATTGCTCCGTTGTTCACGATCAAGGAGACCGTCAAGGTGCCCGACGATCTAAGGCCGGTGACGCCGCTCGAGCTGGCCGGTCGGCAGATCTATATCCGCGAGGGCTGTTATGCCTGCCACAGCCAGATGATCCGCTCTCTTTCCGATGAGATCGATCGCTATGGACCATATTCGCTGGCCGCCGAGAGCGCCTACGATCACCCGATGCTGTGGGGCTCGAAACGTACCGGCCCCGATCTTGCCCGGGTTGGTGGCAAGTACTCTGATGCCTGGCACGTCAAGCATCTGATCAATCCACGCCATGTGGTGCCGGCATCGATCATGCCGGTTTATCCGTGGCTGATGGAAACGCTCGATACCCGTCTGCTATCCGCTGAAGTCTCGACCCTGCATCGTCTTGGTGTGCCCTACGACACCTCGCAGATCGACAATGTCGATAAAGACGTTCTGGCGCAGAGCCAGCCCGATAGTGCGGACGCCAAAGGGGTTTCCAAGCGCTATGGCAAGGACGTCGCCATTCGCGCCTTTGATGGCGATCCAGAACGGTTGACCGAGATGGATGCGCTGGTCGCCTATCTGCAATCTTTGGGCACGCGAACCAAGGAACCCTACAAGATTCTTTCGGAGAGGCCGAAATGAGTCACGATACGCTCGTTGTCATTGCCAAGACCTTCGGCCTTTTCTGGATGATGGGCTTCTTCATCCTCGTCGTGATCCTTACCTTCCGCCCGAGCCGGCGCGCGGCCTATGACCGTGCTGCTCGTTCGATCCTGCCAGATGCTGATCGGGACACAGGCCCATGACCCCGCATCGCTCACGCTCAGCTTCGCCCGACGATGTCGACTTCAAGGACGGCATCCAGGAAGTCGATCCCGTTACCGGCTACGACACCACAGGTCACCGCTGGAATGGTATCCGGGAACTCAATACCCCGTTTCCGCGCATTGTGCTCGTGTTCCTTGGTTTGGCCTTCATCTATTCGGTGATCACGTGGGTGTTGTTGCCGGCCTGGCCGTTGGGGCGGCACTATACGCATGGGCTTCTCGGTCTGACGCAGGAAGGCGAGGCGGTCAACGGGTTTGTGGCGCTGGAAAAGGCGCGCCAATCCTGGATGAGCCGGTTCGACAACAAGCCAGATTTTGCCGCACTTGCTGGCGACAAGGCGCTGCTCAACAAGGCAATGCCGGCTGCCGCTCGCTTGTTCGAGGATAACTGCGCGGCATGTCACGGGCAGAACGGCACGGGTGGTCCGGGTTTTCCCGATCTTGCCGATGCCTATTGGTTGTGGGGTGGGGACCACAAGACCATCGCCGAGACGATTAGGGTTGGCATAAACAGCACTGACAACGATACCCGTTTTTCGCAGATGCCGGCCTTCGATTCATTGTCGCGGTCCGATCGCGACAAACTTGCCGACTACGTGACGGCGCTGCCGCAAGGCAAAGCCAGTGCGAGCATGCCAGGAGCCGCGTTGTTTGCCGATAACTGTGCGCCATGCCATGGCGATGATGCCAAGGCTGGCCTGGCAAATGGTGCGCCATCGCTTGTCGATCACTCGGTCATCTATGGCCAGGACCGCCTCACGGTGCTCACCACGCTCGCGCACGGACGCCAGGGAGTGATGCCAACCTGGTCCAACCGGTTGTCGAGCGCTGAGATCAACCTGCTCGCCTTGTACGTTGCACGCCTTGGCAGCAAGCAACAAGGGCAGGCTCAATGAGGCCGCAGATGCAAAAACGGTTGGCGATTGCTGGTGCCATAGTCTGCGTTGGTGTGTTTGCCGCTGCCAACCTGCGTTTGGTGATCGTGGCGATCAGATCGCAACCAGCCTGTACCTTGGTGGATACCAGCCAACCACCGGCTCGGCGGGACTGCTGAAGGGAAACACCATGCTTGAACCATTACCCGTTCTGCGTCCCCCCGACCGCCCACCCTCCGTTTATGCGCGCCATCTGCCTGCAGCAACGGCGCTGGAGTGGCTGGCGGCGGGCTGGGATGATTTTCGCGATCGCCCGTGGACCAGCATCACCTTCGGTCTGCTCCTCGTCCTCCTCTCTTATGGTGTGCTCGCCGGGCTCAACGCAGCTCACCTTCTTTATCTCGCCTTGCCGGCGATATCCGGCTTCCTCATCGTCGGGCCGTTCTTCGCTCTTGGTCTTTATGAAAAGAGCCGCCGGCGTGCGGCGGGGCAGCGCTTTACACTTGGCGATATGGTGTTTGTGCGCCCGGCCTCGGGCACGCAGCTTGCCTATGCCGGGTTGCTACTCTGCCTGTGGGTATTGTTCTGGTTGCGCGCGGCAGATTTGCTCTACGCCCTGTTCTTCGGATTGACGCCATTTCCAGGCGCCCGCGAGGCCCTGCTCAACGTCTTTTCCTCACCGCAGGGTTGGGGCTTGATCGTGGTCGGCAGTGCGGTTGGCGGCCTGTTTGCCGCCTTTGCGTTCGCCATCAGCGCATTCTCCGTGCCGATGCTGATGGCGAAGAAGACGGACGCGCTGACCGCGCTGGGGCTCAGTTTCACCATGACAACCCATAATCTGCCGGTTGCGCTGGCCTGGGCGGCAATCGTCGTTGCCGGCATCGCTTTGTCGGTCGCCACCGCATTGGTAGGGCTTGTCGTTATCTTCCCCGTTCTGGGTCACGGCACATGGCACGCCTACAGGGCCATCGGCGGGAAGGGTGGCTGAGTAAAAAAGCTCATCGGTGCTTTTTTGCCGATCGATTCACTTGGGCCTGCTGAGTTGTTGGCCTTCGTTCGAATCAAGCCTGGGCAGATTCGTGTGAGAACGGCGGGCTGAACCAATTTTCGACGATGTGGGCGCCGATTCGTTGAAGTAGATGCGTCACCCAACAACCAGAGCATTTTCTGGCGAGGCATCGCCTCGCGGATCGCTGTTCGCCAGTTTTCCAGCATGAAGCCAGTTTTCCAGCATGAAGAAGGAGAAAGTCATGACGACCTGGTTGCCGACACTGAAGACCGACACACCCGAGCAAGGCTATGAGCTGGCCGTCAAGCTCGCGCGCGTTGCGATCAAGCTCACCCAGCCGGACGCGGAGGTGCGCGACCGCTTGCGGCCTGGTTACGCTGAGGATGCCAACGCTCTGGTCGCCATCAGTCACGTTGTTGCGACTCATTTTGCGACCGTGGCGGCTGCCAACAACTATTGGCAGGGCGCCAAATAGAACAGATCTTGAGGACCTGACCAACGGTTCGTCGCAGAAAATACGATCAAACCAAGAAGCCGGCGCTCTGGATCTGACGTTTGAGCCCCCGGCGCAGGTCGTCGAACGTCAGTG
>JAXGRZ010000047.1:0-13732 GCA_040765305.1 Hyphomicrobiaceae bacterium | reverse complement strand
GCGAGCACGCGCAAGCAGGCATAACATGAACGGGCCCATGCAGGACGCGGCGATTACCGACCAGCCCAACCGATCACGCAGCCGGCGTGACGCGCGTCGGCGCGCTAACGCTGAACTGCGAGAAACACGCCAGAAACTTGCCCAAGGGTCGCTGATTAAGCCCGAATTTGAGTACGAGATGCTTTCCATCTTCGTACGCAACGAGCTGTCGGCTGCTTTCACCATCACCGGCCTGTCGGCAATCTTTTCCCTTGCCTCGATGTTCTGGGCCCCGGTCCCACAGGCCATCATGTGGCTGCTCGTTGTGATTGGTGCCAAGGTGCTCCAGCTGGAGCTTTGTCGACGTTTCCAGAACACCTCGCCCGAAGAAATGAACCTGCGCACCTGGCGCCGCCGGCTACTAACCTCTGAGCTGATCAGCGGCCTCGCCTGGGCCGGCTTTGCGCTGATCGGTGTTGGCAGCCACGGCTCGGAAATACCACAGCTGCTGTTTTCCTCCCACGTGTTCTTGTTTGCCGCGTTGATCGTGGTGCTCGCAATCCGTATGACGTTCGCATCGACCGTCATACCGATACTCTATATAGGCACCATACCGATGACCCTGGCGGTCGTCGCGCGCCTGCTCTCGCTCCATGACTCGTTTTATATCGCCCTGGCCCTGATGGCCGTCGGTGTGCACATCTATTTCGTTTTCCTGGCGCGCAGCCTCAACTCAACGCAACTCGCCATGCTGGAATTTCGCGCCCAGAAGGACCTACTGATTGCCGAGTTGGAGGAAGAAAAGTCCATTTCCGATGAGGCACGGCGCAGAGCCGAAGCCGCCAACCTCGCAAAATCGCGCTTCCTGGCGACGATGAGCCACGAACTGCGCACACCATTGAACGCGATCATGGGCTTTTCCGAGGTGATGAAGTCGGAGGTCCTCGGACCGATGAACAATCCGACGTATTGCGAATACGCCGGCAACATCCACGACAGCGGACGCCATCTGCTCAACCTCATTAACGAGATCCTTGATCTTTCACGCATCGAGGCGGGACGCTACGAACTCAATGAGGAGCCGATCCGCCTTACCGACGTTGCCGAAGACTGTTTCCGCCTCTTGAAACTGCGAGCGGAGACCAAAGGCCTCAGCCTGATCGAGGATTTCGATAATGATCTGCCGCAGGTCTGGGCTGACCAGCGCTCGATCCGCCAGATCTGCCTCAACCTCGTCTCCAACGCGCTTAAGTTCACACCCAAGGGCGGGCGCGTCACGGTCAGCGTGCAAAGGTCGGCGGAAGGTGGTCAGCTCATTTCCGTGCGCGATACCGGTCCGGGGATTCCCGAACATGAACTGCCCAAAGTGATCCAGGCATTCGGCCAAGGCTCGCTTGCCCACGAGACGGCCGAAGGCGGTACCGGTCTTGGCCTGCCGATCGTCACGAACCTGATCGAACTTCATGGCGGAACTTTCGAGCTGCGCTCCGAGCTGCGCAAGGGAACCGAGGCCACGGTCTATCTGCCGCCCAAGCGTGTGCTGAAAAATGTTCCGCCGTTGCAGCCTCTGGGATACGAGCGACACCGCCGCAATGACGCCGACACCTCCTCTGGAGTGCCCATGCAAACCGCCTCTCGCGCACCACGCCTTGTTACGGCACGCACGAGCGGGCTGACGCGGCCGTCGGTACAGATCAAAACCCCGGTCTAATCGGTGGCCAGAACGACACCATGGCATCGAAGCGTCACTTTTCACGATATAAATGTGGTTGCCGCTGGGTCCGATCGTTCCTGTTGAGAGTGCCTGCGCCGTTCAGCTAAGATCGCGAGCATTAGGCAATACGAAATGCCGGCACACGCCATTGCCGGCAGATTGTCACCACCAATCGCCTGGGTCTGGTGCCTGCCAGCATCAGCGAAGTTCGACATCCACGGGGAATCGTGACAACGACATGAAGAGCCCTTGCCGCGATATCTGCACCATGGATCAGGAAACAGGCTTGTGTTCGGGTTGCGCGCGCACGCTTGAGGAGATCATGGCGTGGGCCTCGCTTTCGGATAGCGAACGGGAACGCATCATGAGCCTCCTGCCCGAACGGATGCGCAAAGCCGGCCTGAGCGAAACGCAGGTAACGCTGGAGAAATAGGCTCGATGATGCTCTGGCTCGTCATATTGCTGATTGCACTGGGTGGGGCATTCTTCGCCTTCCAGGCCGATCCCGAGCTCGCCGCCAGCATGATGAATGTCGACACCGGTGCAATTGTCGTCGCACTGGCGTTGGCAATTTATGTTGCGATTCTTTTCACTACCAATCGCGGCCCGTTCATGCGCACGGTTCGCCATCTTGCGATCTGGGCGGGCCTGATGCTGGCGCTCATCGTCGGTTACAGCTATCGCAATGAGGTAGGGTCGGTGGCTAATCGCGTGGTCGCCAGCTTGATGCCGCCGGGCGCCGGCGTGACCATCCAAACCGGGATCCCCGGCGAGCGCGCGGTTCGCATCCGCAAGCGCCGGGACGGCCACTTTACGGCAACGGCAACCGTTAACGGTACGGCCATGACGCTGATGGTGGATACCGGTGCCTCCACAGTTGTCCTCAAGCCCGCCGATGCGGCAAAGGCTGGCATCGACGTCGCCAATCTGACCTATTCGATGGCCGTGCGCACCGCCAATGGCACCACCTACGCCGCTCCAGTTCGCCTTGAGGCAATCTCCATCGGTCCGATCCTGGTAAAAGACGTCGAAGCACTGGTGGCAAAGCCAGGAAATCTTAACGAAAGCCTGCTTGGTATGAGTTTCTTAAGACGATTGAGGTCTTTTGATTTCTCAGGAGAGTATGTGACGCTGCGCGGATGAGGAAAATTTGCTCCCCTTCCCCTGACGCGTTGCCGGGATTCGGGAGATTGTTATGTCGTCTGGCATGCAGGGCGTTCTCCGCGATGCATTGGGTTGGGTTGCCGCAGCGGCACTGCTGGCCCTGACGATCACCAATTTCGATACAATACGCGCCGTCAACCGTTCGCTTCTGGGCATCGAAGAGCCATCCGTGCCAAAATCCGCTTTGGATGAGCGCGGGGCAAGTGATAGTGCCGTCGTTCAGTATGGCAGCTCCGGGCATGTTGAACTCGCAGCGAACAATCAAGGCCATTACGCAGCAGAGGCCGAGATCAACGGACGTCACATCCCATTGATGGTCGATACCGGGGCCTCTTTGGTGGTCTTGACCTATGAGGATGCCGAGAGCGCTGGTGTATTTGTTAGTGATGCAGATTTCACCGCTCGATCGCGCACCGCCAACGGCATGGCCCGCAATGCTCTCGTCACGCTCGATGAGGTTTGCGTGGAAAGCGTCTGCGTCAAAGGCGTCAAGGCGATGGTTGCCGAGCGTGGACGCCTCCACGTCTCGCTGCTCGGCATGACGTTCCTTGGTCGGTTGCGCCGCGTCGATATGCAATCAGGACGCCTGACGCTCGAAAACTGATTGAACACGGAGCGCTATTTTCCTGGAATTTCGTTGCAATTTCGCACTTTGTTTGGCCGTGGAATCGCCCGCGCCAAGTCCTCTCCACATCTGAGCGCAATATCCCGGTTGGCGCTGAGGCCACCTTCCGATAGGTTCCCCGGCGATTAAGGCATGTTTAGCCAAAGTGCACAGTGGTTTGAGTGCACAGCGGTTTGGCGTGAAGAACATGCTCAACTCAAAGAACCAGAGCATGTTTAGCTGAAGTGTGTGCGGTTCAGCGTGAAAAACATGCTCAACGCAAAGATCTGGATTGTGTTTGTGTTTCCATGACACATGAACACGATCAAGCCGAGATGGACATGACAAACATGCTGCCCAAGCCGCGCGCCGACCTCAAACCCAACACCGCCGATTTCGAACGTCTGCCGCTCGTCAAGCCGACCGGTTTTCGCGAATACGATGCGCGCTGGTTGTTCCCCGAAGAAATCAATCTGATGGGGCTCAACGCGGTGGGCCTTGGCATGGCAAAGCTGTTCACCGAGCGCGGTGTGCCCAAGCGCATCGTCGTCGGTCACGACTACCGCTGGTATTCGGGTGCCGTGAAGCAGGCCCTGATGTGTGGCCTGCTCGCCGGTGGCTGCGAGGTGCATGACATTGGCCTTGCGCTCTCGCCGATGGCCTACTACGCCCAGTTCGCGCTCGATGTCGAAGGCGTTGCCATGGTCACGGCAAGCCATAACGACAATGGCTGGACCGGCATCAAGATGGGCCTGGCACGCCCGCTGACCTTCGGGCCCGAGGAGATGAGCCGCCTGAAGGAAATCGTCCTGTCGGGCGACTATGAGGCGCGCGTTGGCGGCCGCTATATCTTCGTTCAAGACATGGCCGAGCGCTATATCGCCATGTTGACGGACCGGCCCAAACTGAAGCGCCGCCTGAAGGTCGTCGCAGCCTGCGGCAATGGCACGGCAGGGGCCTTCGCCCCCCAGGTTCTGGAAGCCATTGGCTGCGAGGTGATCGCGCTCAATGCCGACCTTGATCATTCCTTCCCCAACCACAACCCGAACCCTGAAGACCTCGCGAGGCTGCATGCCGTGGCCGCCAGGGTGAAGGAAACCGGCGCCGATGTCGGACTTGCCTTTGATGGTGATGGCGATCGTTGCGGCGTTGTCGACAACGAGGGGGGCGAGATCTTTGCCGACAAGGTCGGGGTCATGCTGGCGCGCGACATCAGCGCACTCCATCCACAAGCACGCTTCGTCGCCGACGTGAAATCGACCGGCCTTTTCATGACCGATCCGGTGCTCAAGCAGAACGGCGCCACGACGACCTATTGGAAGACCGGCCATTCCTACATCAAACGCTTCAGTCACGAGACGAAGGCGCTGGTCGGCTTTGAAAAGTCGGGACACTTTTTCTTCAACCCGCCGCTCGGCCGCGGCTATGACGACGGCATTGTTGCTGCACTCGCCGTTTGCGACATGCTCGATCGCAATCCGGAAAAGTCGATGGCGGATATCAAGAATGCGCTGCCGAAAACGTTTCAGTCACCGACCATGTCGCCCCACTGTGGCGATGAGGTGAAATACGGCGTCGTTGACAAGATCGTCGAGCGTTTCAAGCAGGCTGCCGACAGGGGAGAAATGGTCGCCGGCCAGAAGATTCGCGAACTCATTACCGTCAATGGTGTGCGTGTCGTGCTCGAAGATGGCACCTGGGGCCTGATCCGCGCCTCATCCAACAAGCCCGAACTGGTCGTCGTCGTCGAGAGCCCGACGAGCGAAGCGAACATGAAGGCGATTTTCCACGCCCTGGATGGCGAACTCTCCCAACACCCCGAGGTCGGCGCCTACAATCAGAAGATCTAGAGCACCGTTTAGCTGAAGTGCGCAGCGGTTTTGCCCTCTTACGGCAACCCCATGCACCTTGCGGTGCATGGGGACGCTGGCAAGGCCGTGCGCGCGGGGACGCGCGGATCAATCCTCGAACGGATCCTTCATCAAGATGGTGTCGTCCCGCTCCGGGCTCGTCGACAGGAGCGTCACCGGGCAGCCGATCAGTTCTTCGATACGGCGCACGTACTTCACCGCCTGGGCTGGCAGATCCGCCCAGGAACGCGCACCGCACGTCGACTGGGTCCACCCCTGGAACGTTTCCCAGATCGGCTTGACACGCTCTTGCGCGTTCTGGCCAGCAGGCAGCCGTTCGATGCGCTCGCCATCAAGATCGTAGCCGACGCAGACCTTCAGTTCCTTGAAACCGTCGAGCACATCGAGCTTCGTCAGCGCAATTCCGTCAATGCCGGCAACCTTGATCGTCTGCCGCACCAGCACCGCATCAAACCAGCCGCAGCGGCGCGCGCGCCCCGTCACGGTCCCGAACTCGTGACCCTTCTCGCCAATCTGCTGGCCGATGTCGTCGAACAGCTCGGTGGGAAACGGACCCGATCCCACGCGCGTCGTGTAGGCCTTGGCGATACCCAGCACATAGCCGACGGCGCGCGGACCGACGCCCGAACCCGTCGCGGCTTGTGCGGCAATGGTGTTGGACGAGGTGACGAAGGGATAGGTGCCGTGGTCGATATCGAGCAGCGCGCCCTGCGCGCCTTCAAACAAGATCCGCTTGCCCGCCTTGCGCTCGCGGTCGAGAAGATCCCAGACGACTTCGATATAGGGCAGGATCTTCGGCGCGATTTCCGCCAGCTCGGCCAAAATGGTGGCCTTCTCGAGCTCCGGTTTACCCAGCCCGCGCCGCAAGGCGTTGTGGTGGGCAAGGATGCGATCAACTTTCGGACCCAGTGTGGCAAGTGTCTTGAGGTCCTGGACGCGGATTGCGCGACGGCCGACCTTGTCCTCGTAGGCCGGGCCGATACCGCGCCCCGTGGTGCCGATTTTGCCGGTACCGGCTGCTTCTTCGCGCATCTGGTCGAGTTCGCGGTGCAGCGGCAGGATCAGCGTTGCGTTCTCCGCAATGCGCAGCGTATCGCGCGTCACGTCGACGCCCTGCGCCTTGATCCGATCGATCTCTCCGATCAGCGCCCAAGGATCGATGACAACGCCATTGCCGATGACACCCACCTTGCCGGGCCGCACGACCCCCGAAGGCAGCAGCGACAGCTTGTAGGTCTTGCCGCCGATGACGAGGGTATGACCGGCATTATGGCCGCCCTGGAAGCGCACCACGATGTCGGCACGCTCCGACAACCAATCAACAATCTTGCCTTTTCCCTCGTCGCCCCACTGAGCGCCGACCACAACGACGTTCGCCATCTCCGCCTCTTAATTTCGCGCAAAGGCTCCAAACAAGCATTTGGCCCCGATCAGGATTGATCGGAGCCGTTCACGCATTTATCCCGAAGCTGCCCCAGGGGCAACCGCAACGGGTGCCAAAATCCGCGGCAAATTCGTATTTCTCGAACGGTTCACAGGCGCAGTACCGCACCGATATCCAGTGTACGAACAAAAAATCAAGAGTTCAGCCTGAGCATTTTCGACAATGAACCGGCGTCCACTTCACCGGAAAATGCTGTTGACCGTCCAACATACTCTTGGCTCGCATCACCCATATTGGCGTGAGACAGGGATATTCTGGTCGCGCGTGTGCGTGAGGGTCGGATACGAGAGGGTGGTGTGGAAAAAGCACGGCGATTGAGCCAGGCAAGGGTGCGCTCGGGTGAAAAGCCTCGCGGCGGTGGTTCTCATCAGTGTGCAGTGGATGCAACTCGACCATCGTCACGGCGCGTATCGGGGAGTACGTCAGCAAGTCTGAAGCGTCTCATCTTAGAAATCCGCGCCTGCCGTATCTGTAAGGATGCGCCCAAAGGGGCGCCGCTGGCGCATGTGCCGCGGCCCGTGCTTCAGGTCGATCGCCGGGCGCGGTTGGTTATTTCCGGGCAAGCACCGGGCACGCGCGTTCATGCTTCAGGACGCCCCTTCACCGATCCCTCGGGGGAGCGCTTGCGGGCCTGGCTGGATCTTGCGCCGGACGTCTTCTATGACGCCGCGCGCGTGGCGATTGTGCCGATGGGGTTCTGTTTTCCCGGGCACGACGCCAAGGGGGGGGACCTGCCGCCGCGGCCCGAGTGTGCGCCGGCCTGGCGGGCGCGCGTCTTCGCGCAGTTGCCTGACGTCGAGCTTGTGCTGCTGATTGGCCAGTATGCCCAGCGATGGCACCTGAGCCCCGCTCAGGGGCGAAAGACGTCGCTGACCCAGACGGTCATGGATTGGCGGGAGATCTTGCAGCGCGCGCAGCGCCCGCGCCTGCTACCGCTTCCCCACCCATCGTGGCGCAACAACGCATGGCTGAAGGCCAATCCCTGGTTTGAGGCTGAATTGCTGCCTGAACTGCGCCGGCAAGTGCAACGGCTGACAGCCTGAGTATGACGGGCAATCTCGTGTGGCGGGAAGGATCGCGCCAATCACACCCAGGCCTGAGCCGTGAAGCAATGGCGAGCGCTCATCCGGGATGCGCTCCCGTCACTTCACGTTGAAAAGCATCTGCAAATCAGGCGGCAAGTTCGGTGGTGCTTGCAGCTTCCGGCTTGGCCGCCAAATCGTCCACACTCGCAAGGGTCTCAGGCATCCAGTGCCGGCGATCTGCCTGGGCGTCGAGTTCATCGCGCAGGAAATCCAGGTCCTGTCCGGCACGCTCAAGCATTGCGAGCACGTCATCGACAGGCAGCGAACGAGCTGACGCGGCCGCCCAGACGATGGCGGAACGCAGCCCGGATTTGCAATGGGCAAGGACCGGTCCGTCGAGTTCACCAATGGCGTGGATCATGCCTTCGACCACCGGGTCGGTGAAAAGCTCGTGCTTGTCGAGTGGGAGGAAGCGGTACTTCAGCCCGGCCTGCCAAGCGTACTCAGCCTCGGCAGCTCCCGAAAGCTGGTTTTCTTCCTCACCGTCCGGGCGATTATTGAGGATTGCCTTGAAGCCGAGCGAGGTGGCCGCCGCGAAATCTGCCGGGGCCAAGTCGCCGGTGATGGCGAAATCCGGGGTCAGATAGACGATGTCCTTCATTCGGGGCGGCCTTGTCTGTGGGGCGAAGCTGGCAGATTTTATGTGCTTGTCGTTGGCTTGCGAGACGTGCCGTGCGGTCCGTTCGCTGAATCTGAATATGCTCCAGGCCAATGAGAATTCCAAGGCGCTCGTGAGTGAATTTCGAAAAAAGATACCAAACAGTCGTGTTGTGGCTGGACCGTAGCAAAAAATTGATCTACATATCACCCCATAACGGAAGAATATTCTTCTCCTGGGATGTGTCATGCTTGATGATATGGACGTTAAGATCCTCGCTTTGTTGCAAAACGACTGCACACGTCCGGTTGCCGAGATCGGAAAAGAGGTGGGGCTGTCCACCACGCCGTGCTGGCGGCGGATGCAAAAGCTGGAAGAGGCGGGCGTCATTCAGCGGCGGGTGGCGGTGCTCGACCCTGCCAAGGTGAATGTCGGCGTCACGGTCTTCGTTTCGATCAAGACCGACCAGCATTCACTGGACTGGTTGCAGAAATTCCACGAGGCGGTGGTCGACTTTCCCGAGGTGGTCGAGTTCTACCGCATGTCAGGTGATATCGATTACCTGCTGCGCGTGGTCGTGCCTGATATTGCCGCCTACGATGTGTTCTACAAGCGCCTGATCGGCCGCATCGAGATCGCCAAGGTTTCCTCTGCGTTCGCGATGGAGCAGATCAAATACACGACCGAATTGCCGCTGTCTTTCGTGCCGACCAGCAAGGAAGCCAGCAAGTCCTGAGAGCGGCTTTCTTTAGCTTCTTGTTTGGTCGCATTTTCTTCGACGAACCGGTATCCACTTCGTCGGAAAATGCTCTAGTGTTGAGCCTGCCGGTTCACGCCTGATCGGGAACGACCTTGCCGCCGAGCACTTTCATGCGCCCGCGCACGATGGCGACGGTCTCGCCACCGGCAACCGAGATCACGACGTCATAAAAGACGTTGCGCCCCTGGCGTTCAACCTCGCGCGCATCGGCGACAAGGCGCGCATCAACCGGCGTGGGAGCGAGATAGTCGATCGCCGCGCTGGCGGTCATGGCGCGTTCGCCCGCCGCGTTGCAGGTGAAGCCGAATGCCATGTCGGCCAGAGTGAAGATGATACCGCCGTGCCCGACGCCGAACGTGTTGGTCAGATCGGGGCGCATCTGCATCGAAAAGCGCGTGTGCCCCGGCTCAGCCAATTCCACCGTGATACCCAGATGCTGAAACACAGGGTTGCATTGCGCCATCTGCTCGATCAGACGGTGTTCGGTCATGGAGTAAGCGGGCGCATTGGTCTGATCAGCAATTTTCTGGGTCATGGTGCTCCGTCAGGCCTTCGATTTGTCAGCGTTATTGAGCCGGGCGATAAGGCTCGATGTGTCCCAGCGGCTGCCGCCCATGCGCTGCACTTCCGAATAGAACTGGTCGACAAGCGCGGTCACCGGCAGGCTTGCGCCGTTGCCGCGCGCCTCATCAAGGCAGATGGCGAGGTCCTTGCGCATCCAATCGACGGCAAAGCCGAAATCGAATTTGCCGTCGGTCATCGCCTTCCAGCGGTTTTCCATCTGCCAGGATTGCGCCGCACCCTTGGAAATCGTGTCCATGACGGCGGGAATGTCGAGCCCGGCTTTGGTCGCCATGTGCAGGCCTTCGGCAAGCCCCTGGACGAGACCGGCAATGCAGATCTGGTTGACCATCTTGGTGAGCTGGCCAGCACCGGGGCCACCGATCAGGTTCACCATGCGGGCGTAGTGGTCGATGACCGGCTTGGCGCGATCGAAAACATCCTTTTCGCCGCCGACCATCACGGTCAGCACGCCATTGTCGGCGCCAGCCTGGCCACCTGAAACAGGTGCATCCAGGAAGCCAAAGCCGGCAGCGCTGGCACTGGCGTACAACTCGCGCGCCACGTTCGCCGAAGCGGTCGTGTTGTCGATGAAGATCGCCCCTTTTTTCATGGCGGCGAAGGCGCCATCCTTGCCGGTTGTTACGGCGCGCAAGTCATCGTCGTTGCCAACGCAGCAGAACACGAAGTCGGCCCCTTCGGCCGCTGCGCCAGGCGTTGGCGCCGCGCGGCCCGCGCCATACGCGGCGACCCACTTCTCAGCCTTGGCCATTGTGCGGTTGTAGACCGTCAACTCGTGACCACCCTTCTTGAGGATGTGGCCTGCCATCGGATAGCCCATGACACCCAAACCGATCCAAGCAACCTTTGCCATGTCGTCCGCTCCCTGCCTGTTTAGCTCGTCTTTGTGCGCCGGCCTCGCGGTGCCGGGGTTGAGGTTTCTTATCGAACAGGTCCGCCAGAGGCCAACAAAAAAGCACCATCACCAAGTGTTGATGCTGGCACCAAGTATTGATGCTAGGGCCGAATTGGACCTTCCTATCCAATGGGCTGCTTGGCGCGGTGGGCAAGACACAGGCAATGTTGTGCCGGTATCATCCTCAAGGCGTGCGATGGCGGCCTTGCGCTATGGTGAGCTCGCGCGCAGGCGAGAGGCGCTGAGGTGAGGGGGGAGGAAACGCGCATGCAAGATCAGCAGGGCGATAGGCCGGAGTTGATCGCTTTTGATGAACCGCGTGTGAGGCTTGCCGATGTGCAGGCCGCGCACCGCACGATCGCACCCTTCACCATCAATACAAACTTCGAGCAGAGCCGGACATTGTCGGAAATTCTCGGAGCCGCGGTGTGGCTCAAGTTCGAGAACCTGCAGTTTACCGGATCGTTCAAGGAGCGCGGCGCCCTCAACCGCATCAATGCCCTGTCGCAAGACGAGCGCCAGCGCGGCGTCGTCACCATGTCGGCAGGCAACCACGCGCAAGGTGTTGCCTATCATGCGCGACGCCTTGGCATTCCGGCAACGATCATCATGCCCGCCGCCACACCGACGGTGAAGGTGGAAAATACCCGGACGCTTGGGGCGAACGTGGTGCTGGAGGGGGAGAGCCTGGAAGAAGCCGCAGCGTGTGCGCAGCGCTTATGCACTGAAGCCCGTCTCACCTTCGTGCATCCCTATGACGATCCCCTGGTGATCGCCGGTCAGGGCACCATTGCGCTGGAGATGCTGGCCAAGGTCCCTGACCTGGAATTCATCGTCGTACCCATTGGCGGGGGCGGCCTCATTGCGGGAATTGCCGTTGCGGCCAAGGCCATCAAACCGGACATCAAGGTGATCGGCGTGCAGGCCGCGCACTATCCGTCGATGTACAACGCGAGCAAGGACCAGCAATTGCCGATGCGCGGTGACAGTCTGGCCGAGGGCATCGCGGTCAAAACGCCGGGACGAATTACAACACCCTATGTGCGCGCGCTTGTCGATGACATCGTGCTGGTCAATGAAGCTGATATCGAGCAGGCACTGGGCCTGCTTTTGAATATCGAAAAGACCGTTGTCGAAGGCGCCGGCGCCATTGGGCTTGCTGCCGTGATGACCGATCCGCACCGCTTTAAGGGACGGCGCGTCGGGCTTGTTCTCAGCGGCGGTAACATCGATACGCGCCTGCTCACATACGTGCTGACGCGGGGACTGGCACGCGATGGCCGTCTGACGCAGCTGTGCATCGACATTCCCGATCGCCCTGGCCAATTGGCGCGCGTGGCAGGTCTCATTGGCGCGGCAGGGGCAAATATCGTTGAGGTCTATCACCAGCGAGTCTTCACCGGGCTGCCGGCCAAGGGGACGGAGTTGCACGTGGTCATCGAGACGCGTGATCGCGTCCATCTCAATCGGGTTGTCGACGGGCTTGAGACCGCCGGTCATGTGGCTGAGATCAAGAGTGTGGAGGTTGGACGGTAGCCGGAGCATTTTCCGACGAAGTGAGTACCGGTTCGTCGCAGAAAATGCGACCAGGTAGGAAGTGCCCGTCAGCCGTGGTTTTCCGCGAGCTATAGCGAGTTGCTCACTGCCGTGATAGGACGGCGCCTTTGCCAGTCACAGAGCCGGTAGCCATGCAGCTTTTCACCGATATCCTGATGAACGTGACACTGCCGATCGTGGCTCTCGTGGGGCTCGGTTTTGGTGCGCAAAAAAAGCTGAAACTCGACGTGCAGAGCCTCAATCGGCTGATCGTCTTCGTCATCATGCCGGCGTTCCTCATTCATTTTCTCTCCGCCGCGACCCAGCCGATCAGTGAGTTGTGGCCGACAATCTATTTCACGACGATCCAGTTCATCGCGTTGATGGCGATGGGCTGGTTTGCCGCCAAGCTGTTCCGGCTGCCGGCCGAGTTCGCACCGATCCTGGCCATGGCGACGGTCTATGCCAATGTCGGCAACTACGGCATTCCGCTGGTCAAGCTGGCGTTTCCCGAAAGCTTCATCCTGCACCAGTCGGTGATCACGTCGATGATGACGATCCTCATCGTCTCGGTGGGGGCATGGCTGCTGGCGCCGCAAAAGGCCGAAACCGGCGTGTTGGCGCGGCTCAAGGTCGCCTTCGAGACACCAGTGGTGCCGGCTGTGATCGTCGGCCTTGCGCTGCGCGCCGCGGAGGTGCGCCTGCCGACCATCGTGGCAATGCCGCTTGAACTCATCGGCTCGACGTTTCCGCCGCTGGCGCTTTATGCATTGGGGGCGCAGCTTGCCGAGACCGGGCGCGGCGACCTCAAGGTCGGGCCGATGTCACTTGTGCTGGTGTTGAAGCTTGTGCTGGCACCAGCACTGACCTGGGCGTTAGCCATTGCGATGGGCATTCCAGATGATTTGAGCGATCTTTATGTGGTGGCTGCGGCGACGCCGGTTGGCGTTTTGCTGGCGCTGTTTTGTGCCGAATACAACAGGCAACCTCACTTTGTTTCCAGCGCCGTCCTGTTTTCGACGCTGCTGTCGCCGATCGTGGTGACGGCATGGATTTTGATTGTGCGCCTGACGTGAGGGCGGCATGACCAAAGCCAGGTAAACCCAAGCCAGACATGTCTCATGATGGCATTCATGATGCCGCAATTCATGACGTCGGGCGATTGTCATCGCGTTGACCATGTGCCGGCTTGTCGGGCGTGGCGGTAATGTCTAGGGTTCGGCGTGCCAGGCCAGGCCCGCACCTGAAGCATGAAATCGGCCTTGAACAAGCGCCCCGGCGTCAGAGAGTATCGATGCAGGATTTTACCCATCTGTCGGGCGTCATCGCGCCGGTTCTGACCCCCTTCGCAGAGGATGGCGCACCTGATGGTGACCGCTTCGTCGAGCATTGCGAATGGCTGATCGATGCGGGGTGCAACGCGCTGGCGCCGTTCGGCACGACGAGTGAGGCGCCCTCACTGGGCCTTGATGAGCGCATCGAGCTGCTGGAGGATCTGGT
>JAXGRZ010000046.1:0-13734 GCA_040765305.1 Hyphomicrobiaceae bacterium | reverse complement strand
TCAAAAATCGTTCAGCACCCAGTCGGTTGGACAGTGGTTCGCCATCATGCGCTGATCGACGTCATTCTGGCGTTCTTTCTCGCCCTGATCCCAGAAGATCTGCCGCGCGATCTGCCAGTGTTCGCAGGCCGAAGTCAGATCTGATTGCCTGGCCATGATATCGCCCAATTCGAGCCGTGCAGCAGCATGGGTATCGTTATCTTTCAGGCGCGAGGCAAGGATGATGGCCCGACGCAAATGGGACGTCACGATCCCATCAGGTGCACTGTTCGTCATCAGATTACGGGCCAACTGAAGAGAAAGCCGCGCCACGGCGGCGTCATCGAAACGCCGCTCGGCTTCGCGCAACTTGATCTCGTCGGCATCGATCGCGGCGAGCACCTCATCTTTTGATGTGTCAGGCCCCTTGATGGGTTCAGGCTCGAATTGAGGAACGCAGTTCGGGGCAGACGGGCCGACCGACGCTTCCCTCGCAGGCGGCACGCTTGCCGGCACCGGAGCAGAGGATCCTGAGGTATCTACTTGGGGAGTATTATGCGTAAGCTGCGTGAAGGATGATGCAGGCGTTATGGCGCTTGTGGAAGGAGTGGCGCTTGTGGACGTCGTGCACATCGCCACGGCGGGCTCGCCCACCGGTCTGGTTTCCTGACCTGGATCGAGATTGGGCCTTGTGCGGTCACGCCGCGCGATGACGCCAACAACGACCACCACCAGGATCGCAAGCGGCGCCAGCAGCAGCACCCAGCCCATCGGGCCATCGATTTGGATCAATGTCGTCAGGACCATGACGCCTACCCCCACAACATTGAGGCGCAAACAGAGCACGCCGCCGCAGCTTTCAACACGTCCTCGACGAAACCGGCTTACATGCGCAGCAATGGCTCAACGCACGGGCACACCATACATCAGCCCGCCGTTCGTCCACAGCTTGTTGTAGCCGCGTACCAGCTTTAGATCCGAGCCCTTGCCAAGATTTCTGTCAAACATCTCGCCGTAGTTGCCGACGGCGCCGATCACGCGCCGTGCCCATTGCGCATCAAGCCCCAAGGACTGCCCCAGCGTGCTGTTGGTACCGAGCAGACGGCGCACATCCTCCATCGTCGAATGGGCCATTACCGAAACATTGGAGCTGTCGACACCAAGCTCTTCGGCAACGACGAGCGCCATGCGCACCCAGCGAACAATGGCAAACCAATTAGGATCCTGCATACTTATGGCCGGCCCAAGGGGTTCCTTGGAGATAAACTCGGGAAGAATTTCATGGTGCGATGGATCTGCGAGCTGGCGCCGTGCGGCAGCAAGCTGCGTGACGTCACCGGTCAGAGCGGTGCACGCTCCTGATTCGTAAGCCGTGAGCAATTCGCTCCAGTTGGCTCTCTGCACCGGACGGTAGTTCATGCGGTGACGACCGAAATAGCTGGTCAAGGCATCCTGCGCGCGCGTGTCAGAGACGACGCAAATGGTTGCACTCGACAATTCGAGTACACTGGACAGGCCATGGCTCTTGGGCACCAAGAACCCCTGCCCGTCGTAAACCAGCGTATCGACAAAGCGAATCTTGAACTCGGTATCATGGCTCAAGGTCCATGCCGAAGTCTGGGACAGCAGATCAATTTCACCAGCGGCAAGCGCGCGAAAGCCCTGTGCACGGGTCATCGGTTTCAAGATTACCTTGGTTTTGTCGCCGAGCACCGCAGCAGCGACGGCCCGGCAGAAATCAATGTCGATTCCCCGCCAACTGCCATAGCGGTCAGAGACGGCAAAACCGGGACGCTGATCACTGACGCCGCAGACCAGCTCACCACGGGACTTGACGCTGCCAAGGGCGGCAGCATTTCCCTGCCCCGGCAGCAGAAAGACGCCCAGCGCGATCGCCCATGCAACCAGACATATCCGTGCGTCTGGTCGAGGAATGGGCATCTCAAACAAAGGTCGTGCTCGCGATCTCAAAGCAGAATGTATCCAGGTCTAGCGGAACTGATGGCAATCAGGGTCCAGCGGCTGCAGTGTCAGCCTGAACACTGTAGCGCACCCTTGGACCGGTCAGCCTCATTGGTCAAGGACTTGACCTCGCGGACAATTTGCGCCTCAAACGGGAGCTGGCAATATTCAGCGCCGCAGGATATCGGGAACCAAGCCCTCTCCCCACGGAGTGTTGGCGCACAAAGAAGGATGGCCCGTCTCATGAGCGAGAAGAATGGGGACAAGCCGCACGGTGAGCACGGTGAACATAGCAGGCATACAGACGCAACGGACGCGGTGCACGCCGGACGCAAGCCCTTCGACCACAATGGCTTCGTCAACACGCCGGTGTATCGCGGCTCGACTGTATTGTTCCCGACGTTGCAGGCGCTGATCTCGCGCGAGCAGCCCTTCACCTATGGCCGGCGTGCGACCCCCACAACGAACGCACTAAGCGGAGCAATTGCGGCTCTTGAAGGCGGCAGCGCAACGATCCTGACCAGTTCCGGGCTGCAGGCGGTGGCAACCGCCCTCCTCGCATTCGTGGAAGCCGGCGACTCCATCCTCATGGTCGACAGCGTCTATCAGCCAACGCGCAAGTTCTGCGACACGACGCTTTCCCGGCTGGGCGTGACGACCCTCTATTATGATCCGTTGATTGGCGCGGGCATCAAAGATCTGATCACACCGACGACACGTCTTATCTTCACCGAAAGCCCCGGATCCCAGACGTTCGAGGTGCAGGACATTCCAGCGATTGCACAAGCCGCACGAAAGGCGGGTATCTGGCTGTTGATGGACAATACCTGGGCAAGCCCGCTCTATTTCAAGCCGTTCCAGCACGGCGTTGATGTCTCGATCCAGGCGGCGACCAAATATATCGTCGGGCACGCCGACGCGATGCTCGGCGCGGTCACCGGCAATGAGCGTGCCGCGCCCTATCTCGATCGGATCAAGGAGGCAATCGGCACCTCGCCTGGTTCGGAAGAGACCTACTTGGGGCTACGCGGTCTACGCACGCTCGACGTGCGCCTTGCACGCCATCACGCCCATGGTCTGGACATGGCCCATTGGCTTGCAGCGCGACCCGAGGTGCGCCGGGTCATCCACCCCGCGCTGGAGAGCGATCCGGGGTACGCCCTGTGGAAGCGCGATTTCCTGGGCGCCTCGGGGTTGTTTGCGTTCGTGCTGGAGCCGCCCGTTTCACAACAGGCCCTGGCGGCATTCGTCGATCACCTGGAGCTGTTCGGGATGGGCTATTCGTGGGGCGGGTATGAGAGCTTGATCATTCCGTTCGATCCACGCTCCTATCGAACTGCAACCCGGTGGAGCGAGAGCGGCACGGCGCTGCGCATCCACATCGGCCTTGAAGACCCCGCCGATCTGAAGCGCGATCTCGCCGCCGGATTTGAGCGCCTCAAGGCGGCAGTTTGAGGCAGGGTGTCAGTCCCCTTGTCTCTCCGGTGGGGGATTTTCTATCGCCTTCGCGATCGAGCGGGTAATCAAACCCGAGACTTCGGAGAATGCACCGACCGGGCCGGTATAGGTGATCATACCATCGAATTTTTCGATCGCCTTGGGCACGTCCTCGGCGGCGTGCATACCATCGCCATTGAAAAAACCAACCACGACGGTCGCACGCGTATCAGCATACACAGCATCCTTGAGGAACGGCGGTTCCTCAAGGTAGGCAGCTTCAATACGCGCGAAACTGCCCAGCTCTCTCAAGCACGCAGCGACCGCCTCCGTCACATCAGCGGATGCTCGCGCGACTTTTGAGCCGTGGCCAACAAGCAGTAACCTCACCTGCTCAGGACGAACGCTGATCTCGTCGCAAGCAGCTTTTGCCCGGTCCATTATTACCACCGGAAGGGACTCCTCCAATCCGAATGGGGTGAGCATGCGGCAACGCTCAGCAAGTCCCGCATCAGCCAATCGCTTTGGGATCTTGACGTTGACGAAGTAGCCTGGCGCCATGAAGAAGGGATAGAGCAGGATCGGACCGCTGGTCCGGCCCGCCACATCCAACAGTGCGGTCTCGAATGCTGGCTCGCCGCTCAAGACCCCGGCAGCCACGGCGACATGCGGCAATTTCACTGCGGCGTTCCCCGCATGCCTCTCAAGAACGGCGTTCGACATTGCGCCACCACGCTCGCCGTGCCCGACGATCAGCGCGGCCGCCGCAGCTTTCGTCTCAGACTGTTTAGCTACATTCTGCGTCAATGGAATCGCCTCAAATCCAGAAATCGCACTCCAATTGCAGCAGCCAATCCACCATCAGATCAGCAAACAATACACCAGCCCACAACCGGCCAAAACACCAAGGCAGGCTGTAGAAAAGCGGTTTCTATCTAAAGTGGTTCAGACACAGATTTCTCACCTATTTCTGAAAGTGGAGAGATTTAGAATGAATAAAACACGTAGTGTTGCGACTTTGCATAATCATATATATTTATCCATACAATACAATTAGTTGCATGATAATACTGATGGCAACTATTGGCGTACGGCAGGCACGTAAACCATCGACCTCCACAATCTATGATTGCGCCCCCGCGACCGTTCTATGCATCTAGACCAAGCCGCTCACCGCTGAAAATCTTCCAAGGGCGACCATCGGCCTGAGCGCTTTGCTATCCGACGGGCTGGGATAGCAAAGCGCCGCGAACGGGAGTTCGCGGCGCATCGCACTGCATACGAGATGCTTTCCACACCAATGCATGTCGCGCAAAAGTGCGCAGCGGCTTTGCGATAACGACATGCATAAAAACAAAGACTTAAAGCGTCGGAAGCAAATCTGAAAGATCGCCACACGCTTGATCAGGCCAGAATGATTTTTATCACATCTGCCACTTGGGGCACGGGATTGACCGTCTCGGCACGCTGGAAGGCGCGCACCACGGCGGGGCGTGCGCGGATAGTATCGAACCAACGCTTCAGATTGGGGAAATCATCGAGGTTCTGTCCCTGACGCTTGTGGGGCACGATCCACGGGAAGGAGGCCATATCGGCAATTGAATAGTCACCCACCAGGTAGTCCCGCTCCGCCAGGCGATCATTCATCACACCATAAAGGCGGGCGGTTTCATCAACGTAGCGCTTGATCGCGTAGTCAACTTTTTCGGTCGCGAAGACATTGAAATGGTGGTTCTGACCGGCCATCGGGCCAAGCCCGGCCATCTGCCAGAAAAGCCACTCCATGGTCTGTGTGCGCATGCGCGGGTCGGCAGGCAGGAACCGGCCGATTTTTTCAGCAAGGTACTGGAGGATAGCGCCTGATTCGAATACCGACAGTGGCGGACCGCCGTCCAACGGCGCGTGGTCGACGATCGCAGGAATGCGGTTATTGGGCGAAATTTTTAAAAAATCGGGATGGAACTGCTCACCGGCGTTGATGTTAATCGGCTTGATCTCATAGGGAAGCCCTGCTTCCTCAAGGAAGATCGTGATCTTGTGTCCGTTGGGCGTTGTCCAGTAGTAGAGGTCGATCATCGTCTTGTCCCTGTCGTCTGTGGCCTGTGCGTCTGCGGCCTGTGCGTCTATGGCGCTTGTGCGTTTGCGAATGGTTGTCGCTTTCTACAACGCTTTGCACTCACAGTCGGACAAAAAAGCGCGACGCCACCACCGGCGCGACATCGGTGGGCAAATAGAGCGCCGTCAGCCTGCTTACAGGGCCCGCTTACAGGGAATATGTTGCGTCTGCACCCGCAAAAATGCGGTCTTTCAGCAGCTCGCGCATGTCGTCGAACGCGTACCAATGGGGTATGTCGCTGATCGCAGACTTGCGATAGCCCCCGGTGAACAGGGCAAAACGCACACCGCCCCGCACGGCGGTTTCAGCATCGACTTCGCTGTCACCGACATAAAGAACGTCCGCCGCCGCTCCACCAAGACGGCGAAGGCCAAGAAGCAATCCCGCCGGATCAGGCTTTCTCGTTGCCAGCGTGTCGCCGCCGATCAACACGTTGAAACGGTGCGCCAGGCCCAGATCGGCCAGGACTGCATGCGATAAAGCCTCTGACTTGTTGGTGACGATGCCAAGGCGGCAGCCAGCACTTGAGAGCCTTTCAAGGGCCTCAACGACACCACGATAGGGACGCGTTCGCACCGTAGGCTCCTCGGCATAGAACGCATTGAAGCGCTCCAGCGCATGATTGCGGCTGACACTTTGAGCAGCATCACCCGCCGCCGTAAGACACCGCTCGACCAGCTTGGGAATGCCGTTGCCAATAAAAGAGGTGATGGTGGCGAGATCGAACTGGGGGAGCGCCAACTCGCTCATCAAGCGGTTGGCGGCGGCGTGAATGTCGGGGGCACTGTCGATCAACGTACCGTCAAGATCAAATACGAGGGTGCGGATCCTCGGAGCCGGCTCGTTCACGCAACATCCTTCCATTTGATCGAGCAGCCCATGGAGGGGGTCTGCTCGGCAGGGCCCTTGCCGGTCGCTGCCACCTGCTTCATCGCAAGATAGAGATCACGGCGCAAGTCAACCGGCCCAGCTTCGCGTCTGGACGCATCGAGACGACCGCGATACTGCAAGCCGAGGCTGGCGTCAAAGCCGAAGAACTCGGGCGTACACACCGCGCCATAGGCGCGCGCAACCTCCTGACTCTCGTCGCAGAGATAGGGAAACGGGAAGGCGTGCTGCACGGCAATGCGCTTCATGTTGTCGAAGGAATCTTCGGGATAGCTCGCCGCATCATTGGCGGAAATAGCCACGATACCGAGCCCCAGGGTCTGCAGATCGCGCGCATCACGCACGATCCTGTCGATCACCGCCTGCACATACGGGCAGTGATTGCAGATGAACATGACCACACTGCCGCTCTTCCCCCTGATATCGGCAAGACGCCATGTGCGCCCATCAGTTCCCGGCAGCGCGAAATCAGGAGCCTTCCAGCCAAAATCGCAAACGGGTGTCGCCACAGCCATGGTTCATCACCTCACATGATCTTGCAGGTCGCCATCACCGCGCCTGGCCAGACAGGCTCAGGCGACACTCAGGCCGCCGCCCGCATGGCTGCATTCGCAGCGTTGCGAATGGCGGTGATGTTGGCCGCATAGCTTTCGCGCGTGCCGCCCTTGAAGACGGCCGAGCCCGCCACCAACACGTTGGCGCCAGCGGCGGCGACCAGCGGCGCGGTCTCAGGCGTCACGCCACCATCGATCTCGATGTCAATCGGGCGGTTGGCAATCATCTTCTTGATGCGGGCCACCTTCTCCACCACCGAAGGGATGAACGCCTGACCGCCGAACCCGGGGTTCACCGTCATCAACAAGATGAGGTCGAGCCGGTCGAGCACGTATTCAATGACGCTCTCGGGTGTCGAGGGATTGAGCGAGACCCCTGCCTTCTTGCCCAGATTGCGGATCGCCTGCAACGAGCGATCGAGATGCGGGCCGGCTTCGGCGTGCACCGTAATGATGTCGGCGCCAGCTTCCGCAAAAGCCGCCAGATAGGGATCTGCCGGCTCGATCATCAGGTGGCAATCGAACACCTTCGGTGAGGCCTTGCGGATCGCCTTGATGACCGGCGGACCAAACGTGATGTTGGGGACGAAGTGGCCGTCCATGACGTCGAGGTGGATCCAGTCGGCGCCAGCGGCATCGACGGCAGCGACCTCCTCGCCGAGCCTTGAGAAATCCGCCGATAGAATCGATGGTGCAATGATAACGTTGCCGGTCATTCCTTGGGTCTCCCTGGTCCCATCGGGTCGTCGAGACCGCCGGAAAACACGCGGCTCGCGCGAATGTCGACCTCAGATATCGTCGAAAGGGCGGTGGCGTCCAGCGGTCCCGTCGATGTCTCGAACAGGCGATTGGCCTGACGCAGGCGGGCACGGTCCAGTGCATTGCGGATCGAGCGGGCGTTGGCAAAGTGCGCCTGCGTGCGCCGGCGCTCGATATATTCGCGCATGGCCACCTTGGCGGGTTCGTCAAGCACATAGTGCTGCTGCGCGAGCATCGTTTCGGCAATCGAGAACAGCTCGGCATCCTCGTAGTCGGGAAAATCGATGTGATGAGCGATGCGTGAGCGGAAACCCGGATTTGAGGTGAAGAACTTGTCCATGCGGTCGGCATAGCCGGCGAGGATCACGACGAGATCATCGCGATTGTTCTCCATCACCTGCAACAGGATCTCGATCGCCTCCTGACCGTAGTCGCGCTCGTTGTCGGGGCGGTAAAGATAATACGCCTCGTCGATGAACAGGACGCCGCCCATGGCGCGCTTCAAAACCTCTTTGGTCTTGGGCGCAGTGTGACCGATGTACTGGCCGACAAGATCATCACGCGTCACGGAAACGAGGTGACCCTTGCGCACGTAGCCGAGGCGATGGAGAAGGCCCGCCATCTTCATCGCCACCGTCGTCTTGCCGGTGCCCGGGTTGCCAGTGAAGCTCATGTGAAGCGTTGGCGTTTCGTGCGCGAGCCCCATCGACTTGCGCGCCCGCTCGACGATCAGCAGGGCAGCGATCTCGCGAATGCGCCGCTTGACGGGCTTGAGGCCAACCAGTTCGCGGTCGAGTTCCTCTAAGATCTCGGCGACGCCCGAGTTGCGGAACTCATCGGCGAGATTGACCTCAGTAACAGTCTTTTGTTCGGCAGCTTCGGCTGTCATGGTCATATCTTCCGACCTGACTTCTAACGTTTGCGTATTCGCTTGATTGGCAGTGCCCCGGCGGAAGGTGTTGGGTTTCCCGCCGGGTCAGATGTTTGGGTCTGAACCCTCACCGTCAGGCCCTGTGTAGGCCCAGACCCGAGCCAGATCAACCTCGGACCGCCTTCCACGAATAGGTCTGGCTGCGCGAGCGCACATCCGTGCGGGTCATTTCGATCTTCGGCTCGACCTTTGGCCGGTTGACGATGAAGGACATCCGAACCGTCTCCCAGCCACGCCTGGAATCGAAAGCGTTGATGCGGATGTAGGACTCCGGGTTCGCCGTGCGGCACGCGGCGATCTCCATCATGATTCCCTTGGCATCCTTGAGGTCGAACATGGGGTTGCCCCACATCTCCCAATAGGTATTACGCGGATGGGGATCGTCGGTATATTCAACGCCGACCGCCCAATCGTTGCGCAGGCAATATTCGAGCTGTGCTGAGATTTCCTGATCCGTCAGATCGGGCAGGAACGAGAAGCAGCCTTGGGTAATGCGCATGTCTATTATCTCCTTGTGCTCTCGCTCTGCGATCAGCCGCTGACCGCCGGCGTCGGAACGAAGTCCGATGTATCGGTCGAGGTGTAATTGAAAGTAATGTCGCCCCAGACATCGAGCGCGGCTTCCAGCGGCTTGCACCACTTGGCGGCACGGCGCAGGATCTCCGGCCCCTCGTTCTTGATGTCGCGGCCTTCGTTGCGCGCTTGAACGACGGCCTCCAGCGCGACGCGGTTGGCCGTGGCGCCCGCCTGGATGCCCATCGGGTGGCCGATGGTACCGCCGCCGAACTGCATGACCACATCATCACCGAACAGGTCGAGCAGCTGGTGCATCTGGCCGGCGTGGATGCCGCCTGAGGCGACCGGCATCACCTTCAACGTGTCGGCCCAATCCTGCTCGAAGAAGATGCCGCGCGGCAGATCGACCTCGTTCTTCAACTCGCGGCAAACGTTGTAGAAGCCCTGCACGGTGAGCGGATCGCCCTCGAGTTTGCCGACAGCGGTGCCGGTATGCAGATGATCGACGCCGGCGAGCCGCAGCCACTTGGCGATGACACGGAACGAGATGCCGTGGCTCTTCTGGCGGGTGTAGGTGCCGTGTCCGGCGCGGTGCATGTGCAAGAGCATGTCGTTCTGGCGGCACCACTCGGAAATCGACTGGATCGCGGTCCAGCCAATGATGAGATCGACCATGACGATGACCGAGCCCAGTTCCTTGGCAAACTCCGCGCGGCGATACATCTCCTCCATCGTACCGGCGGTGATGTTGAGATAGTGACCCTTCACCTCGCCGGTCTCGGCGGTGGCCTTGTTGACGGCCTCCATGCAGTAGAGGAACCGCTCGCGATAGTGCATGAACGACTGCGAGTTGATGTTCTCGTCGTCCTTCATGAAGTCAAGACCACCCTTGAGGCCCTCGTAGACAACGCGGCCGTAGTTCTTGCCCGACAAGCCAAGCTTGGGCTTGGTCGTTGCACCCAGCAGCGGGCGGCCGAACTTGTCGAGACGTTCCCGTTCCACGACAATACCGGTCGGCGGACCCTTGAAGGTCTTCACATAGGCGACGGGGAAGCGCATGTCCTCCAGGCGCGCAGCCTTCAGCGGCTTGAACGAGAAGACGTTACCGATGATCGAAGCGGTGAGATTGGCGATCGAGCCACCTTCGAACAAGATGATGTCGTAGGCGACGTAGCAGAAGTATTCGCCCGGCCGGCCCGGAACCGGATCGACCTTGTAGGCCTTGGCGCGATACTGGTCGGCAGCCGTCAGCCGATCGGTCCACACCACCGTCCAGGTTGCCGTTGAACTCTCGCCGGCGACCGCCGCTGCGGCCTCGATCGGATCGACGCCATCCTGCGGCGTGATGCGGAACAGGGCGATCAGATCGGTGTCCTTGGGTTCATAGCCCGAATCCCAGTAGCCCATCTGCGCATACTTGAGAACGCCCGCCTTGTAGCGCTCCTTGCCCTTGATCTCGGTTTTGGCATCTGCGTTCATGGTCGATTTCCTTTCACAACTGCATCGCGCGTGCAAGATGCGCGCAGATTTTCTCTCAGGCCGCCTTGGCCACGCCGACACGCGGATCAAGTGTGCCACTGGCATATCGCTTGGCCATCTCACTCATCGGTATGACCTTGATCTTGCCGGCCTGACCTGCCGTGCCGAACGCCTCGAAGCGCTCCTTGCAGACCTTGCTCATGGCGTCCATGGCGGGTTTGAGGAACTTGCGTGGATCAAACTCCGCCTTTTGCGTCGCGGCGATGCGGCGGAACTCCGCCGTTCCGGCCAGCCGCAGGTCGGTGTCGATGTTGACCTTGCGCACACCCATCTTGATGCCACGGACGATTTCCTCGACCGGAACACCGTAGGTCTCCTTCATCTGGCCACCGAACTCGTTGAAGACGGCCTGCCATTCCTCGGGCACCGAGGAAGAGCCGTGCATGACGATGTGCGTGTTGGGCAATTTGGCGTGGATCTTCTCGATCACGCCCATTGCAAGGACGTCACCGGTCGGCTTGCGCGTGAACTTGTAGGCGCCGTGCGAGGTGCCGATGGCAACGGCGAGCGCATCGACCTTGGTTTCGGCAACAAAGCGCATCGCCTCTTCCGGGTCGGTGAGCAGCATCGACTTGTCGAGCTTGCCCTCGAAACCATGACCGTCCTCGGCCTCACCCTGACCAGTCTCGAGCGAGCCAAGACAGCCCAGTTCGCCCTCAACGGAAGCTCCCACCATATGCGCAAGATCGCTCACCTGGCGCGTGATGCGCACGTTGTAGTCATAGTCTGCCGGCGTCTTGGCATCCTCCTTCAAGGAACCGTCCATCATCACCGAAGTGAAGCCGTTCTGGATTGCCGAGAGGCAGGTGGCGACGTTGTTGCCGTGATCTTGATGGATGCAGATCGGGATGTCGGGATACATCAGCTCCAGCGCCTCCATCATCTTGGCAAGCATGATGTCATTGGCGTAGGAGCGCGCGCCGCGCGAGGCCTGGATGATGACCGGGGCATCAGTCGCCCTGGCGGCTTCCAGAATCGCCAGACCCTGTTCCATGTTGTTGATGTTGAAGGCCGGAACGCCATAGCCATGCTCGGCTGCGTGATCCAGAAGCTGTCGCAGTGTGATGCGGGCCATTAGCGAATCTCCTCCAGTTGATCATCCTTGCGCGCAGCCTCCTGGTTGTGCAGGAGAGCCGCAACGCCAGGCAGCTCACGACCCTCGAGCCATTCGAGAAACGCACCGCCTGCAGTTGAGACATATGTGAAACGATCCGTGACGCCCGCCGCATTCAGAGCCGCGACCGTGTCGCCACCGCCGGCAACAGCGATAAGCTTGCCGGCCGAGACGCGATCAGCGGCGGCACGGGCGACGGCGAAAGTACCATCACCGAACGGTTCGAGTTCGAAGGCGCCGAGCGGGCCATTCCACAAAAGCGTAGCCAGCGTATCGAGCGAATGCACGAGCATCTCGACCGTCTTGGGTCCCACATCGAGGATCATGCCGTCAGCCTTGACCTGATCCACGGGGACGACCACGTGCGGTGCGTTGGCGGCAAAACTCTGCGCAACGACCACATCAACCGGCAGCAGCACCTCGCAGCCCTTGTCCTTCGCCTTCTCCATGATGCGAGCGGCCGTTTCGACCATGTCGGCCTCGATCAGCGACTTGCCGACCTCGTGGCCCTTGGCCAACAAGAACGTATTGGCCATGCCGCCGCCAATGATGATGCGGTCCATCTTGTTGACGAGATTTTCCAAGACCGCGATCTTGGAGGAAATCTTGGCACCGCCGACAAGCGCAGCGGTTGGACGCTTGGGGCATTCGAGGGCCGCTTCAAGCGCCGTGATCTCATCGCCCATCAAGCGACCTGCATAGGCTGGCAGCAACTCGGCAAGTCCGGTGATCGAGGCATGGGCGCGATGCGAAGATGAAAAGGCATCGGAGACGAATATCTCGCCAAGCTTGGCGAGCGATTGGGCAAACTCCAGATCGCCCTTCTCCTCGCCGGCATGGAAACGCAGGTTTTCCAGCAGGAAGACCTCGCCGGGCTTGCCGGCCACGATGCGGCGTTCAACCTCGGGGCCAATGCAGTCGTTGAGGAAGGTCACGTCCTGCCCCAGCGCCTCGGCAAGCGCCGGCGCGACAGGCGCCAGCGAATATTCGGCAGACACCTTGCCTTTCGGGCGGCCCAAGTGGCTCAGGACCACCACCTTGGCGCGCCGAGAGACCATATCGGCAATGGTCGGGGCGACACGCGCGATGCGCGTTGCGTCGGTGACTTTTCCTCCGCGAATGGGAACGTTGAGATCAACGCGCATCAGCACTGTATGCCAGGCAACGTCAACGTCCTCGACGGTTCTGAACACTTGCATGCCTCAGGTCTCCTGCCAATGAAATGCGGCCATCATGCCGTCAGGCGGCGTGCGGCTTCTTGGACCGCTTGCGGGGTGATCCCGAAATGCTCATAAAGTTTGCTGGCGGGAGCCGAAGCACCAAAGCCGGTCATGCCGACAAAGGCACCCTTCTCGCCAATCCATCTGTCCCAACCCAGACGCGCGCCTGCTTCGACGCCAACACGCGGCGCATCGCCCAGAACCGCCGACCGGTAAGCATCATCCTGGCGCTCGAACAGCTCCCAGCACGGCATCGAGACGACGGCCGCCTTGATACCATCACCGGCAAGCAACTCGGCGGCCTTGATGGCGATCTCGACCTCCGAGCCCGTAGCAAGCAGCGTCACGTCGCGCGCGCCATCGACGTCCCTGACGACATAGGCGCCTTTCGCCGAAAGGTTCTCGTCGGCGTGCGCGGTGCGCGCCATCGGCAATCCCTGACGCGAAAGAGCCAGAACGGAGGGGGCGTCAGAACTTTCCAGTGCTGCCTGCCAACATTCCGCCGTCTCGACGGCGTCGGCTGGACGGAACGTCAGCGTGTTGGGCGTGGCGCGCAGCATTGTTAGGTGCTCGACCGGCTGGTGCGTGGGACCATCCTCGCCAAGACCGATGGAATCATGCGTCATGACGTAGATGACACGCTGGTTCATCAGGGCCGACAGGCGCATCGCACCGCGTGCATAATCGGTAAAGCACATGAACGTGCCGCCGTAAGGGAT
>JAXGRZ010000045.1:0-14529 GCA_040765305.1 Hyphomicrobiaceae bacterium | reverse complement strand
GTCGTCAGATTGATTGTGAGCGTACCGCCATGGGGCAGTGCGACGTTGGGATGGCTGCAGGCTGCACCACCACCACCATTGCCGACACAGGTCCATGGCGCGTTCCACGAGGCATTCGCCGGTTCGCCGGGCAATGCCTCGTTGACAACAACGGGTCCATTGAACGGGGCGGGCCCGGTGTTGGTGACAGCGATCGTCCAATCGCATTTGAAGCCGAGTGAGGTGCGCTGGCAAAGTTCCGGGCCCTGCTTGGAGATCTTCAGGTTGGTGTTGTCCGGCCCGTTGCACAGGTTGGCTGGAATTGTCGACCACGCATCGGCTTCATCGTCGGCCGGGTTGGTGTTTTTCGCCGTACCGCCTGGCGCCTCCATGATCTTCGCCATGTTGCGGATGCGGCATTCGTGCTGAGCGGCAACCGCCTGCGGCACCTTCAGCCAGACCGGGAAGGAGCGTGCCGTATTCTTCGCCATCACGACGCCGTTGAGCTTGCACACGCGCGTGTTGCCGGCGGGTGGCGGGCAGCTCCAGGGACCCGGGCCGAGCAGCAGATCAGTGCCGACCGGGAAGGTGTCCTTGACGTGCAAGTCGCCATTGTAGATGCCGGGGCCTTCGTTGATCACGCGGATCATATACTTGCAGAAGAAGGCGCCGCCGGTGAGCTGGCAGGTTTGCGGTGATGCGGTCTTGGTCAGGCGAAGGTTGGTCTTCAGGTCCTGACACAACTGCGGCGGCATCTGCGCGGTTGCGTTGGCGGAGTCGTCGGCCGGGTTGGCGTTTTGCGGGTCCCCCAGTGGATCGACGATCTTTGCGATGTTCGGCAGTGTGCAGCCGTAGTCCTTCGCCTTGGCGATCGGCAGGCGGCCATGGACCCATAAATGCACCTTGTCGGTGGGTTGCAGGAGGACGCTGGCCGGGTTCTTGGTCGTGCACTTGAATGTCGTGCCAGGCCCTGCGGCGGGTGCGCAGGTCCACTTGAAGTTGGGTGAGCCTTGGAAGAGGACGCCTGCGGGCATCTGATCGAGGATCGTGATCGGGCCGAAGAAGTCGTTGGCACCAACGTTTTCGACCGTGATCTGGAAACCGCAATCGACACTAATGCCGACGATCCAGCACCCCATCGCGGACTTTTTCAGTTCCAGATTGGTGCGCTTGGGATGATCGGGTTTGCACGCGGGATCGGGAATGATCGCGGTTGCGGCATCAAGATCATCGCTCGGATCGGTGTTCCATTGCGTGCCACCTGGCGCCCATTCGATTTCGGCGATGTTGGTCAAGCGGCAACGCCGTGGGGTCTTTGGCACCTTCGCCCACACGTTGATGAACAGGGCGTGGCCGGAGGGGAGAAACACGTTGGGGCGCCAGCAGCGTGTCTCGGCGGGCGTGCCACCGGGCTGCCAGCACGACCAGGGCGGTTGCGGCTGGAACAGTGTTGCCAATCCTGGAGGGTTGGCCGGGAACCAGTCGCGAAACTGGATGTCGCCGAAATAGTCGTCCGGGCCGGTGTTGCGGATGGCGATTGCATAACGGCAGATCCAATCGTTGCCCCACGCCCAGCAGGAATTGGGTATGGCGCGCTTGGTCAGTTCCAGATTGGTCTCATAGGGGTATTCGGGCGGTAGAAACTCAGGTGGATAGTCGGGGGGCACTTCGGTTGACGGCGGCATCCACCACGGCGGCAGTTCACCCAACGTCGTGGAGCCTTCGCACGGCTGCCAGATCTCGACATCACCCAGATGACCGGCGCGCTCAGGATCGCCAAAGAAGTTGTCGTAGTCGGTGAAATAGGAGGTCATCGGCGGCACGTTGGCGGGGCGCACGGCATCGACAGCGTTGCCTTGCAGGCCGTGCACATCGGCATTGGCGGCGGGGTCGCCTTCGCCATCGCCTTGCGCAAATTCACCCGCCCGCAGCCGCTCGCCCGTGGTCCAGAGGAATTGGCCGCACGCGCCGATCTTGGTCATGCCGGTTTCATCATAGGCAAAGCCAAGCGTGATGCCGCCATTGGAATGGCGATGTTCGGCCGGCAGGCCGACGGCATAGGTTTCAGGGTCCGTGATCCAGCGGCTTTCGGTGGCGGGATCATCGGGCTCTTCGAGGCGATAGCGTTTGACGTCTGCCTTATCGGCTTCGGCAAACGCCGCGTAATCATAGCTGCCGCGTTGGGCGCCGCGCTCGGCGATATACATGCGGCCGCCCGCATCAAACCGCATGTCGGTGAGCTGCGTTTGCGGCGTCGTCGCATCGACGTTGAGTTCCCAACGCGCATCGCCCGCGAAGCTGCCATCGCCGTTGAGGCCGATGGACCAGACCTTGTGATCGGCGGTGTAATAAAGACGGCCCTGGTGGACGGCCATGCCTTGAACGCGCCGTTCAACTTGTGTGTAGCCCCACGTTTCGGGTTTCTCGATATCGAAGGCGGCGTTGGTGATGTCAGCTTTCCTGCCGTCGTCGGAAACCGGTGCGAGCCCCTTGGCGGGGCGGCCATTGACGCCGTGGTCGAATGTATCGATCAGTTGGCCATGCGCATCGAGGCGATGGATGAGGCCGGTGTCGAGATCGGAAACGTAGATGGCGTGGGACTTGCGATCATAGGCGATGTCGCCGATCCCGGGACCGGAGTTGTCCGGCAGCGTTGCAAACAGCGTTACAGTGCCGCTCTCACCATCGACACGCCAGATGGCGCCGGGCGAGCCGCCCTTGTCGGTGGCAAACATGCCGGGCATCCACAAGGCGCCGGGTGTGCCAGTCTTGATGCGCTCGGGTAAGCCATCGCCATTGGCGTCGGGCTTGACGATGTGAAGACCGAACATCGAGGTGGCGCCGAGCAGGATTGCGGGCGGGGTGCCGGTCGTTGCGCTGTCGATCAGGGCGATGGGGAAAACCTGGCCAACATCGCGGGCCAAAATCTGTTTGCGAAGGCCGGGCGATACCAATTGGCCCTGCGGGGGTGCGCCGAACAGATTGAGCGCCTGGATCTGTGCGGAGGCGCCATCAAGGTTGATGATGAAGCCATCAAGGAGGTTGCCGCCGGGAATGATCGCGGCACCGGATGGGCGAAAGCCGGAAAAGCCGGTGACGACGGCATCTCCCGGTGTCATGACGGCTTCGGCGGCGTTGGCGCGGTTTGGGGCCAGAACGCCGATCAGCACACATGCGGTGATGACCCATGCAAAGAGCGCTTGCAAGAGAAGGGCTGGTGTAGCGCGCGGGGGGCTCAACTGTGCTTCACATGGCGGTGGGCACCGGTGGGACGTGCGCGCGCGATTGCCCCGGCTGGCGGGCTGGGCTGCAAATTCAATGGTAAAATCCATGGATCAAGTCTCCTTCCAAGCCTTTGCAGTTGGCAGGACCCTGGGTGCGAACTCGAAGGGTCTTGTGTAGGCTTGGTCGCGGTCAGCCAGATTTTGGTTCAATCAAGCTTCGTGAGAGTGAGACGGTCGTCGTGCGGACGTCGCATGAATGCATAACGTCAAATATGTTTTGCATACTGCCAAGCAATATTCGCTTCATGCACGCCCTAGGCAGCCAAGGGGCAGAGGCGATCGGCCGATGTCACCCCAAATTGGTCAAAACCAGAACACATTAAAATAACAATAGAATATTCAGGTGATTAAAAAGTTCTCGACAGAAAGAACAAATCGGGTACATTAACCTCAATTGCGCCGATCGAGGCTTCATGAAATAAGGGACGGAACCAATGGATATGCCGCAGCTGAGAGTGGTTGAAGGGGGCGTTATGGACAAGCAGAAGGCGCTTGAGGCGGCGCTGGCGCAGATCGACAAGAACTTCGGCAAGGGCTCGATCATGCGCCTTGGCCAGAATGACAAGTCGATCGATGTGGAAGCGATTTCGACGGGCTCGCTCGGGCTTGATATTGCGCTGGGTATTGGCGGGTTGCCCAAGGGCCGCGTGATCGAGATCTACGGTCCGGAGAGTTCGGGCAAGACAACGTTGGCGCTCCAGGTTGTCGCCGAGACGCAGAAGAAGGGTGGCATTGCTGCCTTCGTCGACGCTGAGCATGCGCTCGATCCGGTCTATGCCAGGAAGCTTGGCGTCAAGGTTGAGGATCTGCTGATCTCGCAGCCCGATACGGGTGAGCAGGCGCTCGAAATTGCCGATACTCTGGTGCGGTCCGGCGCCGTTGACGTGCTGGTGATCGATTCGGTTGCCGCGTTGACGCCCAAGGCGGAGCTGGAAGGCGATATGGGCGATAGCCTGCCGGGCCTTCAAGCAAGGCTGATGAGCCAGGCGCTGCGCAAGCTCACCGCATCGATCTCCAAGTCGCACTGCATGGTGGTCTTCATCAATCAGATCCGCATGAAAATCGGCATCATGTTCGGCAATCCGGAGACGACGACGGGCGGCAATGCGCTCAAATTCTACGCCTCCGTGCGCCTCGATATTCGCCGCATCGGCCAGATCAAGGATCGCGACGAGGTGGTCGGCAACCAGACCCGCGTCAAGGTGGTCAAGAACAAGGTGGCGCCGCCGTTCAAGCAGGTCGAATTCGACATCATGTACGGCGAGGGCATCTCGAAGGTCGGCGAGCTGATCGATCTGGGTGTGAAGGCGGGGATCGTCGAGAAATCGGGGGCCTGGTTTTCCTATGATGGCCAGCGCATTGGTCAGGGTCGCGAGAATGCCAAGACATTTCTCAAGGAGAATACCCAGATGGCCAACGAGATCGAACGGGCGATCAGGCAGAACGCCGGTCTCATCGTTGATCAGTTGCTGGTGACGCCCGAAGCGGAGGTCGATCCGGATGGTGGTGCAGGGGAGGAGGCAGACTCTCCGAGCGATGAGGCCGATGGTGAGGAGCCGACCAAGGCCCGAGCAAAGCGATAAACGCCGTCGTGTGGCGTGTGGGGCGAGTAACCGGCACTTTTCCAAGGCTCAATTGATCGTATCGGTCAGATGTCTGTCTTGGGGGGGCTTGGGGGCAGTCCAGATGCGCTCCATGCGGACAAATAGGTCTGACACAGGCATTACGATGAAACGCGACGGCGGTTGGATCACCAAGACCCAACCGCTTTCGCGCTTTCTTGGTGCTTTTGGCTTCTGGCGAGGCGGACTCGGGTTGCCGGGATGTTTGTGGTGGCCGCAGTTGTCGCGGAGCGTCATGGGTTGCCCGGTGCTTGGCCGGTCTGCTCGGGTGCAAATCTATATCCGCCCTTGATATTGCGGATTTGTGGACACTCCATCGCCTCGCCGCTAAAAGGGGCTGCTCTGCATCACCGTGTGGGGTATTTGGAGGGGCGTGACGTTCATAAAGTCCGGGCGTTGCGCGGCTTGCGGCAAGCGTTGATATCGGGCTGCTGAGTATTGGCGCGGGGAGCTGTTTGGCAGCGGTGGTGGGTCGGGCGACTTGGGCCCTGTGGCGCCATAGCAGTTTGGGCTTGTTGCAGGATCTTCCCGATACCGTTCAGTTTTTTTCCAAGAGTTCGCGCGTCTCATCCGAACTGTGCGCGCCACGGCAACGATCACCGAAGGACCCGAGAATGACCGGTGTCAACGAGATCCGTACAGCGTTCCTCGATTACTTTGCCAAGAATGGGCACGAGATCGTCGCCTCTTCGCCGCTGGTGCCGCGCAACGATCCGACGCTGATGTTCACCAATGCCGGCATGGTGCAGTTCAAGAGTGTCTTCACCGGTCAGGAGACACGCCCCTATAGCCGTGCGGTTACCTCGCAAAAGTGCGTGCGCGCTGGTGGCAAACACAATGATCTGGACAATGTCGGCTACACGGCACGCCACCACACCTTTTTTGAGATGCTCGGCAACTTTTCGTTTGGTGACTATTTCAAGGATCGCGCGATCGAACTCGCCTGGACGCTGGTGACGAAGGAGTTCGGGCTCGACGCCAAGCGTCTCATCATAACTGTCTATCATGATGACGATGAGGCCTTCGATCTTTGGAAGAAGATTACCGGGCTGCCGGACAAGCGCATCATCCGTATCGCGTCGTCGGACAACTTCTGGCAGATGGGCGATACCGGTCCGTGCGGGCCGTGTTCGGAGATCTTTTTTGACCACGATCCCGATGGCAAACGGGGCATACCGGGCGGCCCGCCCGGCTCGGCGGATGCCGATGGCGACCGGTTCATCGAGATCTGGAACCTCGTCTTCATGCAGTTCGAGCAGTACGAGGATGCAAGCCGCGTGGCGTTGCCGCGCCCGTCGATTGATACGGGCATGGGACTGGAACGCATTGCGGCCCTGCTGCAGGGCACGCACGATAACTATGAGACGGACTTGTTCCGTGCGCTCATTGCGGCCTCGGTCGAGGCGACAGGCGTCGAAGCGCGCGGTGAGGCCAAGGCTAGTCATCGCGTCATCGCCGATCATCTGCGCGCCTCGAGCTTCCTCATTGCCGACGGCGTGCTGCCCTCAAACGAGGGTCGCGGCTATGTGCTTCGCCGCATCATGCGCCGCGCCATGCGCCATGCGCATCTGTTGGGGGCGCGCGAGCCGCTGATGTATCGCCTTTTGCCGGCGCTGATTCGGCAGATGGGCGACACCTATCATGAGCTGATCCGCGCCAACGCGCTGATCACCGAGACGCTGAAGCTGGAAGAGACGAAGTTCAAGAAGACGCTCGACAAGGGGCTTGGTCTGCTGGGCGATGCGTCGCGCAGTTTGACGCAAGGCGCGGTGTTTCCCGGCGACGTCGCCTTCAAGCTTTACGACACCTACGGTTTTCCGCTCGATCTGACGGAGGATGCACTGCGCGCGCGCGGCATCGGCGTTGATACCAAAGCGTTCAAGGTCGCCATGGAAAAGCAACGCGAGGAGGCGCGCAAGGCGTGGAAGGGCTCGGGCGAGGCTGCAACCGAGACGGTTTGGTTCGAGATCCGCGATGCGGCCGGCGCTACCGATTTCCTCGGCTATGACACGGAAAACGCCGAGGGCGAGATCCGGTCCCTGGTGAAGGCCGGCACGCAGGTCAAGTCACTTAAAACGGGTGATGAAGCGCTCATCGTGCTCAATCAGACGCCATTTTATGGCGAATCGGGTGGTCAGGTTGGCGATGAGGGCGTGATTCTCGGGCCCAAGGGGGCACGCTTCAAGGTCACCGATACGCAAAAGAAACTGGGTGATCTGTTCGTTCATCGCGGCGTGGTGGAAGCCGGCAGCTTCAAGGTTGGTGATGCGGTGGAGCTGCATGTCGATCACGCGCGCCGCACGGCCACGCGTGCCAACCACTCGGCAACGCATCTGCTGCACGAGGCGCTGCGCCAGGTGCTGGGCACGCATGTCGCGCAGAAGGGTTCGCTCGTCGCGCCCGACCGGTTGCGCTTCGACTTTTCCCATCCCAAGCCGATGTCGGCAGAAGAAATCGCCCAGGTCGAAGAGATCGCAAATCGCATCGTTTTGCAAAATGCGCCGGTCGAGACGCGGTTGATGGCGGTGGATGATGCGATTGCCTCGGGGGCCATGGCGCTGTTTGGCGAAAAATACGGTGACGAGGTGCGCGTCGTTTCGATGGGCCAGCCTGAGGGCGAGGGGCTGCACAACAAGGCATGGTCGGTTGAACTGTGCGGCGGCACGCACGTCAAGCGGACTGGTGATATCGGTGTGGTGCGCGTGGTCGGCGAAAGCGCAAGCGCGTCGGGTGTACGGCGCATCGAGGCGCTGACGGCAAAGGGCGCGCGTCAGTATCTGGCCGATCAGGACCGGCGTCTTCGCGATGCGGCGTCGGTGTTGAAGATCCGGCCCGAAGAGGTGGTCGATCGTGTCAAGGCGCTGATGGACGAGCGCAAGCTCCTTGAACGCCAACTGGCGGACGCAAAACGTCAGGCGGCGATGGGCGGCGGCGGCGGTGATGGCGCAGCCTCATCCAATATCAAGGACATCGGCGGCACCAAATACCTGGCGCTCAATGTTTCGGGCGTTGAGATGAAGGATTTGAAATCACTGGCGGATGAGGGGCGTGCCAAGGTTGGCTCGGGTATCGTCGCTGTCGCCAACGCATCCGCAGATGGCAAGCTTGGCATCGTCGTTGCCGTCACCAAGGATTTGACCGAGAAATTCAACGCCGTCGATCTCGTCCGCATTGCCTCAGAAAAGAGCGGCGGCAAGGGTGGCGGTGGGCGGCCCGATATGGCGCAGGCCGGTGGTCCCGATGGCAGCAAGGCGGGCGAGGCACTCAATGCGATTGCCGCCCAGATTGCAGGCTGAGACGAGGTTTGTCTCAGGCTGTCGACGCCTCCATCTCAAGGGCGTTCGGGTTGACGTGTAATCGGGTTGTCTTGATCAAGGCCAAGGCTGCTCATCTTCTGAGCAAGTATAGGACTGCTCACCAGTTTGAATGTGCCGGTCTGTAGCCTCATTGAGGATATTTGCACTCACCTCGTTCGAACACGAATTCATGGGTTTCTTGGGACGCATCGCCGCTCCCGAGGAGAGCGGCCTTGCCAAATGGTGTCTGCATGATAAACATGTAAATGAAATGCATGTTTAATAACACCGGGATCAGTTTGATGGCACAGACTTCGCAAATCAGCGCCGAGCAGCGTCGCGAAGCGTATGCAAATATGGTCAACACAAACACGGGCATCGATGAGGTGATGATCCGCGATCTCGTCCACACGTTCTACGCGCGGATCAGGTCCGACGAATTGCTCGGTCCCATCTTTGATGCGCGCATTGCGGACTGGGACACCCACCTGGAGCGGATGTGCCTTTTCTGGTCGTCGGTCACGCTGATGAGCGGCCAGTATCATGGTCGACCAATGCCGGCACATGCGCCATTACCTGTCGATGGAACACATTTTGATCATTGGCTGGCGTTGTTTGCGCAGACTGCCCGGGATGTGTGCCCACCAGCTGCCAGTGAATTGTTTATTGATAAGGCCCGAATGATCGCGACGAGTCTGGAGCTGGGCATCGCCACGCACCGTGGCCTGTTGCTGACCAATGGAATGAGGTTGCCCCCAATCAACGCGTGAGCCACTCAAGCACGAGCAGTAACATTGTTCCATGGCAGCCAAGAGCAGTGCCGAACAGATCCGTGCCTATACAGGCCCTGCGGTCCTGAGTTTCCCCGTTCGGCCATTCTTCCTGTTGGCAAGTGCGTGGGCCATTATCGTGATGGCCCTGTTTATGCCGGTGCTGGCCGGTCACTTGGTGTTGCCAAGCGCGTTGGCGCCGATTGACTGGCACGTCCATGAACTGCTGTTCGGCTACCTCGGCGCCGTCATTACAGGGTATGTCCTGACCGCGGTTCCTAATTGGAGTGGCCGGCTGCCGGTCGTCGGCACATCGCTGTTGTGGTTCGTCGCGCTCTGGCTGGCGGGCCGCCTGGCTGTGCTTGTGTCCGCCAGCATTGGCGCGATCCTCGCCGCCGCTATCGACATGGCCTTTCTGCTGACGCTTGGATTTGTCATCGCGCGCGAGATCATCGTTGGTCGCAATACGAAAAATCTCAAGATCCTTGCTGTCGTTGTGATGCTGATCATCGCCAACGGCCTGTTTCATCTCGAAGCCATGGGAGGAATTAGCGCTGGCTATGGGGCGCGCTTGGGCATTGCAGCTGCAGTGTTCCTGATCATGCTCGTCGGTGGCCGCATCGTACCCAGTTTCACGCGCAACTGGTTGGTGCGCGGCACGCCTGGACGATTGCCCAAAGCATTTGGCAGCTTTGACGTGGTGGTGCTGGCCGTCAGTGCACCAACCCTGCTTATGTGGGTGTTGGCCCCACAGGCCAAGCCAACCGCCATTGCCTTGCTGGCCGCTGCACTGTTCAACCTGGTGCGCCTGGCGCGATGGGCCGGAGACAGAACCACTAGCGAGCCGCTGGTTGTTATCATGCACGTGGCCTTTGCATTCGTGCCGATCGGCTTTGTGCTAGTGGCGCTTGGTATTTATCGACCCGACATCATAGCGCAAAGCGGTGCGCTGCATGGCTGGACGGTTGGCGCGATCGGCCTGATGACGCTGGCCATCATGTCGCGCACGATTCTCAGCCACACCCGACGTTCGCTTACGGCAAGATGGCCGCTGGTCTCGGTTTACGCCGCTGCCTTTATTGCCGCCCTGGCGCGCATTACAGCCGCTTTCGGTGCTGGGCAACAGATCATGCTGTATGTCGCCGCGTTTGCCTGGATTGGCGCTTTTTCTGGTTTTCTGGTGCTTAACGTGCCGCTGTTGATGCGCCGTTCGTTATAAAGTGCACCGCTGTCTTTGGCTCGAGGTGGGCGCAAACACAATGACGGTGGGGTTAAGTGATGAGTAAAGATAGACACTGGATCTATCTTTGCATTAATATTCGAATATAACGATAATAGCAGCGCTGGGAGGTGTGGATATGCGCACGCGGCCTGACTCGTTGAGCACGATAACGGTCGGCGATGAACAGATCACCGTCGACGAGCAGGGCTTCCTCATTGAACCGGAAGACTGGAACGAACGCGTCGCCGAGGAGTTTGCGGGTCGGCTGGGCGTTACCTTGACGGATGCGCACTGGGCCGTCTTGCGCTTCATGCGTGAATTCCTGGCCGAGCATGGCGTCGCCGCCGATGCCCGGTTTGTATTCCGCTTTCTGGAAAAGCAGGGTGCTTCGGGTGCAGGCTCGGGCCGCGAGCGGTTCTTCCAGTTGTTTCCCTATGGCTACGTCAGTCAGGCGTGCAAGATCGCCGGCATGCGCCAGCCACGTGCTTGGAGCACTGGTTAGAGCAACCGTGGTCAAGTACGTCGCGGCATTGCGTGTGTCGCGTCGTGGTTGGCTGGTTGGGATGGCTCCCACTGTTCGGCGTTCGTTTTGCGCTCAGCGCGTGTCGGTGATCGTTTCATCGGTGACGATGAGATCCATCGCGATGTCGTGCGGCTGGGGTGTGAACGCGCTGAGACGGAACGATTCCAAACCGATGCCGACGGCAAGTGGACGCGGTTGGCGCGCGGCCAGTGTGCGATCGAAGTAACCGCCACCATAACCCAGCCGATATGTTTTCCAAAAGCCAACGAGCGGCGCGATGACGATGTCCGGCTGGATGAGGGTTGTGTCAACCGGTACGGGAATGTTCCAAAAACCTCGCGTCATGGGTGCGCCAAGGTGCCATTGTCGATAGGAAAGAGGCTGGCGCGGCTCATCGACGACCGGCAGGGCAAGCTGGATGTTGCGTCGAGCCGATAGCGCGTCGGCCCACTTTCGTATGTCGATCTCGTGCTTGATCGGCCAGTAGATGCCCAGCGACTTTCCCTCGATCTTTGCAAAAGCAGTATCCAGGTTGGTGACGAGCTTTTCGGCATAGTGCTCGCGTTCAGCGGAAAGTGTGCTCCGGCGCAGCTCCAACAACCGTTCGCGTTGCCCGCGTCGCCATGCCACCAACTCACGATCGAGCATGCTCATGGTTTCCCCCGCACATGGAATTTGAGTGAGATCAATTCATTCACGTCTTGGTGTGTGCTCGTGTTCCCAAGTGGAACGCGGCGTTGGTCCTTGTTAAAGGCAAACGGTAGGATGATTGCCTTGAGCACATTAGGTTTCATGTTTCTGGAAAGCAATATATGGTAGACATCTTTGGTCTGACGGAGTTTCGGCGATGCGCTTAACGGTTCTGTCGGACTACTCCCTGCGTGTTCTCATGTATCTTGCGGCATGCCCGGAACGGCTTGTGACAATCCAGGAGATTGCGAGCGCTTACCAGATTTCCGAAAACCATTTGATGAAGGTCGTGCATGGTCTCGCCAAGAGCGGCTTCGTCGAGACAGTGCGCGGGCGGGGAGGGGGTATGCGTTTGGCCAAGCCCGCCCAGAACATTACGGTTGGTGCAGTGTTGCGCGCTTCGGAGGAAGATTTCAAACTGGTCGAGTGCTTTGGCCCCAGTGATGCCTGCCGAATCACGAAAGTGTGTCGCCTGAAACGAGTTTTCCAGAGCGCGCTGCAGGCTTATCTGAACGAACTCGACAGGTGGACTATTGCAGAGGTTGTCGCCCGTCCCAAGCTCCTGCTCGATGCCCTCGCGATTGATGAGACATAGAGGTTTACTCGCGCGTCGTTGCCACCAGGGGCCACCATGGCAGCGCATTGGTTGTGGCATTTGTTGGGCAAGCCCTGGGTGCAAAACGGCCCCTCTCGCTGAGCGCTGAAGGGGTGCTCACGCGGTTGTCATGTACACAAAGCGCATCTATCTGATATTTGCCATCATTTGGACGTTGGTACACTCGGCAAAGGGTGGTCGTGCGATCTGACTCCCATGACAATGGCTCGGACAACGGTGGCTCGGACAACGGTGGCCCGGCCCTGGCGCGGAGCCGCCCCCCAGATCGGGGGTGACACGCAGGCTGGGGAAGTCAAGTCATAGCGTCAATATCGGTATGCTCTTGCGCGCCAAGCGAAGGCAGGGCAGCTTGCGCCAATCAAGAATGACTGCGGCTGGCTCACCCCGCAGGACGAATAATCGAGATTAGGAGAACAACCATGGCGATCAAGCTGAACGTCAACGGCCAACCAGTGACGGTTGATGCTGAGCCAGGCACGCCGCTGTTGTGGGTATTGCGTGATGACCTTGATCTGACCGGAACCAAATTCGGTTGCGGTGTGGCCGCGTGCGGGGCATGCACCGTCATCGTCAATGATGAGCCGGTGCGCTCTTGCCAGACCATGATCGAGGACCTCGAAGGCGCCAACGTCTCCACGATTGAAGGCGTTGGCGGCAAGGATGGGAGTGCCGCGGCCAAGGCCGTGCAGACGGCGTGGGCGAAGCTCGATGTCGTGCAGTGCGGCTATTGCCAGTCCGGACAGATCATGTCGGCGATCAGCCTTTTGAAATCGAACCCCAAACCGACCGACGCGGACATCGATACGGCAATGTCGGGCAATGCCTGCCGTTGTGCCACCTACAAACGCATTCGAGCGGCAATCCATCATGCCGCCCAGATCATGGAGGGTTGAGCCATGGGGATCGAAACAACACGCCGTACCTTCCTCAAGTCAGCGGCTGCAACCGGCGCCGCCCTTGTCATCGGGTTGCGGCCCGATGGACGTATCGCCGTCGCCGCCACCGGTTCACCGGCAGAACTCAATCCCTTCGTGCGCATTTTGCCCGATGGTGTGGTTGAGGTGGTGATCAAGCATTTCGAGATGGGGCAGGGCACGACGACCGGGCTCGCCACACTGGTGGCCGAAGAGCTTGATGCCGATTGGAGCCGCGTCACCATCGATTTTGCCCCCGCCGATGTGGCGCGCTACAAGAACCTTGCGTTGGGTGCCCAGGGCACCGGCGGCTCGACCGCGATTGCCAACAGCTTCCTTCAATATCGAAAGGCGGGTGCTGCCGCACGCGACGTGCTGGTCAATGCTGCGGCCGAGACTTGGAACGTGCCAGCCTCCACGATCAGCATCGAGAAAGGTGTCTTGAAGGCGGCAGATCATCAGGCCCACTTCGGTGAAATGATCACCAAGGCCGCAACCTTGTTCGCGCCCGAACAGCCGGTGTTGAAGTCGCCCGATCAATTCCGCCTGATCGGCAAGGATGGGCTGCCGCGCAAGGATACGCCGGCTAAGATCAACGGCACGGCGACCTTTGCCTTGGACGTCAAAGTGCCCGGCATGGTCTACGTCGTCATTTTGCGCACGCCGCGCTTTGGCGGCAAGTTGAAGTCGTTCGATGCATCCGCGGCCAAGGCGATCAAGGGCTTTATCGATGCAAAGGTGCTGCCAACGCAGGAGGGCGTTGCGGTCTATGCGAAGAACACCTGGGCCGCGATCAAATCGCGTGAAGTGATAACCGCGCAATGGGACTACTCCGGTGCTGAGAACCGCTCGAACGAGGAGCTTGTCGCCCATCATGTGAGCTTGCTTGACAAGCCACAGCATCAGGCGGTGAAGGGTGCGGATCTGGCGCGCACCGAGACGGCTTTGAAAGGCGCCGATCAGATTGTTGAAGGCGATTTCATTTTTCCGTTCCTGGCGCACGCACCGATGGAGCCACTCAACTGCGTCATCGAGCCGACGCAAAAGGGCGTGCGCTTCCATGATGGGTGCCAGTTCCCCACCGTGGTGCAGCACGTTGCGGGAGCCATCCTCAAGATCGATCCGGCCAACGTGGAAGTACGCACGGTCTATGCCGGGGGCTCATTCGGGCGGCGTGCAACGCCCGTTGCCGATTATCATTCACAAGCAGCCATGGCGTTCGCCCTGTTGGGCGGCAAGACGCCGGTCAAGCTGGTGTGGACGCGCGAGGATGACCTGCACGGCGGCTTCTACCGCCCCATGGTCGCCCACCGGGTGCGTGTTGGCCTGAAGGATGGCAAGATTGTCGGCTGGGATCACCGGCTTGCCGGCAAGCCGATCCTGCTTGGCACGGCGATGGCCAGCGAAGAGGTGACCAAGTCGGGCATCGATCCCGCCACCGTCGAAGGTGTCAACGACACCCATTACGCAATTCCCGAGCTGTCGGTCGGTGTCAGCAGTCCTGAGACGCAAATCCCAGTGCTGTGGTGGCGCTCCGTGGGTCACACGCATACCGCTTACGCCATGGAATCGATCATCGATATGGTGGCCAAGGCGGCGAAGGCCGACCCGGT
>JAXGRZ010000044.1:0-14872 GCA_040765305.1 Hyphomicrobiaceae bacterium | reverse complement strand
GAGCATGAGCCAGTCGCCGCACGTTGCCCACCTGCGCAACGGCACTAAGATGGGCGACCTGAAGGTGCTCGACACCATGCTGCGCGACGGCCTCATGGACGCCTTCAACAACTATCACATGGGCATCACCGCCGAGAACGTGGCACGCCAGTACCAGATCACGCGTGAAGAGCAGGACAAATTCGCGACCGCCTCGCAGAACAAGGCCGAGGCGGCACGCAAGGCCGGCAAGTTCAAGGACGAGATTGCACCCGTCACGATCAAGTCGCGTAAAGGCGACGTCGTCGTCTCCGAGGACGAATACATCAAGGACGGCGTCACGCTCGACAGCCTCGCCAAGCTGCGTCCCGCATTCGATCCCAAGGAAGGCACCGTGACGGCCGGCAATGCCTCTGGCATCAACGACGGCGCTGCCGTGGTCGTGTTGATGACCGCCGAGGAAGCCGCCAAGCGCGGTATCAAGCCGTTGGCACGCATCGTCTCGTGGGCGCATGCCGGCGTTGATCCCTCGATCATGGGTACAGGGCCCATCCCGGCGTCGAAGAAGGCGCTGGAAAAAGCAGGCTGGACCAAGGAGCAACTCGATCTGGTCGAAGCCAACGAAGCGTTTGCCGCCCAGGCCTGCGCCGTCAACAAGGGACTCGGCTGGGATACCGACAAGGTCAACGTCAATGGCGGCGCCATTGCCATCGGCCATCCGATCGGCGCCTCGGGTGCCCGCGTCCTGACGACGCTGCTCTACGAAATGCAGCGCCGTGACGCAAAGAAGGGTCTGGCCACGCTGTGCATCGGCGGCGGCATGGGCGTTGCTTTGTGCGTCGCGCGCGATTGATGCCGACAAGCGGCGCCGGTTCGCCACTGACAGCGGACCGGCGCACGTCCTGCACACCATCCATCTTCACCAAATTTCCTGATTTCTGCCCAGAACCGACACGCGGTCGGCAGTCTGGATCCAGTTAATGCAAAACAATGGAGGAAGCCCATGGCACGTGTTGCCATCGTCACGGGAGGTACGCGCGGCATTGGTCACGCGATCTCGGTTGCGCTCAAGCAGAAAGGATATCGTGTCGCCGCGAACTACGCCGGTAATGATACCGCCGCACAGCAGTTCCAGGCGGATACCGGCATTCCCGTTTACAAGTGGTCGGTTGCCGACTTCGACGCCTGTGCAGCGGGCGTTGCGCGGGTTGAAAAAGACCTGGGACCGGTCGATGTTCTGGTCAACAATGCCGGCATCACCCGTGATGGCATGTTCCACAAGATGACCAAGCAGCAGTGGGACGAGGTGATCGGCACCAACCTCAGCGGCGTGTTCAACATGACGCGGCCGGTGTGGGAAGGCATGCGCGCACGCAAATTCGGCCGCGTCATCAACATCTCATCGATCAACGGTCAGAAGGGCCAGATGGGTCAGGTGAACTATTCGGCTGCCAAGTCCGGCGATCTCGGCTTCACCAAGGCGCTGGCCCAGGAAGGCGCGCGCGCGGGCATCACGGTTAACGCGATCTGCCCTGGTTACATCGCGACCGAAATGGTGCGTGCAATCGATCCGGCCGTGCTCCAAAAATCGATCCTACCACTCATCCCGGTCGGGCGATTGGGTGAGCCTGAGGAGATTGCGCGCTGCGTCGTCTTCCTGGCTTCAGATGAGGCCGGCTTCATCACCGGTTCGACAATCTCGGCCAACGGCGGCCAGTTCTTCGTTTGATGCAAGACGCAGCGCCAGACGCTGGAAGCGCCAGACAAGAAACGCAAACGCCCCGGGGGTTCCCGGGGCGTTTTTTGTTACAGCCTGCAATCAATCAGCGAATGCTGCCGCGCCGGACGATGCGCGGAAACTCATCTCCGCTGGGTTCATCCACCGGAGGGGCAAAGCGCTCAGGTACTGGCTGCTGGGCTGGCACAGGCGACTGCGCGCCCATCCAGCGTTCGCCATGCACCGGTGCTGGTCCATCAGTCCCCGTTGCCTGCGCGGCCTGCTGCTGGTAGGCCGCCTGCTGGGTGCGGGTTGCGGCGCGCTGCTGGGGTGCGGCTGGACCTGCAAACCAGGCATCGATGAGATCGAGTTCATCAGCCGAAAGCGTCAACCCCTGGCTGCGGCAGCGGGCCACGACGAAATTGCGGAACCGGCCAGCAAACAGCTTGGCTGAAGCCCCCTGGTCGAACCAAGGGTCGGTCTCGCTGATCACATCGAGAATGAACCGGACGTCGTCGCGGCGGGTCTCGATGCTGAGTTCCTGCGCGCGCAGGGTAATGTTGGTCAGCGTCTGCTGCCCGTTCAACCCGTTCTGGTTGATCTCCTGCGCGATCACATCGAACATGGTGCGATATTCAGGCGGCGAAAGTGGTGGCGCCTGACAAGCTTCGTGAATGCGTGCAATCGAGCGCTGAATGGCGGTTGCGCCACTGTCGGGCGTGCGCTGAGCGCTGACCGGAGAAGGTGACGGAGCCGCCGGTTGCGTATGGTTGGCCCGAGCCGGTACCTGGGCCGGAGCAGCCGGAGCTTGCGCCGTGGGGGCAGGCTCTGACAAACGCATTTGCGCATGCCGCGGCTCGCCCGTTTGCGGCGTGACGTATGTTGCAGCGTGAGTCTGCCGCTCAGGCATACCAAGCGGCACGGAGGGCGCTGGCGCGGCGCGCTCGATACGCTGATCGAACGAAGGCTCGGCGCGTTGCTCGCGAGCGGGCGCAGAGCGTGTCCCGAAATAAGGTTCACGCTGTTCGCTGCGCGCTGGTGAAACATCAAGGCGCGGCTCAGCACGCGCCTCGCGGGCAGCCGGAGCGGAAACGTGCGCGGATACGCGGGTATCCTTGCGTGGTTCCGCAATCAGCGGCTCGGGTTCGCCAGCCTGGGGTAACTGGCGGCTGGCATCAAAAACGAAATAGGGCGGCTGCTCATTAAGGCGAATATTCTCAGGCAGGCCCTTCAGCAACAGATCGCGGAAGCTGCCGGTGCCGCCCCAGGCCGTACCGACAGTGCGGTCGTGGCCCAACGTGCGCACGGCGCGATCAGCCAGCGCCTCCAGTGGCACGGGCTGGCCCGCAGATCGCACTGATGTCGTGACTTCCTTGATGATCTCACGGCGTACCTGTTCAAGGTCGGCCGCCGCCGGCAATGCAGGCTGACCGGCAACGCCCGTGTTGTCCTCTGCCTCGGTGCGTGCGCGCCCTTCCAGCAGCAGCGCGATCAGGTCTGCTTCACGAACTTCGCCGTCACTGATCGCCGTGTAGGGCATGGCGGTGTAGTCGTTTGCAAAAATAACCGTGCGCCGTGCATGCGCGCGCAGGCGGTGCAGCAGCGGCGTGAAATCAGCATCACCGGAAAGGATGATGAACTCCTCGAAATAGGTATCGTGCGACAGGTAATCACGCACATCCATGACCATGCGAATGTCGGAGGAATTCTTCAGCTGCGCCGTCAACGGTGGGCAGTCGATCACCTCAAAGCCAGCACGCAAGAAGTGGTGCCGGACGAAGGGAAACGAGTTCATGTCGGTGGAATTGTCACTCGAATTGCGGCGCGGCACGGGGTTACCGTAGCAGCGGTTCATGACAATGCGACGCTTCAGGTCCGGTGCGGGACCATTGGTCGGCGTGATCAAACGCCCATCCATCAGTGCCGACAACCACAATGGAGCATCCTTGGCAAAACGCTTGGCCGCTTCTTCGCTTTTGCGCTTAAGCGATAAATAGATGTTGTCGTAATCGACGAACACCGTGCTCAAAATTGCGCCCGGCTGCTCACGCTTCATGCTGACTGGCCCCCCGAAGTTCGTCGAATTCCATAAATGTCTGGGCAGTTTTCGATGAGTCGCGTTGGAGCGGCAAGCCTAGCTGAGCCGTAGCGCACCGCGATCGCTTGTTTTTCCGCGTTTTCAACAGATTGATTGTTCGCAGCCGGGCACAACGGCGGTGGATAACGGGGTGAAGAAATGCCCTCTGTGTCGCAACTGCATCAATCAGTTCATACGGGGTATGCAGCGCTTCCTGGCTGCACTCATGACTGGCGCGCACATCGAGGCTATGCAGTTCTTACCGTTGCGCAATTTGCGCACGCCGAATCGCAGCGCACAGCTGCTCAACATCCTCTAATTTCATTGGTTTATCGATCAAAGCTTAAAATCCGAAACCTGAAATTATCATTTGCCTCATTGATCGACATGCGCACTTGGCCAGCGCAAGCAACTCATCCGTGCCACGGTGTGACCGGCGTCTCCTCGCGGGGTCATGTGGTACGCGGCGGGCCCAGGCCCGGTGACCACCCTTCGGGGGCCAAGGTGAAGCTGGAAAACTCGAATCCGGGCGCCACCGTGCAGCCGACCAGTGTCCACGCCCCCACGCTTTGGGCTTGCTGCCAGTGACTGGCTGGCACGATGGCTTGTGGGCGCTCACCAGCGCGAAGGTCGCTGCCCAGATGGTGTTGCACAACCCTACCGCCCTGTGGCGGAGCGATTCCAAGGCGTAGCGGTGCGCCGGCGTACCAATGCCAGGCCTCGACAGCGTCAACCGCGTGCCAGCGCGAAACGATACCGCCAGGCAGCAGGAAATAGATGCACGTCGAATAGGCGCGCGCGGTGGCGCCCGGCAGCGTTGCCTCATCGCGGAACGTCTCGCGATAAAAGCCGCCTTCGGGATGGGGCTTAAGGTCGAGCAGGCGCACCACCTCTGCGGCGGTGAGCCCGGCGATCTTCTCTCCGGCGCGCGCCAGATCGTCAGCCACGGTTCTTGCGCTCGCGGATTTCGGCGAACACCTGCCATGTCGGGGCACCGACCATATCAAGCTGGCGCTGGATCGCCGGCTCATGGGCACGCAGGAACGGATTGGTGGCAAGCTCGGCAGCAATGGTCGTGGGAACAGTCGGCTGTCGGGCGGCGCGCAGGGCCTCGATCTCCTTCATGCGCTGTTGCAGCGCCTGGTTGCCCGGCTCGATGGTGAGCGCAAAGCGGGCGTTGGCTGCGGTATATTCGTGGCCGCAATAAACCACGGTGTCACCGGGAAGCGCGGCGAGTTTTTGCAGCGCGTTGAACATCATCTCCGGCGTGCCCTCGAAGATGCGTCCGCAGCCGAGGGCGAACAAGGTATCGCCGGCGAATGCAACGTTTGCAGCCGGGATGTGATAGGTGACATGACCCAGCGTGTGGCCGGGCGTTTCGATCACGTTGACCTCAAAGCCGCCGAGTTTGAACTTGTCGCCCTCGCCAACCGCCTGGTCGATGCCGGGCACCTTCGCAGCCTCACCCTTGGGGCCGATGATCATGCAGCCGCTTTCAGCTTTCAGCTCCACATTGCCGCCCGTGTGATCGTGGTGGTGGTGCGTGGTCAGAATGTGGGTGAGCTTCCAGCCCTTTTGCGCAAGGGCCGCACGCACATCGTCCGCGTCTGGGGCATCGATGGAAGCCGTCGCGCCGCTCGATGGATCATGGATCAGGACGCCATAGTTGTCGTCAAGACAGGGGAAGAGATGGATATCCAAAGTGGCCATGGTCGTCCTTTCAGTGCCGTGTGCGCGGTTCAGCGCGTCTCAATTAGTACTGTGCGGGGGCTTGTCGACGAAATTGGCGCTGCTGTCGAGTAAGGCGCGGGTCGGCGCCGTCATGGAGGCGCGGCACAGGGCTGGATCACGTACTCGGCCGGACTGCCCGGGCCGCTCGACAATGCGCGGCATGTGCCGTGCGTACAAATGCGCCAGGCGCCGGCTGCGCCGCCATTGTTGGCAAGATGCAACTCCCGAAGCTGCCGGCCCTTCGGGTGGTACTGCCACCAGCCGTTAACAAGGCGGGCGTCTTCGGCAGGCTCCATGCCGGCGCCAGAGCCTTTGATGCGTGCGGTCTCCAGCGACAGCACGTTGTCGGCGGGCAACAGGCGCCAGTCCTCCTCCCAGTCCGTCTTCTCGACCGTGTGCGTCCAGGCCAGCGTGAAGGCCTGTGCGGCAATCACGGAGACTTTCACTCCCTCGATGAGACAAACCGCCATGATGCGCTCACACCCTATCAACCGCTGGCGCATGGCGCGTGCGCCAACGATGCGCAAAGTAGGTTATGAGTGCCAGGACAAACCCGATTTCGTCAGTCAGCGGCAAGGCTGCAATCAAGGTCCCGGCCGAAGCAGCCGCCAGGATGCGCTCCCACCAGATCATGTGGGTGCGCAGGAAGCCAATGACAGCAGCACCCCACAGCGCGATGGCGATCGCCACCTTGATGACAATGTAGGCGACCGCAACAGGATAGCCATAGGCTGCCGACAACGGCCCGCCGTCCTGCAACATCAGTGCCGGCGTGTAGACGGCCATATAGGGAATGACAAATCCAGCCGCAGCAACCTTCACGGCCTCCAGTGATATTCGAAAACCCGATTCGCGCGCGATCGGGGCGGCAGCAAAGCAGGCCAGCGCCACGGGCGGCGTCAAGTCGGCAAGGATGCCGAAGTAGAAAACGAACATGTGCGAAACGATCAACGGCACGCCAAGATGCTCAAGTGCCGGCCCGGCCAGCGAAGAGGTGATGATGTAGTTGGGGATCGTCGGGATACCCATGCCCAGGATGATGCAGGTGATCATCGTCAAGATCAGCGAGAGCAGCAGGCTTTCCTTGCCCACCGAGACGATGAAGCCGCCAAACGTGGTGGCCGCGCCGGTCAACGTCATGGTACCGATGATGATCCCGACGATGGCGCAGGCGATGCCGACTGACAGTGCCGTCTTGGCGCCTTCGGCAAGACCGACAATCGCGCTCCACACGGTCTGGCGGCCGTGGCGCATGAACATATTGAGCAAAATCAGCGTCGCGATACCCAAGCCAACGATACCCAAGCCGTATTTCAGGAAGGCCGCACCGATCATGCCAAGCCCGATCCAGAAGATATAGCGCAAGAGGCCTTCCGGCAGGCCGAGGACCGCGGATGCGCCAAGGATCAAAAGCACGGTAAGGGCAAGCCCAACGGTGCCGGCGAACAGGGGCGTATAGCCAGAGAACAGCAGATAAACGAGCATCGCCAGCGGCAACAGCAGATGCCATCCCTTGGCGAGCGCGGCGCGAGCCGAGGGCAATTCATCGGCGCCAAGGCCGAGAAGGCCGCGCTTTCCCGCTTCCAGATGCACCATCCAGAAGGCCGAGGCGAAATAGAGAACGGCCGGAACCACCGCCGCCTTGACCACCTCCGAATAGCGAATGTCGAGCGTCTCGGCCATGATGAAGGCAACCGCGCCCATCACCGGCGGCATGATCTGACCGCCCATGGAGGACGTCGCCTCGACACCGCCGGCGAACGCCGCGCGATAGCCGAACCGCTTCATCAAGGGAATCGTGAACTGGCCGGTGGTGACAACATTGGCGACGCCCGAACCGGAGATCGTGCCCATCAAGCCCGAGGAGATGACCGAGACTTTCGCGGCCCCACCGCGACTGGAGCCGACCAGACCGAGCGAGACGTCGGTGAACAGCTGCACCATGCCGGCGCGCTCCAGGAAGGCGCCGAAGAGAATGAAAAGGAAGATGTAGGTGGATGAAACGTACGTCGGGATGCCATAGATGCCCTCGGTGCCGAAGGCCATGTGGTCGATCACCTGCGTGAAGTCATAGCCGCGATGATTGAGCGGGGCCGGCAACAGGTGGCCAAGGAAGCAGTAGAGCAGGAACAGCCCCGACAGAATCGGCAAGGCGGGGCCCATCAGCAGCAACGTGGCGGCAAAAAGAACGGCCAGTGCAATCACGCCGACGATGATATCGAGATCGTTGGGATCGCCCGAACGCACGATGAGATCCTTGTATTCCCACCACTGGTAGACGGCGACGCAAAAGCCGACAATTCCAAGCGTCCATGCCAGAACATGCCAACCAAACGCGCGATGTCGCGCCGCCGCCATCAGCGGGAACACCAGCAGCATCAGGAAACCGACGTGGTAGGAGCGCACCAGCTGGCTTGGCAGATCGACGACATGCGCCGCCGTTGCGATCTGGAAAAGCGAGAACGCGATTGCAATCGCGAATAAGAACTTGCCCTCCAGCGTATCGGGAAAGGTCTTGGCCAAGGGATCATGGAGGTCGAGGGCGCTGTGATCGGCTTCGCTCATCTGGCTATTCACGGCGCCATTGCCATCGGGTTGTCTGTTGTCCAAGCTCATCGGGCGTGGTCTCGTTGGGGGATATTGGGCTAGAGCATTTTCCGACGAAGTGGATACCGGTTCGTCGAAGAAAATGCGATAAACAAAGGACTGGAGCGGTGTCACGCGATTCAAATCGCGTGGAAACCGCTCTAGCTGGCACGTACCTGCGCGGCGCTGTTAGCGTCGACCGCAATGGGGCGTGTGGGAGAGGGCATTGACGCGAGGTTCCTGCAAACGAAATGGGCCGGAGCTGTTTGCTCCGGCCCCATCAGCACGGCCGTTTACTTGAGCAGGCCCTTTTCCGTGTAGTAGCGCATAGCGCCGGGGTGCAGCGGAATGGGAACACCCTTGGTCGCGGTTTCGAGCTTGATCGCCTTGGCGGCCTTGTGCGCCGAAACCAACTGGTCGAGGTTTTCGAACAACAGCTTGGTCATCTGGTAGGCGACTTCGTCGGAAACGCCTGAGTGGGTGACGAGGATATTGCGCACCGCAACCGTATGCACCGCTTCGGTCTGACCCTCGTAGGTGCCGGCCGGAATCTCAGCGGAGATATAGGGGGGGCCGAGCTTCTCAGCCACATCCTCAGGCACCGCCACCATCTGGATCGGCAGCGATGTCGCCAGATCGCGGATCGAAGCAACGCCGAGGCCGGCCGACTGCAATGTTGCATCGAGCTGACGGTTCTTGATGAGTTCGACGGATTCGGCGAACGGCAGGTATTCGGTCTTGCCCAGATCCTTGTAGCTCATGCCCATCGCTTCGAAGATGGCGCGCGCATTGAGTTCGGTGCCCGACTTGGGGGCACCGACCGAAAGACCCTTGCCCTTCAGGTCGGCAAAGTTCTTGATGCCACTGTCCTTGGTGGCAACGATCTGGATGTAGTTGGGGTAGATAGCCGCGATGGCGCGCAGCTTATCGAGCTTCTCCTTGAAGCCGGCTTCGGCATTGCCTTCCCAGGCGAGCTTGACCGAGTCGCCCAAGGCTAGCGCCAGCTCGCCCTTGCCCTTCTGCAGCAGATTGAGGTTCTCCACTGAAGCCTTTGTCGACTGCACCTGCGTGCGCGCGCCGGCAATCTTGGCGCCGTAGATCTCCGACAATGCAACGCCCAGGGGGTAATAGACACCGCTCGTGCCACCGGTGAGGATGTTGATGAAGGTATCTGCCTTGGCCGGCGTAACCGGAAGTGAAATGACAGCGACACCCGCGAGGGCTGTTGCCAAGGTGGCAATCCGTCTTACGGACGAATGCAGCATAGCCGTTTTCTCCCTGATAGCGTTTTTCGGGACCCGACATGGAATCACTTTGCGAACCAACCGGGTCTTTACTCTTCCAGGCTGCAGAGCCCGGGTAAGCTCCATGATAACAACCTCGATCCGTGGGGCCAGACCCAATCTCGTGAATTGGCAACGAAAACCTATAGGATTTTAGGGCAAATCATTGTGAAACTGGGGCGCCAACCGGTTCTGCCCCCCGGCACATGTTATATATCCGAACGGGTGCCCTTGCGTGGCGGGCTAAAATTCCCTTGAGTGCAGCGCATGCATCAAGATGTCATCGAGCTCCGCGATTTCTACCAGAGCCCTCTGGGCCATGTCGTGCGGCGGACGCTGCAGCGCCACATACGTGCGCGGTGGGCGTCCGTAACGGGCGACACGCTGGTCGGACTTGGCTTTGCGACACCCTATCTGGCGGGACTGAGAAACGGTGCGGGGTGTGTTGGCGCGTTGATGCCGGCGGGACAGGGGGCGCTGGTGTGGCCGCGCCAAGGCGGCGTGCTGACGGCGCTGGCCGAGGAAGACAAGCTGCCGCTCCCCGATGCCTCGGTTGACAAAATGCTGGCGGTGCATTGCCTGGAAAACGCCGAACGGGTCAGGCCGCTGCTGCGCGAGATGTGGCGCGTCCTGGCGCCGCAGGGCAGCCTCATCGTTGTGGTCCCGAATCGGCGCGGATTGTGGGCACGGATCGACACCACCCCGTTCGGGCAGGGGCAACCCTATAGTCGGCGGCAACTGGAAAAGCTCTTGCTGGATGCGCTGCTGACCCCGGTCGATTGGCGCGGCGCGCTTTACGTACCGCCGTTCAATGCCAAAATCGTGGTGCGCTCGGCGGGGGGCTTTGAGAAGATCGGCAGGCACGTCACACCCGGGTTCGCTGGCGTCGTCATCGTCGAGGCAAAAAAGGATGTGGAGGCGAGGATCGGCAAAGTGGTGCGCGCACCCATCATGGGCGTGGTGGCCGCGGCCAAGGGACGTTAGAGCGTCGGGCGATAATCGGGATCACACTGCCGCGACGCATGAGGCATGCCGTCTTTGAGCCGTGACGCGATCGCAAAACCGCGGCGCACTTTTGCGCGCCGATACATCGATGTTTCCCGATGGGCCCTGGCGTTGTAACGATTCCCATCGCGTAACGGCAATTTGCGCCCGATGAGGGCGGGGGATGACGATGAGCACGAACGGTAGAACCCAAATTCTGCAGAATACAGGATTGGCGATCATTGCACTGGGAGTCGCGGTAACCGGCCTTGCTCTGGGAAGCTCGTTCCTGATCCCACTGGCGATTGCGATCCTGCTGTGGAATCTGCTGGAGGCCTTGATCAGCTCATTCGAGCGCATTGGGCTTGGCGATCACCGCCTGCCGCGTTCGGTGGCGATGATTTTGGGTATCGTCGTTGTCATCCTCAGCCTTTATCTGGTCATCTCGATTCTTTTCGGCCAAGCTGATGCGATCCAGGCCGCATGGCCGCGCTATGTCAACCGTCTGGAGGCGATGGTCGGAGAACTCACGCAGTGGCTCGGCCCGCTGGGTTCGGAAAAGGTCCGCAAGCTTTTTCAGCAGATCGATCTGACGCGCCGCATTCCCTCCCTTCTGTTTTCCGCGCAGTCATTCATGGTGAGCCTGGCCCTGGTCATCGCCTACGTTGGTTTTCTGCTGGCGGAGGGGCAACACCTGAAGGCCAAGGTGGCAGCGATGTTCCAGAGCAAAGAGCAGGCCGCCAAGACGACTGCACTGTTGAGCGATATTTCCGACAGCATCCGGGGCTACATCTGGATCAAGACACTCGTCAGTCTTCTAACCGGCGGCGTCTCCTATACCATCATGCGCTTGATCGGCGTCGATTTCGCCGAGACATGGGCGATCTTGATTTTCGTGTTGAACTTCATTCCCAACATCGGCTCGATCCTTGCCGTCACCTTCCCGGCGCTGATTGCGCTGGTGCAGTTCGATTCCTTGTCACCGTTCGTGACGTTGGTGCTCGGATTGACGGCAATCCAGTTCGCCGTCGGCAACATTCTCGAACCGATCCTGATGGGCAGTACGCTCAACATGAGTCCGTTCGCCATCATCCTCGGGCTGGCCTTCTGGGGGACTATCTGGGGTATCGTCGGCATGTTTCTCAGCGTGCCGATCCTGGTGCTGGTGACGATCGTGTGCGCGCACATCCCAAGCTGGCGCTGGATCGCTATTTTGCTCTCGCGCGATGGTCAGATCGGCATGTCGAGAGCCTCACGGCCGGTCGATTGAGTTTACCTCAGCACCAAACCCATCCTCTTTCACCCGCGAACATCAACGTCGATAAGATGTTCCAGAACGTGTGCGGCGTGATATTGGTGAGATAACCAGCGGCGCGCACCAAGGTTCACCCATGTCAGCTCAAACCATGTCCGTTGAAGTCCGGGAAATGAGCCTCGCTGAAACGCACCTGGTCATTGACTATTTCAGGTCGTCAACGCCTGAGTATCTGGAAATGCTCGGCGTCGATCCAACGCGCTTGCCTGATCGCGACACCTGGAGCGAGCGCTTCAAACAGCTTTATCTCATGCCATTGGAGAGACGCTGGGGGTTGTATGTCGTATGGCTTCTCGACAATGAGCCGGTTGGCTTTTCAAGCTGCGACAAGATCGCATTTGGCAAGCAGGCGCATATGCACCTGCATGTCACCCGGCCAGATCAGCGCCAATGCGGGATCGGCACCCAGTGTGTGCGTCAAAGCGTCGAGATATACTTTTCGAAACTCAAACTGAGCCGGCTGTTGTGCGAGCCAAATGCATTCAACGTCGGTCCCAACCGGACATTGCAGAAAGCTGGATTTAGATACCTCAAGACCCACACGACCGTTCCAGGTCCGCTCAACTATCATCAAGCCGTGACGCGTTGGGTGATCGAGCGTTGAGGCTCATCGAAGCGCGCCCGCAATCCGTCATTTGATTGCTGCCGACATTCTCAGTGCTTGCGCTTGAGCAAGAACACCGCCTTCTCGCCGAGCAGATTCTGCAGCCAGATCGACTGCTTGATGCCAAGGCGCTTGCCGCGGGCATTGAAGGAGAAGGCGTCTTCCACCTCGGCATCAACGAGCTTCACCAGATCGGCGAAGTCGTAGATCGTGCACAGATGTGCGTTGGGCGTCTCAAACCAGCTTTCAGGCAGGTGGTCGGTGACCGGCATGCGCCCGCCGAGCAGCAGTCCGGCGCGGATCTTCCAGTGGCCGAAGTTGGGAAACGAAACAATCGCGCGCCGGCCGATGCGCAGCAGGTTCTCCAGCACCGTCCTTGGATAGTGCGTCGACTGGATCGTGAGACTGAGAATGGCATAGTCGAAGGCATCATCGGGATAGTCGGCAAGATCACGGTCAGCATCACCCTGGACGACGGACAGGCCGCGCGCCACGCAGGCATTGACCTTCTCGCGAGCCAACTCGATGCCGCGTGCATCGACAGCCTTTTCATGCGCCAGCACATCAAGCAGCGCACCGTCACCACAGCCAACGTCAAGCACGCGCGAACCATTCGCTACCATCTCGGCGATGAGCTGATGATCCGGGCGCAAGCTGGTGATGTTACGGCCTTGTTTGATCATGCCGGCACGGTCCTCGTGTGTGCTCATGGCTTCAGCCCCCGGTGAAGGGCGGCGGCCTTTACGAAGCCTTCGACGGTGGCGAAAAACTCCGGCTCGTGCAGCAGGAAGGCATCGTGCCCCTTGTTGCTCTCGATCTCGACAAAGGAGACGTTGGCGGCAACCGCATTCAACGCCTGTACGATCTGGCGGCTTTCGCGCGTCGGATAAAGCCAGTCCGATGTGAACGACACGACGAGAAAGCGGGTCCTGGTTCCCTTGAAGGCGCTGGCCAGCACATCGCCATGGGCGGCGGCAATATCGAAATAATCCATGGCGCGCGTGATGTAGAGATAGGCGTTGGCATCAAAGCGATCGACGAACGTCGAACCCTGGTGGCGCAGGTAGCTCTCGACCTGGAAGTCGGCATCGAAGGAGAACGTGCGCTCCTCGCGGTTCTGCAGATTGCGACCAAACTTCTGGTGCAAGGCCTCTTCGGACAGATAGGTGATGTGGGCGGCCATGCGCGCCACGGCGAGACCCTTGGTGGGCACGCGCCCCTGGCTCAGATAATCGCCACGGCACCATTCAGGATCAGCCATCACCGCTTGGCGGCCAACCTCATGGAAGGCGATGTTCTGCGAAGAATGGCGCGCCGCCGCTGCGATCGGCATCGCCGAAAAGCAGCGCTCCTTGTGGCGCGTTGCCCAATCGAGCACCTGCATGCCGCCCATCGATCCACCGATGACGGCAAACAGCTGGTCAATACCGAAATGATCGATGAGCCGCACCTGGGCATTGACCATGTCGGCAATGGTAATGACGGGAAAGCTGAGACCATAGGGCCGCCCCGTTCCAGGGTTGAGCGAGGCCGGCCCGGTGGTGCCCATGCAGCCGCCCAGAATGTTGGCGCAGATGACGAAGTACTTATTCGTGTCGATCGGCTTGCCGGGACCCAGCAAGGTTTCCCACCAGCCGGGCTTCTTGGTCACCGGGTTTTCGCCAATGACGTATTGATCGCCGGTCAGCGCGTGACAGACGAGAACGGCATTGGATTTATCGGCGTTGAGTTCACCCCACGTCTCGTAGGCAATCTGGAACTCATCGAGGGACTTGCCGCATTCGAGCTTCAAGGGCGAACCGGCAAACACTGCAAGTTGGCTCGACGGCGTCCAGGCTTCCTTCAATCGCGCAGGCGGCGAGGTGGCGTTGAACGCCACGTTCCCAGCGCTGCCGCCATCTGGTGCGCTCGTCACAATCTCGGGCTTCATCGTCTTATCCACGCCCAGGCTCCAAACTCGATTTGGCGCAAGCACGGGGGATGTCGGTTCAGACATCACGTCGGACATCAAGGTGGACAATAAAAAAGACCGCCTCAAGTCCCCGCGCTTGTCGTCTTGGCCGGGTCAACCGAGGATCGGTCTGCCAGGCCTTTTAGCGAGTTGTTTAACGTGGCTGCAAGCCGGCCGGCCAAATCACCACGATGTTCCGCTTCTGAAATACCTGAGGGAACACGCTCAGGTCAAGTCATTCTCGGTAGAGCCAAAGTTGAAGTCCGGGCGAACGTGTTGGGGCCTGGCAGGGTCCTGGGCGCCAAAGTCGGAACACAACTAGAGCGCCGTGCGCTCTAGCTCTGTGGTTTGGTCGCATTTTCTTTGACGAACCGGTGTCCACTTCGTCGGAAAATGCTCTAGAGCGCCGTGCGCTCTAGGAATTCCGCGCCACGTCGTCTAAGACTGCGGCGCCGTGCTCCACCAAGCGCCACCAGCCCAAATTACAAGTATTCACCATGACCGCACCCCTGCCCACACCGAAACCCGGAATTCTCGACATCGAAGCCTATGTGCCCGGTGAGAGCAAGCTGCCGTCGGGCATCAAGCCGGCCAAGCTGTCGTCCAACGAGACGCCGCTCGGCCCCAGCCCCAAGGCAATCGAGG
>JAXGRZ010000043.1:0-14936 GCA_040765305.1 Hyphomicrobiaceae bacterium | reverse complement strand
GTGCTGCCTGACATGATGTCGATCCTGGGTTGCTCGCCCGACGAATTGGGCGCAGTGCTCAAGTCTTTGGGCTTCTGGGTCGAGCGCAAGGCGGTTGCGCCCGCACCGCCAGGGACGCAGGAATCGCCAGCAGTGGCGGAGGCCACGCCAGATGCCGCGCCGCTGGTCGAGGCGACAGATGCCGCGCCGCTGGTCGAGGCGACAGCTGCCGAGCCCGTGGCCGAGGGGTCTGAAGCAGAGCCAGCGGCGGACGTGTCTGTAGCAGAGCTGGCGGTAGAGGGGGCTACAGCGGAGCCCGCGTCAGAAGAAACTGCAGCAGAGCCAGCGGCAGAAAAACCGGCCGACGAGCAAGCCCAACCTCAAGACGCGCCGGCGGGCACCGCTGATCCAGTCGCGGACGATGCCTCGGCGGCGCCAGCTTCTGTGGATGAGGCGCCCGTTGAGCCTCAGCTCATCGAGATCTGGCGGCCACGTCGACATCGTAGCGACCGCAGCCAGCCGCGCGAGCGTCGTCGCGGGCGCCGTGGCCAGGGTAGGGGTGGTGGTGCTCAGCCGACCGCGCCCACAGCGCCAGGGCATGAGCCCTCCGGGGCGCACGCCAGCGCGCCACATGCTGGCGGCAAGGAGCAACCTGAGGGCGATGGCGCTGGGCATCGTGGCCGGCATCGCGATGGACGTCACCGCAACAAGGACCACCAGGCGGGCGCTCTTGAGCGTCGCGAAAAGGGCGGTCAGCAAAAACGCGACCACGGCGGGCGCGAGCGTCACCAGGGCAAGCGGCGCAACGAGCAGCGCGGACCGCAGGTGATCTCCACGGGTCCGCGCCAGTCCAAAAAGGGTGGCGTGGATCCAGATTCTCCGTTCGCCGCGCTTGGCGCCCTCAAGGAGGCGATGGCAAAGCAGTCGAAAGAGAAAACACCTTGATGATCCGCGACCACGACGAGCCCCAGGGGCACGCCTCTGTTGGCGGCCAGCGCCTGGACAAGTGGCTTTGGTTCGCACGCGTGGTGAAGTCGCGCACGCTGGCAGCAGGGCTTGTCACGTCGGGCAAAGTGCGCGTCAATCGCCAGAAGGTGGACAAGCCTGCCCATGCATTGAAGCCCCTTGATGTCGTGACTGTTTCGGTGGGCCGCAAAGTTCGCGTATTAAAGGTGATTGCGCCAGGTGTACGGCGCGGTTCGGCAAGTGAGGCGCAACGACTATTTGAGGAGTTGACACCATTGTCCCAATCGCCCAGTCCTGGTACAGACGGAATAAAAATCTCCGAAGCAACAACTGCCCCTTGCGGCGTTTCGCCGGTGGGATTCGAGGCTGGTGCTGGCCGACCGACCAAACGTGATCGCCGTCTGATCGATCGATTCCACGGTCGTCGATGAGGTACGTGGAGGTGCGTACGGATTTAACAGGCCAGAATGCCGCAGTACCGGGGGCGAAGGTGTGACGAAGAGACTGCGTTGCAGGACTTGGCAGCGCGGATGAGCCCGGTATATAGGCGTCACGCCGAACTCGAACGGAAAATGAGCCAATGACCTATATCGTCAACGACAAGTGCATCAAGTGCAAGTACACGGACTGCGTCGAGGTTTGCCCCGTCGATTGTTTCTATGAAGGTGAGAACATGCTCGTCATTCATCCTGACGAGTGCATCGACTGCGGCGTGTGCGAACCTGAGTGCCCGGCCGAAGCAATCAAGCCCGATACCGAGCCGGGACTTGAGAAATGGCTAGATGTTAACCGTGAGTATGCGGACAAGTGGCCCAATATCACCGCCAAAAAGGATGCGCCTGCCGACGCCGATGAGTTCAAGGACGTTGCTGACAAGTTTGAGAAGTACTTCTCCGATAAGCCGGGTACGGGCGATTGATGCCGGAACAAGGCGCTTATTAAACTCTCGTTCAGTTTACATTGCGTGCCCGTGAGGCTGTGGTGGTTTTCTCCGCGGCTCGGCGGTCTGACATGTTTACCAACCTGCTATTGAAAGCAAACTAAGTTGTGAAGGGCCGAAATCCGGCGCTGGCGCGACCCTGTAAGGGTGCGTCAAAATTTACACTCCCCGTCTGCGATCCATGCATTGACCTGATTTTCTCAATGAAATTCAGCAGACAGGAGCGCGCGCGCTGGTCGCTGCGCCGCAATAAACACGAAAAGTTGGTTCCGGAAATTAAGAGCTTGAACGCGCTGCGGTGCGACAGCCCTTCATTCTACGTGAAGATTGTGTTACAGTCTTACCGATTGTGGCTTAGACGATACAGACTGAGGACACGCGTTGCTGAAAAACAACCGCAAGCCCATACAACCAGTATCGCTTGCTGTCGTCAATGGCCTGTAGTGGTCTTCCATCGGTTTGGCCGGACGGGATGAGCTGAGCAATTGAGCCATGGCATTGCAAGCAGGATGGCCGCCAAGCGCAGTTTGTAACTGTGCGCCTGCGATGCCGACGTGACGCCAGGGAGGGCATGTGACGTCCGCCTTGGTTTTTTTTCGCGATCCAGGTGACTGGGCGCGAGTTTCCTGAGCTGCCGGGTGGGCCGGCATCCAGGTTCGAGTTGAAAGAGTGAGACGACGCTAATGGCCCAGAAGAATAAGACACAGTCGAAGGTTCGTACGCCCAAGGCCGCTGCTACGCGCGCTGCCAAGAAGGCTCCGGCCAAGACAACGAAAGTGGCCAAGGCGGCAAAGCCCGCTGCGGTTGCCGCCAAAACCGCGTCGAAAACGTCTGCAAAGGCGACCTCCAGCAAGAAGCCGGCAGCGAAGGCTCCAGTTCATTCGGCCAAGAAGCCGGTTGCGGTGAATACTGCTGAGACCAAGGCGACCTCGACGGCTGCCAAGAAGGCTGGCGCACCCGTAGCTGCGAAGGCCGCCGCTGCAAAGCCGGCCGCCGCGGCCAAGGCAGCATCGGCTGGTGGCAGCGTCAAGCCGGCTGCAGCCGCCATCAAGCCGGCAGCGGTGGCGGCTTCGGCTGCCAAAGCTGGGTCCAAGCGCAAGCCGTCCTCGCAGCGTGCCGTTGCCGCTGCCGTGACAGCGACGACCGTGGTCGAGAAGATTTCTCCACCTGCTGCTGCAAAGCCGCAGGAGAAGAAGGACAAGGGGCAGCGTCACGGTTTCAAACTCAATGAGTACGTGGTTTATCCTGCGCATGGCGTCGGCCGCATTGTCGGTATTGAGGAGCAGGAGATCGCCGGCCACTCGTTGGAGTTGTTTGTGATCACCTTCGAGAAAGAAAAGCTGACGCTGCGGGTTCCTACCGGCAAGCTGGATACCGTTGGCATGCGTAAGCTGGCGGAGGCTGACACGGTCAAGAAGGCAATGGATACTCTGAAGGGCCGTGCCCGCGTCAAGCGCACCATGTGGAGCCGCCGCGCGCAGGAATACGTTGCCAAGATCAATTCCGGCAGCCTGATCTCGATTGCCGAGGTTGTCCGCGATCTTTATCGCTCCGAGGCCCAGCCCGAGCAGTCCTACTCGGAGCGTCAACTCTACGAGGATGCGCTCGACCGTATGGCGCGTGAATTAGCTGCCGTCGAGAAGCTCGATGAGCGTGGTGCTGTCCAACGCATTACCGACGTGCTCTCCAAGAGCGCCAAGGGGCGTCGCGCGGCCGCAGAGGCAGCTGAAGCCGAGGCTGAAGCTGAGGAGGCGGAAGAGGCCGAGGCGGCTTGAAGCGGCAACGCCGGTGAGGCGGGCGGTCAACAACCAGGTTGAGACGAGCGTTTGATACGCAAAAGTGATGCCCGGGCCGAGGTCCGGGCATTTTTTCTGGCGCGGCGTTGAAGGGGTCACTATTGCCGTTCGCGATTGTTGAGTGTGCTGTGGTTTTGCATTGATGACCGCAGGCGCCGCAGCAAAATGCATAAACAATCGTTCTGGAGCACTTTTCGACCCGATGGAACGGAACCGGCGCTCTAGCTCTTTGGTTTGGTCGCATTTTCTTCGACGAACCGGTATCCACTTCGTCGGAAAATGCTCTAGAGCACCGTGCGCTATATCGGAACGAATTCTGTTTCTCAAGCGGCGCGCGCCAGTCAAGTCGAGCGATTTGTCCCTGGACCATTTTCCGATGAAGTAGACACTGGTTGGCGGCACGAAATGCGATAAACCAAGCCGCTTTAGTCGTGACGCCGATTGATGGACGGACACGTGCTCACATTGATGCTAAGATGATCCCTTGACCTGCTAAATCGACCGAGCCCGATGTCGTCGCAGCCGCAGACCTATACGCCCGCCCAGTACCTCGAGGCCGGCCACCGTGCCGAAATGGCCGGCGAGCGCGAGCGCGCGGCCCAATACTATCACTATCTTGCCGAGGCATTCTCTGAGACGCTCGAGGGGGATGCGGCGCGGGCGGGCCTTGCGCGACTGAGTTTTGCACCGCCTCCCCAGCCGCACCGGCATGTTCCCACGGCACCGATGTATGCTGGCGGTGAGACGGCAGAGGAAACATACCGCCCCTCGGCAGAGAGTGTGGGTTACGCTGGTGGCCATCTCCAGTCGGCTCACCCGCAACAGGCTCATGGTGAAAACGCGCCCTCACAGACTGCACCACATCGTCCCCAGCCCCAGGTCCAGGCGCATCAAGCGCAGGTGCCACACAAACAGCAAAGGGAGCAAAGGGAACGTGCCAGCGGTGCGCGCATCAAGCTGGGCGAACTTTCCAACCAGTCGTTGGCGACACGGGCCTCGTTGGCGCCGGGCGATGTTCGAGGTGGTCCGCAATCCACGCAGTCTGCACGTGTTCATGATCGTGCCCAGGAGGGTGGCGGGGACGAGGCTCTTCGCCTTCCCGAAGTCGTTGCGCGGCGGGCGCGCGAACTTGCCGATTTCGATGACGACCTGCACTTCGAAAAGCAATACCGTGGTGCCCGGTTGCTGGCTCACTTAGTCACGTGGTCGGGCTGGATCGCTGCAGCGGGTGGGTTGGCGCTCGTCGTGCTTGGTTTTGTTGGCATCCCCACCAGCCTTGCTGGTTTCATCATCGGGTTGCCTAGTGGTGTGGTGATCGGATTTTGCGTTGCAGTTGCGGGGCTGGCGTTGATGCTCGCCGGGCAGGTGGCGCTGGCGACATTCGATCAGGCGCAGACAATGCGAGAGATTGGCCTCATGTTGCGCGCCCGCGTCGATCTTTGAACGGTCGCGGGGGTCAGGCACCAGTGCGGCGGTGTTCCTCCAATCGCGGCATGATCTCGACGAAATTGCAGGGCCGATGCCGGTTGTCGAGTTGGTATTTCAAGATGCCATGCCAGGCATCCTTGCAGGCGCCAGGTGAACCGGGAAGGCAGAAGATATAGGTTCCATGGGCGACGCCGCCGCAGGCGCGCGACTGGATCGTCGAGGTTTCGATCTTCTGGTAGGACAGCATGTGGAAGATCGCCGAAAAACCATCGATCTCCTTCTCGAAGAGTGGTTTGACCGCTTCGGGGGTGACGTCGCGGCCGGTGAAACCGGTGCCCCCCGTCGTGATAACCACGTCGATCTGCCGATCCTCGATCCAGACTTTGACGCGTGCACGGATGGCATCTACGTCATCCTTGACGATCGCCCGGTCCGCAACCGTGTGACCAGCTTCGCCGATCATCTGGGCCAGTGTGTTGCCGGACTTATCGTCGGCGAGCGTGCGCGTGTCCGACATCGTCAGGAGGGCGATGCGGACGGCAAGGAAGGGGCGGCTTTCGTCGATTTTGGCCATGGGGCATCCCGATATATCGCACGGCGCACTAGCTGTGATACCTCAAGAGGTTATTGCGGGAGAGTGCGTGGCGGCTGATTGGCGGCTTTCCGCCGAGGCTAGCATGTGGGCGATGCCAATTGTAGCGGTGAAGCCATCTGGGCAGTTCGTCGCGGCGCTGGTTGGATTGGCGCGTGCGATCGCCCGTAATGCGATGGCCTATCGCATTGAAGTGGCCGAGTTTCTTGATGTCGATGTGGATGATCTCGCCGGGCGTGGCGCGCTCGTAGCGTGGTCGCGAAAGTTCACATCTAGAAGCATCTTCCGATGAAGTGGACACCGGTTCGCCGACGAAAATGCGACCAAACAAGAAGCTAGAGTGTCGTGCGATATATCGGGATCATTCTGCCTCGGCGAATTTGGTCCAAGATCGGACTGGACGGCGCCGGGCGTAGCGGCGGTCCTTTCAAGGCAAACCCGATCAGTGTGCCGGCCCGTAGGGGCGGCCGTGGAGAGCTGCGGTATGCGCCAAGCCGGGATGACCATAGGGGCGTCCATAGATGGGCTCGGGCCAATTGGATGTTTTGGTGTCCGTGGCGCGCGCTGGCGCACGCTCCTTGGTCGTGAAGCTGGCAAGAGCGGCGCGCGCCGGGTCGGCAATCCAGCCACCCAGACCGATGAAGAAGAAGAAATAGGTATGGACCACGTTCCAGTAATGCACCGTGGCGCCAACCAGCGATAACGCGATCAGCGACATCATCCAGCCCATGGCGATCTTGTACACTTGGTCATCGCCATGGCGATAACGATGCTTCATGACGTTACGGGCGAGCAGGATGATGGCCAGCGCGAGGAGCAGGAATGCGGGTATGCCCTGGCGCATTGTGGTCACCAACCAATAGGCGTCGACCGTATCGGAGATCATCCACCAGGGGCGCTCCCAATCATTGAGGCCGATGCCGGTCCAGGGGCTGGCCCAGACGTTGAGCATGCCGTTTTCCCAGATCTGCATGCGATAAAAGCCGGTCCAGGGATCAAGTGTCATGCCGGTGGCGATGAAGGCGATGGGTGAGCGGCTGGAAAGCAGTGACATTCCGATGTAAACGCCGGCGATAGCGGCCAGCGTCAGGCTCAAGCGGCCCTTGAGGGTGCGCGTTACGCGATCCCAGACCAGCATGCCGCCCTGCAGGCCAAGGCAGAGCATGGGTGCTGACGACAGGCCGAGAAATGTGGCAAGCGCCATGATGAGCGCATTGATCCGGCGCTTGACGGTGCGCCGCTCGGCAAACCAGAACAGTGCAAAAAGCGCTGCGCAGAATGTGCCGTAGTGGATCGGATGATCGAATGTTCCATAGGCGCGGGTGAAGCCAAGGCGCGTCTCCACGCCTGTGGGATGGTAGTATCCGGTCACTCTGGCCAGGAAGTCATGGGTGTAGATATGGCCAAACAGCATCTCGGGCAGGGCGAAGAGGGCTGCGGCGAGGACGGCAAAGATGAAAATGCGCATGGTCGCGCGCAGTTGCTCGCTGGTGCGAACGAAGGCGCGGGCAACGAAATAACCCCCGAGCGCTTCCAGAGCAAGTGAGCCGCCGTAGACGAAGCCTTCCTGGCCGGCGTGATAGGTGTAAACGGCAATTGTCCAGATGCCGTAAAGGGCGAATAGGACATCGAAGGAACGGATGCGTTGATCGCGCGATGTAACGATCTTTGCCAGTGCCAAAGGCAACAGGATGAGCAGCGCCAACCGGTGCGGCGGCAGACGCAGCCCGGCGATATAAAGTGATAATTCCGTCGGGCACAGAAAGCTCAGGAGCGTGAGCACGACGGGTATCGGCACCTTGGTCTTTGCTGGCGTCATGAGCTGGCAGCTCCCGCTCCCTTTCCATCCTTGTGTGTGGTCGGACAACCAGGACGGTACGTCCAGCGCCCGTTTGTCCCTGGCTTTCCCCGGACACTTGCGCACTGTCCGAAGTTCCTCGTCTCAGTGTGCGTTCTGGCCTGTCAGGACGACAACGATCGTCTTGGCGATGATCTTGATGTCCAGCCACAAGGACCAGGCGCGCACGTACGCAATGTCCTGCTCAACGCGATTCTTGATGCGGTCGGGGGTGCCCGTCTCACCGCGAAAGCCCTTCACCTGGGCCAGACCGGTGATGCCGGGCTTGACCTGATGGCGGTTGGCATACTCATCGAGCATGGAGCCGAACTGGTCGTCATGGACAAGCGCGTGTGGGCGCGGACCGACAATCGACATCTCTCCCTTGAGGACATTCCACAGTTGCGGCAGCTCATCGATGCTGGTGTGGCGCAGCACACGGCCGACGCGCGTGACGCGATTGTCGCCAATGGTGACCTGACGAACCTGGTCATCGTCATCGGTGACAGATAAGGTGCGCAGTTTCAGCACGTCGATGATCTGGCGGTTGAGGCCGCGGCGGCGCTGGCGATAGATCACCGGTCCCTGGCTCTCAAGCTTGATGGCGATCATGGCCACCAGAAGGATTGGAGCCGTGATGAAGAGGCCGATAGAGGCGACGATGATGTCCTCGGCACGCTTGACCAGAAGTGCCCAATCGGCAAGTGACTTGTCCTTCACGTCGATCAGTCCGATCTCGCCGATCTGCGATACACGCAGGGCCCTGTCGGAAGGGATCAGATCCGATGAAATATGCGTGACGAGATGTACATTGCAAGGAGCCTGCTCGAGCTTGCGCACGATTTCACCAATTCGCCCCTCGGCCGATTGCGGCAGTGCAACGACAATGTCGTCAATGCGGTCCGCATAAGCCTCGGCCAGAAGCTGGTCGAGCTTTCCGGAAATTTCCAGACCCTTCGCGTTGATGCGCTCATCATCAATGCGGTCATCGTAGACACCGACGAAGTTGATGTCTGTGTCGCTTGCTGTGAGGTGATCGTGAACGCGCCGGGAAATGGTGCCGGCACCAAAGACGGCAACCGATCTCTTGAAGCGGCCGGTCGCCGACATGCGTGCAAGGACAGCGCGGGCAATGCCACGGGTGAGCAGGATCGCCATGAAGCTGGCAGATACCCAGGAGACGAAATAGATGGTGATGTGCCAGGGATTGGGCACAACCGCCAATGCGATGCCGATGACCGCCGCAGCGCCGATCGCTACTCCAACCAGAAGACGCGTCGGATTGTTTGGCAGATCGTTTATCTTCTTGATCTCGTACATGCCGGTGTTGCGCAGCCACAGATAGCAAATGAAACCGCCGATGATCCCGGACTGGGCAATGATCGTCCAGTTGGTCGGCGCCCCGCCAAAGCCGTCGTGGATGAATGCCGGCAACAGCGCGCCCACGGCAACGGCCATGATGTCGGCCAATGCGACGATATCCATGGCGACTGTTCGTGACGCGCGAGGCGGAATGCATGCCGATGATATCGACGCGGCTGCAGCGATCGATGCGGCCGGTTTGTGCGTGTGGGATGCGGGTACCGATGTCGTCATGGTTGTTCTTGCCTACCCGTATTTGACGCTGATTATGGAAGCTTTGTGTGATCTATTCGTTGTGGACCGGACACAGGAGGGTTCATGCCGCATCTCGCTGGGGAGGGGCATGAGCCGATGGCCAGACGCGGCGCAGGTCGGCGATGCCTCCGTGCTGGTCGTCGAGAATGTGCTGGTCCACCTGATTGACGACGACGCCAACGAGCTTGCTCTGGTTGAAGCCGAGGCTCGAAAGAGCGCGCCGAGCAACCTGCTTGGGGGTGCGGCGCCAGGACATGACGAAGACGATCTGATCTGCATGGTCGGCGAGAATTCGGCCATCGATCACCGGAAGCAGTGGTGGGGCGTCGATGACGACGAGATCAAACTGTGACTTGAGATGGTGTAGAGCATGCGCGGTGGCGCGAGATGACACGATCTCTGCGGCGGCTAGTGATGTCGGAGCTGGGCCGATCGCCGGCAGAAAATTCAATCCCGTTGATGTGTCGCGCAAAATGAGATCTTCGGCTGCAAAATCGCCCGCGATTGCGTCGGCAAGACCGTAGCGGCGGGTTGGTGTCAACTCGCGCGTCAGGTTTGCGCGGCGCAGATCACCATCGATGAGCAGGACGTGAGCGCCGGTCAAGGCGTAATGCAGCGCAAGATTCGAAGCGACGATGCTGCCTCCTTCACCCGGCAGCGCGGTTGCAACCTGGATTATGCGCGGACCATCGAAGGCACGGCGAACATCGACCTCGCGACGCAGCGCGCGGATCGCTTCAGCGAATGTTCCGGAGGGTTCGGCCACCATGATGCGCAGGTTCTCCAACGCGGCCTTTGGCGGCTCCTCGGTTGCGGCTGTGGGCAGGGAAGCCAGGTGTGCCAGCTCAAAGACATGCTCCACGTCCTCTGGACGCCCGATTCCGAACGTCAGGAACTCGAGGAATACCGCCAACATCAGGCCGAACGCAGTGCCACCGACCGTTGCGAGGATGACAATCTGCTTGCGCTTTGGTGCGGCCGGGAACAGCGGAGCGTCAGCTTGCTCGACGATGCGGGCATCGGGCAGTTGCAGGCTTTGTGTTTCAACCGTCTGCTTGTAGCGGGTGAGCAGTGCCTCGTAGAGCGTCCGGCTGCTGTCGGCTTCGCGCTGCAGCTCCTTGAGCTTGACGCTGGCAGTCTTGGACACGGCGTCGTCCCCTTTGAGGGCCGAGAGGCTTTCGTTGAGTTCACGTTCACGGCGCTCAGCGACCTGGAGCTCGTTGCGCAGGTTCGAAACCAGTCGTTTGATTTCGATGTCGAGTTGGTTGCGGATATCGGCCACCTCGGCTTCAACTTTTTGCATCTCGGGATGGCGCGACCCGTAGCGCGTTGCGAGCTCCGCCTGGCGGCTGGTCGCCTTGGCAAGCTGTTCTTTGAGGAGGCGGATCGTATGGCTTTGCAACACGTCGTCGATGTCGCTGAAGTCGCTACCGGCGTGTGCCAGGCGCTGTGCCAACTCGAACTTGGCACGCGCCTCGGCGGTCGTGTTGCGGGCCATGACAGTCTGCTCCATCAGGCGCGCAAGCTGCTTTTCTCCCAGGATCTGGCCTTCAGAATCGAAGATGTTGTTGTCGGTTTTGAATTGTGCAACGCGTGCTTCAGCCTCGCTCACCTCAGAGCGTAGGCTGGTTAGCTTTTCATCGAGCAGCTTGGCGGCGTGTTCATTGACTTCATGTTTTTGCTTGAGTTGCTCGGCCAGATAGACCTCGGCGATTGTGTTGGCGATCTTGGCGGCCTTGATCGCGGTTTCCGCAGAAAAGCGGATGTCGATCAACAACGTCTTGCGAATGCGAGTGACCCTCAGTCGTTCAGCGAACGCGACGGCGACCTCATCTGGCGCGGGGTGTGTTTGGCCAGGCTTTTCGGGGCCGAGAATGCCGGTCAGAGGATCGACATTGACGGTCGGACCAAGCGCGGACGCTGGCGGAGTGGGAGCGGGCATCTCGGCTTGACGCAGGCCCAGCTTGGTCAATGCTCGTGCGAGCAGCGGAGGGCGCGAGAATTCCGGGTCCTGTCTCAATTTGAGGATCTCGATGACTTTGAGTGCGATGAGGCGCGAGGCGATGATTTCGACCTCGCTGTCCACGGTCGCGGCATCAGCGGTCAGCTCGGACAGCACGCCTTCGAGATTGGAGATCGATTTCTTGCGCGGGTCGATTTGCACGACGGCCGATGCGTCGTAGCGGTTGGGCAGCGAGAGCGCAAAGAGCGAAGCCAGCACAGCGGCAATGACCGGGGCCACGATCACGATCCGCAAGCGCCGCAAAACGGCCGAGAGGATGCGATCGACACTGAAGATGCCGTTGCTTGCCTCTTGATTGTCCAGATGTGTTTCGCTCATGTCGCCCTAGAACCTCAACTTTGCGCCAACGGTGACGCGGTTGCGGGACATGTCGAAATTGGTATCGGTCGAATCGCGTGCGCTGTGCTCGTAGCCCAGGCTCAGCAGCCAGTTCTCGTTGAGGTAATAGTCAAGGCCGATGCGGCCGCTGACGGTCGTATCGCGACGTGCGATACCGACGTACTTGGCGTCAGTGTACTCCAGCGCAAAGTTCATCACGAGGTTGTGCCAGATCTCGTAATCGAGACGGCCGAGCAGGCGTGTTTCTATGCGCCCAGCATCCTCGACAGCATCGGCAGCGAGGATCTGGCGCGTTGCGATGCCGGTGAATGTCATGTATTCGGTTGGCAGCCACTGTACTTGGCCCTCGAGGAGGCCTGTCGATACGTCCTCGATGTTGTGTTGCTCGAAGTCGCGATAGCCGTAGCCGGCGAGAATGCGCCAGCGCAGCAGGGGAGAGGTCTCGAAAGCGAGGCCAGCCATGGCTTCATAGCCATAGGCATCGCGGTCATAAAGCTCATCGCCACGGTTGAGTTCGCGCAAGGCGCGAATCTTGCCGACAAACTCGTAGCCCGGCGAGAAGCGGTAGCCGAAACGCAACGCGCTCGAGAACTGCTTGGTGTTGCGGTAGTCCTCATCCAGTCGTTCCGGATGCGGTGGATCGAATGGGTTGTCGAAGCGAGTATTTCGGCGGACGTCGGAGTAGTCCCAGCTTTCGAAAGTTCCCATCAATGTTCCGTAAAGACGGCCGACATCGCGCGTGATGCCGACGCTCGCACGGTTATGGAATACAGGAATCGGTTCAGCGGCGCTCAGCGGTGTCGAGGTCTCGCCGCGCTCCTCGTGTTCGAGTGCGGAAAGGATGCTGGCCGAAAGCGTATGGGCGTGATCGAAATGCAGTGCGCCATCGAGTTTGGCGCGGACGTTGGCGTAGTCCTGATCGGTATGATCGAGATAGTTGACGATCTTGCCGTCGAGCGACATGTCGAGGACATGGCGCGGCAACTGCGAGCGGAACTTGATGCCAGGCGTGATCTCGCTGCGCCAGTCCGACACCTTGTTGCGATCGGAGCGATAGATGTTGTCGTCGAACACCACGGTCGCGCCCAGCGAGGGCAGAACCGTATAGTTTCCCATGCGCAGGCCGTGGGGCATGGCATGGTCGCGATCGCCGACGCGCTCAGCGCCATATTTCTTGATGTTGTCGTAGTCCCTGAGGTTCTCGCGGCTGGCGACGGTTTGCGTGATGAGGCCGTCGGTTCCATCAATGTCCAACGCGTGTGCGGCGCTGGAGTGCAGGGTGTAGAACGCACACGCAGTCGCAATACCGACGATGACGCCTCGGTGGCGTCTCGTGATTGCTGGCTTCGTGTTCGTTCGCGTTGTCATTGTGCAGGTTTCGCACTTTCGTTCAGAATAATTTCTTTTGCGGTTGATCTTCTTTTCCGACACCTCAGAAGAAACGTTCCGGGACACGGATATTGTCGCCGGGCAGAATTACGAATGCGCCGTTCATCGGCACCTGCATTTCGCGTTTTCCCTCGCGAAACACTGCGACGTAGTTTTGATTTGCGCGGTAGGTAAAACCGCCGGCAAGCGCGATGGCATCGCGCAGACGCAGGCCAGACTTGAAGGGGAATTCCCCGCCACTCTTGACCTCGCCGTGAACGTAGATCGGGCGGTAATTGAGAACCTCAACGGTGACGCGCGGGTTTTTCAGGTATCCATTGGCGAGTTTGTGCCGGAGCGTGTCGCGAAACTCGGAAATTGGGCGATCTGCTGCGGATACTTCGCCGATGAGAGGAAATGATACTTGGCCGAGGGCGTTGACCTCGAACTGCCCAGATAGGTTCTCTTCGTCAAAGACTACGATTTTCAACTTGTCGCCAATGCCCAGACGATATGTGCGCAAGGTTCCAACGTTCGCGGTCGCATAACTCGGGGAGGGGACCTGCGGGCTGCTTGCACACGCAGAGGCCAAAACAGCTGTGGCGGTGATGAGGGCGCAAGCGCGCGCAACCTTCGATCTTGTGGAACGCTCAACCATAGCTAGCCTGTAAACGCAACTAAACACGGAGGGGCAGAGTTTAGCCCCGACCTGGAACGTATACCGTGCAATAGGCTAAATTTCAGTTTAACTACGCTGTTCTATTTTTATTTAATTACGGTTCACCTTTCTTAATTGAATACTTTTGAATGATTTATTGTGGGATCTTTATTTTTGCTATTTGTGATCGATCTAGACGTCTCATTAAAATTGTCCAAGTAGGGTTGCGCGCAGAGTCTGGAACTTATTCATTTTCGTACGGGTGCCGCGTGACCAGCAAAAGTATCTCCAGCGTTTCTGATTTTGTCGCCAGTTATGAAAAGAAGACGCACAGCTATTTCGATAGCGCGCGTGTCGACTATGTGCATCGTCTGCCGCTCGATCCGACGGCATCCATTCTTGAGATTGGCTGCGGTACGGGCGCCACGGGTGCACTTGCCTTGAAGCGTGGTCGCGCTGGGCGCTATGTCGGTGTGGAACTGTTCGAGGGTGCTGCGAAAGCTGCGCGCGAGGTGTTATCCGACGTGGTGGTGGGCGATGTAGAGCAGCTTGAGTTTGATTGGCAACCAGCGGCATTCGACGCCCTGATCATGTCGGAGGTGCTTGAACACCTACGCGAGCCTTGGGCGGTGCTGCACAAGTTGGCGCGGTTTGTGCGCCCTGGTGGGCTGGTGCTGGCAAGCTCACCCAATGTGGCTCATTGGCGCGTTGTCCGAGAGCTGGTGCAAGGTCGGTTTCCCCTCGCCGACAAGGGCGTTTTTGATCGCACGCACATGCGCTGGTTCACGCCCGATAGCTTCGTGGCGATGTTCAATGAAGCCGGCTTCGCGGTGGATCGCATGCGTCCTGTCACGCCGTTTTCGCCCAGAACCCGGGTTTTCTCGATGCTGACAGGGGGGCGGTGGGACCATCTGTTCACAACGCAGATTTCAATCGAGGCCCATCGGGTCTAAGGGCAATCGGGCGTTTTGGAATTGGCCCCCTGCCGGCGCGGTCATTGTGGTGACGTGCGCGGGCCAGCACACCAACTTAAAGCGTATCGTGATTTTTCAGATTCGCTTCTGACGCTTTAAGTCTTTGTTTTTATGCATGTCGTCATCGCAAAACCGCTGCGCACTTTTGCGCGACATGCATTAGTCTTGTTGATGCAAGGCTGAAAGGCCGAGTGTCAGAAAGATGAACTGTTCAGGTGATGTGCTTGGGTAATGGCGCTGTGGAGCCAGCTCACAGCACGCTGATGTGGACTTTGTCCAACTTCATGTCGTAGGCGCAACGCGCAGCGGGCGTTGTTGCTTCTAGGACGATGTAGGGGGTGGTGTAACGCATCGCCCAAGCGGCGTGATCCACCTGCCAGATCGGAACCGACAGATCACGATTTCCGATTTCAAGGTGT
>JAXGRZ010000042.1:0-15038 GCA_040765305.1 Hyphomicrobiaceae bacterium | reverse complement strand
GCTCGGGCGCACGCCACCTCAATCAACGCTATAGACGAGACAGGAGAAGACACGCATGGCGATCGAGTTCGACGGACGCGAGATCGAAACCAACGCAAACGGCTATCTGGAGAACCACGAGGATTGGAGCGAAGCGCTGGCCAAGCACATGGCGGCGCAGGACGGCTTGGCGCTGTCAGACGAGGCAATGGCGATCATCGCCTATTTGCGCGATGAATATTTCAACAACAACCAGACCCAACCCAATACACGCACAATCGTCAAGGCGATGGCCGAGGAATGGGGGCGATCCGTCGATCAAAAGGAGGTTTATGACCTGTTTGGCGGCGGCGATCCCTCGAAGGTCGCGGGACGCCTTGCCGGACTGCCAGAGAGCCGCCGCAAGGGCGGTTATTGAGATTTTGCGGCTTTGAGCGGCTTTTCGCAACGAAACAGCTCGGAACGAACCAGCGGCGACATCGTTGCAAAAAGCTCAACGCTTCTCACCTGCCTGCCGCCGTCCGCTTCCGTCCCACGAGCGGAAAGTAGACTACATCGTGCCGCAGACACGTCGGAGCGAGCGGCTCATCACCTCTTGCCCTGTTCTTGAGCGCGGCGCAGGGCGGCGGCGAGCGCGGATTCGCCTCCCCCTCCCGCTTCGTTGCCCCGCGGGCCTGCCGAAGCGCTGCCGCGATCACGGGACGACGGTGGTGGTGCCGCGCGTGAGGAACCGGCATTGGCTCCCGCGCCGGCAGCGCGCGTGTCGATGGCGCCCGACTTCATGGTGAGCGCAATACGCTTGCGGCCAACATCGACGTCCTTGACGCGCACGCGCACGACGTCACCCGCCTTGACCACCTCGCGCGGGTCCTTGACGAAGCGATCGGCCAGCTCCGAGACATGCACGAGCCCATCTTGATGCACGCCGATATCGACGAAGGCGCCGAACGCGGTGACGTTCGTCACAACGCCTTCCAGCGCCATGCCGGGCTTCAGGTCCGAGATCTTTTCGACGCCATCCTTGAACTCGGCCGTCTTAAACTCGGGGCGCGGATCGCGACCGGGCTTGTCCAGCTCAGCGAGGATGTCTGATACGGTCGGCACGCCGAAACGCTCATCAGCAAAGTCGCGCGGCGATAACGTCTTCAAAAATGCACTGTCACCGATCATCGACTTGAGCGGGCGCTTCATGCGCTCGGCAATACGCTCCACCACCTCGTAGGCTTCCGGATGCACCGCGCTTGCGTCAAGCGGATTAGCCCCGTTCATGATGCGCAGAAAGCCGGCCGACTGCTCGAATGCCTTCGGTCCCAGCCGGGCCACCTTCTTTATGTCCGAGCGTTTCTTGAACGGCCCCTTTTCATTGCGGTGAATGACGATGTTCTGCGCGATCGTCTGATTGAGACCGGCAACGCGCGCCAACAGCGGCGCGGAGGCCATGTTCACATCAACACCAACCGAGTTGACGCAATCTTCCACCACCGCATCGAGTGAACGCGCCAGCGCGCTCTGGTTGACGTCGTGCTGATACTGACCAACGCCGATTGCCTTGGGCTCGATCTTGACCAGTTCGGCCAGCGGATCCTGCAGGCGACGGGCAATGGACACCGCGCCGCGCAGCGATACATCCAGATCGGGGAATTCAGCAGCGGCGAGTTCGGAGGCTGAATAGACCGACGCTCCCGCCTCCGAGACCATCACTTTGGTCAGCTTCGCGTCAGGCAGCTTGTTGATCAGTTCGGCGGCGAGCTTATCGGTTTCGCGGCTGGCCGTTCCATTGCCAATGGCGATGACCTCGACCTTATGGCGAATACACAGCGCGCCCAATGTTGCCAGCGCGCCGGCCCAATCATTCCTGGGCTCATGCGGATAGACCGTTGCTGTAGCGAGCAGCTTGCCGGTCTGATCGACAAGCGCGACCTTGACGCCCGTGCGGATGCCCGGATCAAGCCCCATGGTGACGCGCGGGCCGGCAGGGGCTGCCAAAAGCAGATCCTTCAGGTTGGACTTGAAGACATCGATGGCGGCGCTATCGGAACCTTCCTTCATGCGCACCAGAAGATCGACGGCGAGCGAGATGTGCAGCTTTGCCTTCCAGGCAAGCTTGACGGTATCGATCAACCAGCGATCGGCGAGGCGCCCGCGATCGGCGATGTTGAAGGCCGACATGATCTTCAGTTCGGCGGGATGAGGTTTTCCCGCCTCAGGCTCCACATCCAGATCGAGGTTCAGGATATCGTCGTTGCGGCCGCGCAGAAGCGCCAGCGCGCGATGCGAGGGAATGTCGCGGATCGGCTGGCGGAAGTCGAAGTAGTCGGAGAACTTCGCGCCTTCTGCCTCCTTGCCCTTTGCCACCTTCGATGTGATGGTGCCGGTTGCCCACAGCCATTCGCGCAAGTGGCCGACGAGCTTGGCGTCCTCGCCGATGCGCTCGATCAGGATGGCGCGGGCGCCGTCAAGCGCAGCCTTGGCATCGTTGACGCCCTTCTCGCCATCGATGAACCGCGTGGCTTCCGCATCGGGGCTGAGCGAGGGGTTGGCAAGCAGGGCGTCGGCCAACGGCTCCAATCCCGCCTCGCGCGCAATCTGCGCCTTGGTGCGGCGCTTGGGCTTATAAGGCGCGTAGAGATCTTCCAGATCAACCTTGGTGGCGGCGGCGCGGATGGCACGCTCCAGCTCGGGCGTCAGCTTGTCCTGCTCGCTGATCGACTTCAGCACCGTGGCGCGGCGGTCCTCCAGCTCGCGCAGATAACCAAGCCGCTCTTCCAGCTTGCGCAACTGCGTGTCATCAAGGCCGCCGGTGCGCTCCTTGCGATAGCGAGCGATGAACGGCACCGTGGCGCCTTCCCCTAAAAGTTCGACAGCGGCCGAGACCTGCTCGTTCCTGACGCCCAACTCGGCGGCGATGCGGGTGGTGATCGTGTCCAAGGAAAACCTCGATGGTGACTGTCGGTAAAGTTCCTGTGAGGTAGCGCCAACAAGCAGGCCTTGTCGAGGCTCGAAGATGGGCCGTCGACAAGATGTTGGCCAGTGGAATTGACCGCCGTCGCAGATGCGCCACAGGCGCGGGGAGTGCGATGACGACATGCATGAAAACAAAGATATCAAGCTTCAGAAGCGAATCTGAAAGATTCGCGACACGCTTTTTTAAACAAACGTAACGTGCTTGTTGAAGGGCATCTCGCGCAACCGCTTCCCAGTGGCGGCGAAGATCGCATTGGCGAGCGCAGGTGCGGCCGGTGGAACCGTTGGTTCACCAATGCCACGGATCCTTGGATTGATCTCCAACGCCTTGACCGTGATCTCGGGCGCCTGGTTGATTCGCATCCCCTCGTACGAATCGTAATTGGTCTGCTCGGGCGCATAATTGGCGTAGGTCAGCTCGCAGTTCATCGCGTGGGCAAGCGCGAAGATGACACCGCCACTCGCCTGCGCTTCGTAATTGACCGGATCCAGCACCTTGCCTGAATCGGTCACGACAAACACCTTGTCGATCTTGATGCCCTGATCGGTTTGCGTCACCTCGATCACTTCGGCGCACGGAACGCCGTGCGAAAATGTGAAGGCAACCCCACGACCGCGGTTCGGACCCAGGGACGGGCCGTTCCAACCGGATAATTCGCCAACCGCCTCAAGCACCTTGCGTGATGCGGGATCACTGATGAGACGCAGCCGTTCCTGCAGTGGATCGGCGCCCGCAGCATGGATCAGTTCATCCATGAAACTCTCATGCAGGAAGCCGTTGGCACACGCACCAGGTGCGCGCCAGGAACTCACCGGCACCATTTCCTTCGCGGCATATCCGGTCACGCGATAATTGGGAATGGCATACGGCTGGTCCCAGGCACCCGCGACGAGGAAGATGTCGGGGCCGGGCGGTGCAAACATCAGGCGGCCGAACCAGGATCGCGTCATCGACTGGCCGATGAGATCAAGATCGAACGTGTGGACCTTGCCATCCTTGACGGTACCGCGCCCCAGCGCGAGTTGCATCGGCCGGGGATAGTCGTGCGTCATGTCCTCTTCGCGCGACCAGGTCATCTTGACCGGCGTTCCCTTCATCGCCATCGCGATTTCGGTTGTCTGAAGGACGTAGGTATCTTCGAGCCGTCGGCCGAAGCTGCCGCCCATGGCAAAGACGTGAACATGCACGTTGCCGACGTCAACACCGGTCATCTTGGCGACATGATCGCGAACGAAAGCTGGAATCTGCGTGCCGGTCCATACGTCGACGCGATTGTCGGCGACCATCACAGTCGCGTTCATCGGTTCAAGCGGCGCATGCGCCAGGTATGGTGCGCGATATTCGCCCGTGATGACCGTGCCGTCCTTCAACCCGGCGCTCACATCTCCATTGTCGCGGAATCTGCTATCCTTGAATTCGTCCGTTGCCGAGGCCTTCAGCGCATCCCACATCTGGGCGGTATTGGCGGGATAAGGCCCCGGGCCCCATTCAATATCGATCGCATTTGCCGCCTGGATGGCTCGCCAGGTGTTGTCGGCAACAACCGCGATACCGTGCTTGATCGGCAGTATCTTCTTCACGCCGCGCATCTTGGCGGCCTTCGAGGCGTCGAATTTCCTGACGTCCCCACCGAGGCCGGGATTGGCACGCACCGTGGCATAGACCATGCCATCGATCCGGAAATCGATGCCATAGGTCTGCGTGCCAGTTGACTTTGCGACGACGTCAGTGCGCTGCACTTTTTTGCCCAGGTAGCGCCAGTCCTTCGGGTCGCGCAGCGTAACGTCCAAGATGGGATCAATCTTGGCGGCGTCAGCGGCGAGAAGCGTATAGGCGATCTCCTTGCCACCCGGACCGATCACCTTGCCATCCCGCGTTTGCAGACTTTTGCGATCGACGTTCCATTGACGCGCCGCCACTTCCTTCAACGTTTCGCGCGCGACCGCGCCGGCCATGCGCAAGCGCTCCTGCATATCGGCGGCTGTCGTCGAGCCACCGGTCAGTTGCAGCGCCATGATCTTGCCAACGCCAGACAGGATCGAACGGACATGCTCGGGCAGCCAGCCATGATCATAACCAGGAAACGGTGCATTATCGGCTGCGGCCACGCCATTGTAGTAGGCCTGATGGGGCTCACCCGGATCGAGCTTGCATGTGTGGGGATCAACGTCGAGTTCTTCGGCGATCAAATACGCCTGAAGCGAATAAGTGCCCTGCCCCTTGTCGGCGCGCGGCGTGATCAGCGTGATCGCGTTGGCATCGATCTTCACGAACGGAGTGATGGCGGCTTCGCCGGGGCCAAGATCTTTCAGGAGCGGGTTGGGGATCGGCTTCTTGGCCTCGTAGATACCGAACGCCACGCCGCCGGCAATCGTGGCGGAGCCGATAAGGAATGTCCGGCGAGCGATTTTTGCAATGCGTCCCAAGGATCAGCCTCCCTTCAGCTTGGCAGCAGCCGTCTTCACTGCCGCACGTATGCGAGGATAGGTTCCACAGCGGCACAGATTGCCGCTCATTGCATCGTCGATGTCCTGATCCGTCGGGTTCGGGTTGCCTTTCAGCAGGTCAGCGGCCTGCATGATCTGGCCGGACTGGCAGTATCCGCACTGCGCCACCTGGTGTTCGATCCAGGCCGCCTGCACGACGTGCAAGTGGTCGGGTGTTCCCAGTCCTTCGATCGTGGTGATCTTGCCGTCAACATCCGAAACCAGTGTCTGGCAAGAACGGACTGCCGTCCCTGCCACATGCACGGTGCAGGCGCCGCATTGTGCGACGCCGCAGCCATACTTCACACCGGTTATGCCAAGCTCATCGCGCAGAACCCACAGCAGCGGCATATCTGGCTCGACGTCGACCTCATACTCCTTGTCGTTCACCGTCAGCTTCATTGTCATAACTCCCGGTGATCAATGAGTGCGGAGCTAATGAGCCGGATGCGCCTCCGCTTCTGCATCCTCGGCCTTCGGCGAAATGTCGTTTCCGACCATCTTATGGGCCTTTTCACGAACGGTCTGGACAACCACGTAAAGCGCCGGAATGAAGAAGATCGCGATCGAACTCGAAGCGATCATACCGCTGAAGACCGACATCGCAACGGATTGTTGCGTCGCCGCGCCTGCGCCCTGCGCCCATACCAGCGGCACCAGCCCCAGGATGAACGCGAACGAAGTCATCATAACAGCGCGGAAACGCAGGTTCGCACCCAACACCGCGGCCTCATAAATACTCTTGCCCTCGCGCCGCTGATCCATCGCATATTCGACAATCAGGATGGCGTTCTTGGCCGAAAGAGCGATCAGCACCACAAGACCGATCTGGGCAAATATGTTGTTGTCCATCCCTGACACTTTCAGCCCGAACATCGCCCCGCACACGCCGATGGTGACAGATACGAGAACGGCAATGGGAATGGTCCAACTCTCATAAAGCGCAACCAGGAACAGATACGCAAAGGTCAGTGACAGCAATAGAATGGATGCAGTCTGGCCCGCAGCCTTCTTCTCCTGCAGCGCCGTGCCGGTCCACTCATATGAAAAACCTTTAGGCAGAGTCGTGGCTGAGATCTGCTCCATCGCTTCGATTGCCTCACCCGATGAATGGCCAGGCGAAGGCTCGCCCTGCAGTGTTACCGAGCGCAGGTTGTTGTAACGCTGGATTGAAGAGGGGCCGATAATGACCCTTGCTGTAGCAAATGCCTGCAGCGGCACCAGATCCCCCTGAGCCGACCGCACGCGCACGTGATTAATATCGTCGATGCTCATTCTGTCGGCTGCCTCGGCTTGCACGTTGACCTGCCACGTGCGTCCGAATTTATTGAAGTCATTGATGTAGCTGCCGCCCATCGTGGTCTGCAGCGTCGAGAAAATGTCCGTGACGCTGACCCCAAGTGTCTCAGCGCGCTCTCGATCGATATCGAGATACACCTGCGGTGTACTGGCACCGTAGGTCGTAAAGACGCCCGCTAGACGACTGTCGTTGTGCGCGGCCATCATGATGCCGCGTGCCGTGCTAGCCAGCTCCGCCGGCTCGGCACCCGACAAGGAATCCAACTGGTATTCGAATCCCGAACCCGTACCAAGACCGTTGATCGGCGGTAGATTGAAAATAAAGATGTTGGCCTTCGCGATGGATTGGAACTCTGCACTCAACTCCTTGAGTGCGCTGAAGACTGACATCGAAGGGTCCGTTCGTTCCTCGAACGGCTTGAGCGTCGCCACGACCAGGCCACGATTGGGAAGAGCCAGCAAATCAAGCAAGCTGAAACCACCGACGGTGAAGACATCCTGCGTATAGGGCTTTTCCAGCACCATCTTTTCAACCTGCTCGACGACCTCAAGAGTCCGGTTTGTCGAAGCAGCATCGGGTAGTTGGATTTCCCCCATGAAGGCCGCGCGATCCTCGTCAGGAAGGAAGCCTGTTGGAACGGTGCCGTTCAAGATATAGGCACCGAAGGCAAAGCCAACGATGGCGATCGGCGCGATTATCGCGCGTCGCGCGATAATTCTAACAGTCGAGGTATAGCCTCCCGTGGCCTTGTCGATCCCCCGCTGCAGAAAGCCAATGATGCTCCAGGGCTTCATGCCGGGTTTCAACAATATCGAACACAACGCAGGCGACAGACTGAGAGCGTTGATGGCCGAGATCACCATCGAAACCGACACAGCAACGGCAAACTGCTGATAAAGCTGGCCCGTGATGCCAGGGATGAAAGCTGTTGGCACGAACACCGACAGGAGCACGAGGGTGATCGCGAGGATCGGCCCGGTGATCTTGCCCATTGCAATTTCGGTGACTTCGGCAGCCGTCTTATCGGGGTTTTCGTGCATTTCGTGTTCGACCGCTTCGACGACAACGATGGCATCATCAACGACGATGCCGATCGCCAGAACGAGGGCCAGAAGCGAAATGGTATTGGCCGAAAAGCCCAACGCCAACATGACGGCAAAAGTGCCGATCAGCGCAACGGGAACGGCGATAATCGGGATCAACGTTGCGCGAAGATTGCCAAGGAAGATGAACACCACCAGTGAGACGAGGATAAACGCCTCAAACAACGTCTCCTGGACGGCTTCGATCATTTTCACGACAAACTCGGTGCTGTCGTAGGTGACCTTGACTTCAAGATCGTCGGGAAACAGCGGCCTCAATTCATCCAGCTTCTCGCGAACGAGCTTGGCCACATTGACCGCATTTGCGCCGGGCGCCTGATAGACGCCGATACCTGCGGCTGGCTTGCCGTTGAACCTGGCGAACGCATCGCTCGATTGGGCGCCAAGCTCGACCCTGCCCAGGTCCTTGATGCGAAGAAGGCTGCCGCTGGTTTCCGCACGAACGACGATGTTGGCGAATTCCTCGGCCGTCACCATGCGGCCTTGCGTCGTGATGTTGAGCTGGAAATCGATATCCTTGGACAGCGGTGCCGCACCGACGCGCCCCACGGCTGCCTGGATGTTCTGGGCCTGGATTGCGTTATTAACGTCCTGGACGGAAACGCCCAGACTGTTCATGCGCTCCAAGTTCAGCCACACGCGCATTGAATACATCTTCGCACCGTAAAGCGTGGCCTGGCCGACGCCGGGAACGCGCGCGAGATGGTCGATGAGACTGATCGTACCGAAGTTGGTCAGGAACAACTCGTCATGCGTGCCCTTGGGCGAGTGGATAACGACCACCTGCAGCAACGAGGCTGACCTTTTCTGGACGGTGACGCCGAGACGCTGCACCTCCTGGGGCAATTTCGCCAATGCCGCATTGACGCGGTTCATGACATTGACGGTCGCGATATCGGGATCGGTGCCCACCTCGAAGCTGACATTCAGCATATAGCTGCCGTCGCTGCCCGAGCTGGACTTCATGTAGATCATCTTGTCGACGCCATTGACCTGGCTTTCGATGACCTGAGCCACGCTGGCCTCAACGGCCGCCGCATTGGCGCCCGGATAGGTTGCCTGCACCATGACCTGGGGCGGAACGATATCAGGAAACTGCGCGACCGGAATAACCTGGATTGCGATCAGGCCCGCCAGCGTGATGACGATAGACGTAACGAAGGCGAGACGCGGGCGCCTGATGAATATCGAAGAGATCATTTGCTGCCGCCCTGGTCATCTGCGGGTTCTTTTTCGAGTTCGGCGTTGACTGTGGCGCCCTCGCGAACCTTCTGTTGGCCTTGAACGATCACCCGCTCACCAAGTTTCAGTCCATCCGTCACGGACACGACGCCGTCGCGCGAGATGCCAAGCTTGAGGTTGCGCCGCACGACCTTGTTGTCGTCTCCGACCACGAACACATAAGTTCCGCCCTGATCTGTCGCCAAGGCCGCCATCGGGATAACCGTGGCCATCTGAGGATTATCGGACTCGATCAGCAGCCGCAGAGTCTGACCATCCGTAAGCAGCCCGTTATTGTTGGGAAATAGCGCGCGAACAATCTGCCCATCGGTTCTTGGGTCGACCGTCACGTCGAGAAAGTCGATGACACCCTTTTGCTCGGCCAAACTTCCATCCGCCAGGCGCGCCCGAACGATCAAATCCTTGCTCTTCGAGCCGCTCTTCTTGGCTTCCAGAAGCTGGCGCTGCGTCACCGGGAAGAGAGCGTACATCTGGTCGGTCCTGACCAATGTCGCCAGCACGCCCGAATCAGGCCCGACAAGATTGCCTGGATCCACCGACGAGCGGCCGATCGTGCCGGAAATCGGCGCCACAATTTTTGTGTACGACAGGTTTATCTCAGCGTCCTGTATTGCCGCCTTGGCCTCGGCTATGCTTGCCGTGGCGCGCTTTTCGTCAGCGATCTTCTCGTCAAGCTGGGCGGTCGATGCGACCTGCTTGGATTCCAGATCCCTGTAGCGCTTGAGCGCTGCAACCGCGTTTTCGTGTGTGGCTTCCGCAGATACCAACTGCGCGCGCCGCTGGGCTAAAGCCGCTTCGAATGGTTCTGGCTCGATGAGGTAGAGGATATCCCCTTTCGTCACCTTGGCCCCCGCATCGAATTTCCGTTCACGAAGGAACCCAGAAACGCGCGCGCGCAGTTCAACCTTTTCGAACGCCTGAACGCGGCCGACAAACTCGCTCTGCTTTCCCATCTCGCGCGCTCGGGCCTTGGCGACAAGCACCGATGGCAGCTCCGCCGCAGCCGTCTTCTTAGCGTCTTGCGCCGCAGCGCTAACGGGGGCTAGCGCAGATGTGACCAGAAAAAGCCAGGCTAGAGATGGGCGCCTGTAATGCATGGGGACCTCTGTGGATTTTTGGCTCTTACGAACAGGAATTCGCAACCGGCTAAAGGGCGCAGCCCAGGATTAACATTCGCAGATGACTAGCAGATATATAGATGGGTGCGGCTAAAATGATCAAGCTATTGTGAACCCCATCATCTGACAGGTTCTGATCTTTCTGGCGATCTGATCTGCGCTGGCTATTGTCAGGTCAAAAAATAGTACGAGTTCGCGCCACCGCATTCGAGGCAGGGAGTGATCCCCGATGGAGCCTCGACCCGTCACATGCGCGCGCCTCACCGACACACAAATTCAACCGATCTTGGACTTTATGGTCATTGGGCCCAAACCCTAACGCTGGACAAACGATGCCGCGGTCAGTTTGCGCAACCACTGGTGACCTGGATCGGCATGCATGCGCGGATGCCAGGACAACAGCATCTCGAAATCCATATTTGGAAATGGTAAATCGAAAATATCAAGTTCGTCGGACTTGAGGATTGCCAGCCGGTGCGGAATTGCAGCGACAAGATCGCTCTGCGCAATAAGCGCTGGAACCGAGAGAAACGTGGGGAGCGAGGCCACAATCCGACGCTTTTTGCCCAGTTTTTCCAGTTCACCGTCGACTACCCCCCACAGCGTTCCCACCTCCGGGGCGATCATGGCGTGAGAGAGCTGACACAGTTCATCCACGCTCGGCTTCTTTTTTCCGCGCGGGTGTTTCTTGCGCTGCACGAAACAAAGCCGGTCGACAAAGATCGGTGTGGCCCGCGCTTCGTCCGGCGTTAACTGCTTCCACACGATCAACAGGTCCGCCTGTAGATTTTCAAGCATCGGCCAAGCCGTCTTTCTCTCAAAGGGCAACAGGACGATTTGAACGTTTGCGGTGATTTTGCTGACTTCGCGAATAAGCGGCAGCGTCACCACCATGTGGAGGTAATCGGTTGCCATGATTCGGAACACGCGCGAGGTCTCTTCCGGATCGAACGGTTCACGCTCCCTGATTAACTGGGCGAGTTCCCGCAGGATTTGATTGAGCGGCTCCTGCAATGACAGGGCCCGCGCTGTCGGAACCATTTTCCGGCCCGAAGACACAAGCAGGGGATCACCAAAAAGATCGCGCAAACGCGCCAACTGGGCCGACATGGCGGGTTGCGAAATATTCAGCCGCTCGGAAGCGCGCGTCACATTGCGTTCCAAAAGTAACGCGTCGAGCGCGAGAAGCAGACCCAAGTCGGATTGCCTGATATCCATGCATTTGATGCTAGCGATAGTATCGATTGATTTCAATGATCTGTTTACGTTCACCACATTGCATTCATTCCCGCAGCCAACGGGACCGGACGAGATTGCAAGTTCCTAAATCCGGCCAATTTGTTGAATTTGTAGGAGCCACCCCAATGAAATTTAAATCCAACAGCATGACGCATACCCTCGATTCCTTTTATCCGGAAAGCACCACCAGAAAACATCAGAAATCAGAAAGTCTGACCGACCTGGCCGCTGCGCTCGAAGCACTACAGTTGAAGCGGCTGGTGCTGAAATCGGTACGTGATGAAATGGGTGTGACCGGTGGCCTTGGCCACGAACAGGACAAGGTCTTCAATCGACGCTTCGATGAACTCACGACCTCGGCGCTCAACCTCGCCGATGCTGCCGCAATGCACCCTGCCCGAACGGTTGCACAATTACGAGACAAAGCCAAGTTCGTGTTCGAACTCATTGAGCCTGAAGACAGTTCGGTTCTCGATCGGATGATCTGGTCACTTGTGACGGATCTTGTCGCTTATGCCACAGAAACCCTGCAAGGCGCAGAGGAAGAGGCAGAGCACGCTTGACCCTATTCGACATGCAGACATATTTGACTGGGTCGCGTGCACGTCAATCGTCCAAATTCAGACGTGCATGCGATCCAGGCCCCTCACCCGGCCGAAAGCTTGGCACAAACGCCGCCACCGGCCTCGCAGGCACGAGAAGACCCAGCCAAGCAGCCATGAGTATGGGGCCAGCGTCTTCGTCTTGAAAATATTGCGAAACATCCCCCGGTTTCATATTTTCCTGCGGCAAGCTGTAAACAAGATCTGAGTTGGCCGTGCCACCCATCAAGCTCGACGCAATCGACATCAAAATTCTTGGCGTGCTGCAAGACGATGCCAGCATTTCCAATACCGAGCTTGCCGATCGGGTCGGCCTGTCGCAATCGCCGTGCCTGCGGCGCGTCAAGGCACTGGAAGATGCCAAGATCATCCGCAAACGCGTAACCCTTCTCGATCCACGTTCAATTGACCTCTGCGTCAATGTCTTCGTCAGCGTGACGCTGGAAAAACAGGTTCGTGAGCGGCTGCAGGATTTCGAGACAGAGGTCTTGCGGCGGCCTGAGGTTCTCGAGTGCTACCTGATGACGGGTGAGGCTGATTATCTGCTGCGCGTGGTCGTGCAAGATCTCGACGCCTACGAGCGGTTCTTGAAGAACCATTTGACCCGCATCACCGGCGTCGCCAGCATCAAGTCCAGCTTCGCGCTCAACCAGGTGCAATATCGGACCGCACTGCCGCTTGGACACATTGAGGTCTAACCTACCTCCCGCAGGAGGGGGGCCGTCAAAACCATCACTCAACCAGGTGGGCACGATATTGCCCTGACGCGAACCTGAGATAGCGGATTGTGCCAAACATCGTGGCATTGCCTTTCAAATTCGCAATTTTCTACCGCTCGTTGTCTGCAATTCTACTGTCCAACAGCCACCGTGTGCAAAATCCGCGTGATGCGCTGAAGGATCGGCGCGCCTCACGAGATCGATGCAAGGTTGGATTTGTCCCAGGCTGAATGAGACGATACGGCAGCAGCACGCTGCCTGCAGTGTTCCGGTGCGGGAGAGCAGTCATGCGCAGTGATGCGGAGATACCCGAATTCGAAGACGAAAAATCAGAGTGGATCGAGGCGCTCGATGCCGTGATCACTCACCGTGGTCATGCCATAGCAGAGCGCCTGCTCAACGCCCTTGAAAGCCATGCCGAAGACTGCAAGGTCAAGCGACCCTTGCCCTATTCCCCCTACCGCAATTCCATTCCGCTTGACGAGCAGCCTGCCTATCCAGGCAATCTGCGCATTGAAGAACGCATCACAGCATTCCATCGCTGGAACGCGCTGGCCATGGTCATGCGGGCCAACAAGGCCTATGGCGATCTGGGCGGACACATTGCCAGCTACGCTTCTGTTGCGGAGATCTTCGAGATCGGTTTCAACCACTTCTTCAAAGCTGGCGATGACAGCGACCTGATCTACTTCCAACCCCATTCTGCCCCCGGCGTCTACGCACGCGCCTTCCTCGAAGGGCGTCTGGACGAGACATCAATCGCGCACTACCGCCAGGAAGTCGGCGGGGGCGGATTGTGTTCCTATCCCCATCCCTGGCTGATGCCGGACTTCTGGCAATTCCCGACAGGCTCGATGGGTCTTGGCCCGATCAGCGCCATCTATAATGCCCGCTTCATGCGCTATCTCGAAGCGCGTGGGCTTCGCCCAAAAACTGACCGGCACGTCTGGGGCGTGTTCGGCGATGGCGAGATGGACGAGCCTGAATCGGTCGGCGCACTTGCGCTCGCCGCACGCGAGCGGCTCGACAACCTCACCTTCGTGATCAATTGCAATCTGCAGCGGCTCGATGGCCCGGTTCGCGGCAACGGCCAGATCATCCGCGAGTTGGAGGCGTTGTTTCGCGGCGCGGGATGGAATGTCATCAAGGTGCTGTGGGGCAGCGAGTGGGACGCCTTGTTTGCTCGCGATGACAAGCACGCGCTGCTGCGCCGCTTTGCGGCGACCGTCGATGGCAAATACCAGACGCTCGGCGCCAAGGACGGCGCCTATAATCTCTCTCACTTCTTCCAGGAAGACCCCGAGACGGCGGCGCTTGTCCAACACATGAGCGATGACGACATCGACCGTCTGCGCCGCGGCGGCCATGACTTCGCCAAGCTCTATGCCGCCTTCGCCGCCGCCAAGGCCCACAAGGAGGGCCCCACCGTCATTCTGGCAAAAACCAAGAAGGGGTTTGGCATGGGCGCGGCAGGCGAATCGCGCATGACGGCTCATCAGGCCAAGAAGCTCGATGTCGATGCCTTGAAAGCGTTCTGCCACCGCTTCGCGCTGCCGCTGTCGGATTCGCAAATCGAGGCGCTGGAGTTTATCAAGCCCGCCGCCGAGAGCGAGGAGATGCGCTACCTCACTGAGCGGCGCATCGCACTTGGCGGCTTCACACCGATGCGGCGGCGCACCGCTCAGCCGGTGCACGTGCCCCCGCTCGACACCTATGGCGCGTTCGCGTTGTCGGCAGATGGCAAGGAGATGTCATCGACAACCGCCTTCGTGCGCATGCTTTCGGGCATGCTGCGTGACAAGAACCTTGGCCCCCGCATCGTTCCGATCGTTGCCGACGAGGCACGCACGTTCGGCATGGCCAATCTGTTCCGGCAGATCGGCATCTATGCACCCGACGGCCAACTCTACGTGCCCGAAGACGCCGCGAGCATGCTCTCCTATCGCGAAGCAAAGGACGGCCAGTTGCTGGAGGAAGGCATTGCCGAGGCTGGTGCACTGGCCTCCTGGACGTCGGCGGCAACCGCCTATAGCATCCATGGGACGGCCATGCTGCCCGTCTACATCTACTATTCAATGTTCGGCTTCCAGCGCGTCGGCGATCTCATCTGGGCGGCGGCGGACCAACGCGCGCGCGGCTTTCTGATCGGCGCCACCGCCGGGCGCACGACATTGGGCGGCGAGGGGCTGCAACATCAAGACGGTTCGAGCCACCTGATGGCTTCGACGGTGCCCAACTGTCGCGCCTATGATCCGTGCTATGCCTACGAGGTCGCGACCATTCTC
>JAXGRZ010000041.1:0-15543 GCA_040765305.1 Hyphomicrobiaceae bacterium | reverse complement strand
TTGATGCGCTGCCTGATGACATCCACCCCCCCACCAGAAGCCGCATTTCAGAGATCCTCGGCCGACAACCGCGCCAGTCCGTCTGGTAACACCACCCGGCGGGGCGAGGCATACCCGCCCCAGCCCCTGGACCAGCCTGCCGTCGCGTGATATGCGCCAGCCGCCTCGTCGGCACGGCGCAAACGCCCCTAGCAGCTTGCGCATGCCCCACGCGCAGCCTCCCTAGTTGAGCCTCACGGCCTACCACCAACCATGAAAGCCGCCGGCCCATGCCCTCCGAACTTGATGTCAGGCCCATCCGTGCGACGGATTTCGCCGCGATCTGCGCGCTGCATTCGCGTGCATTCGGCCCCGGACGCTATGCGCGCACGGCCTACAGGGTGCGTGAGGGCACACCCCTTATCACGCCGCACTGCCGCGCCGCCTATGTCGATGGCGCCCTTGTTGCCGCCCTTCGCTTCACGCCGATCTCCATTGGCGGCGTCGGCGGCGCCTTGATGCTTGGCCCGGTCGCCGTCGAGCCGGCCAGCAAGGGAAAGGGCTATGGCAAGACGCTGATCGCCAGGTCGATCGATGAAGCCGCCGGCAATGGCTTCCGCCTCGTGCTGCTGGTCGGCGATCTGCCCTATTACGCGCGCTTCGGCTTTGCCCGCGTTCCAGCTGGCCAGATTTCCTTGCCAGGCCCGGTCAATCCCGAACGCATTCTTGCGCGTGAATTGGTCGAGGGCGCGCTGGCCGGGTATCGCGGCCTCGTTGCCGCACTCTAGATTCTTGTTTGGTCGCATTTTCTGAGGGCGAACCGGTGCCCACTTCGTCGGAAAATGCTCTAACGTCCCGGTCACACTCAGTTTCGCCAGAACTCCGGCCGGAACAGCACCAGCACCGTGAACAGCTCCAGCCGCCCCAGCAGCATGGCGAACGACAAGACCCACTTTGCAGCCGCTGGCAACGGCGCAAAATTCCCCGACGGACCGACGATATCTCCCAACCCGGGCCCGACGTTGCCGATCGCCTGTGCCGCTGACGAGAGTGCCGTTGTCAAATCGAGCCCCATGCCGGTCAGCAGTACCGTAAAAATACCGACCGTCGCCATGTAGATCGCAAGAAACGCCACCACCGAGAACGGTACGTCCTGCGACAGGCGCTTGCCGTTATAGGCGAGCGTCACAATACGGTTGGGAGACATCAGATGGATGAAGTGGCGCCGCGTCAGCAGGCCCGCCAACTGCAGGCGATAGATCTTGATCGCGCCCGACGTCGAACCCGAACAACCGCCAACAAAGGTAAGCAGGAAGAACACGCCGACAGCAAATGTTCCCCACGTTGTATAGTCGTCGCTGGCAAACCCCGTCGTCGTCACGATCGACGTCACATTGAAGGCTGCCAATCGCACCGCGGTGCTGAAATCGACGCCATGCGAGGCCGTGTGCCATAACGCGAGCACCAGCGTCAGCACCGCGATGAACGACAAGAACCCGCGCACCTGCTCATCACGCCACAACGCTTCTGCATCGCCCCGCACCGCCTGAATGAGAACGACGAATGGCAGCGCACCGGCCAGCATGAAAAACGTTGCGGTCCATTCAATCGATGGCGATTCGAAAAATTTAAACGAGGCATCGTGCGTTGAGAAACCGCCTGTTGCCAGTGTCGCCATGGAATGGCAGATGGCATCGAACATCGTCATCCCGAGCAAGCCATAGATGACCGCGCAAACGAACGTCAGCCCGAAGTAGACAGCCGCCGTCGCCGACACCAGTTCCAGCGCGCGCGGGACGATCTTTTCCGACTTGTCAGAACTCTCGGTGTGGAACAGCTGCATGCCACCTACCCGCAGGTACGGCAGCACCAACAGCGCCATGACGACAATACCGATGCCGCCAATGCAGTTCAGCAGGGCACGCCACAGCAACACACCGCGTGGCAACTGGTCGAGCTTCGTCAGCACCGTCGAGCCCGTCGTGGTCAACCCCGACATGGCCTCGAAAAATGCATCCGTGTAACTAAGACCCACGCCGATTAACGGCACCGCCGCGAACGCACACAACGCCACCCAGCTCAGCGTCGTAAGCAAAAATGCGTCCTTGATGCCGATCTCTACGGGGCTCTCACTGTAGGTCATCAGCACGAGAAGTCCGCCGACGAAGAACGTGAAGACGCCAGCACCGAAAAACGCGCGCCAGTCCGCATTATTATCGGCAAGGTCAATCAAAGCCGGCACCAGCATCGCCGCAGACAGAATGGCGAGCATCAGCCCGATGGCAAATAGAATAGGGCGAAAGTGGATCATCTCGCATTGAGCCGGTTCGACTCGCGCAACCCTGCCGATAACGCGACAGGTCTCCGCGAGAATGATGCTACGACTTCACAACGGACCGGCGTGCAGGCGCCAGCTTCATTGAGCGGCGCGCCGTTTAACGCCGAACACGGCTGCGCGAAAGAAAATTCTACAGAACAAAGGTTCAGCAAACCCCACCACGCTCCCCCGCTGAGCGCTCCATACATATCATAATACCTTGATGAAAATTCTCTTTCTTCGTTTCCTTTAGCCTCGTACAGCACCTTGCAACAGTTTTTAGCTATGCATTTTTGCTGGCCAAGATCTCCCAAGCACTCATTTTGTGCATGGCTAAACGATTCAACTGCACACATCCTATGGCACGACACCGCAAAGCAACGTAGGACAGATCTCAGTTGTGATGAGAAACAGGCGCGACATGGTGCCCACCTCCAGAACCAAGGCCCGCTCAGACCAAGCCACGCTCCTGACGAGCGCCATGGCCACGCTCGCTGTATTGTTCTTCTTGCTGCTCTTGCCAGAAGCTCGGGTCCTTCACTTGGCCGCGGACACAGCAAGCCCAGCTGCGACAGCTGACCTTACCGGCACCGACACATCACATCGTTTGGCCACGCCACCGGCTTTTGAGCCGGTGCTGCGCCCCGCTCCTCCTGGCGAAGTTTCCGAACGCACCACGCGCCTTGCGGCCAAGCGCGATTCCGGTGGCGGGGAGAAAACACCGGCGGCCCTGCTGCCCGCCCTCGTTGCCAACCTAGCGCCCACTGCCAAAGCTGCCCTTAAAGGCCGTTGGTCCAATCCCCAACCACCACGCACACCCGCTCGGCGCGCACATCGCCCCCGTGATCCACCCCTGACGACCTAGCACGACGACGGCGTGGGACTTGGCATGGATACGGGGGGACATCCCCAATACCCTTGCCCGAGGGCTGAGCGCGTTCCTTATGTCGTGCCGCGCCGGCCAATGTTGCCTGCGCCAAATCCCAACCTCATCGATCAACAGTAACGAACGCCGTTGCATGAAGGCGCTGGTACGCCCGCACGGCATGAGAAGGACATTCACACCATGACAAACAAGACAAACCAATCGCAAACCGCACCTGAAGCCCTCCAGGACTTTGACGATCCGCCAGCGCCAAAAGCAACACAGCAGGTTTCAACGGCAAAGGCGATGATGGTTATTGCTGGTTTCGGCACCCTGCTTGGCCTCTTGATCCTGATCGAGGTCCTGAGCAAGTAAGACATCCACCCCTGGGATGGCGGCGCCTGTGTCTCCATTCCAGGGGGCAATCGAGAGGTTGATCAATCCGGCCCCAAAGCACCTGCCTGCCTCCATCCTCCCAAAAGCAAAACCCGCACGGCACTCGGAAAGCAGGCCACAAAGCCCGTCAGTTCAACTTGGCTTTGTCGTCCTTTTCCTTGGCGAGACGCTCACGCTCGGCGTAACGCTCCAGATGGAAGCGCTGGAAGTTGCGATCCTTCTCGTAGACCTTGGCGCGCACCCAGGAGAACATGTCATAGAACGTGCCAGGCCCGATGCCGAGGTTCATCCGCACCACTTCCAGCGGCTGACCCCACTGGCCTTTGGCCTCCCCGATATCTTCCTTGAAGAAGATTACCGTCGGCGTGAACATGATGCCCCATCGCTCGGCCAGCTTCTTTTCGGGCATTCTTGTGCCATCGAAATCCGTCACCTCCCGCGAGCCCCACATATCGAGCTGAACGACGGCAAAATTCTTGCGGACGTAGTCGTTGATGTAGCGCTTGGTCAGCACTTCGGTGTGCATTTTCATGCAATAGATACACCCGCGCTGTTCAAAGATGATGGCAAACCGCTTGCCCTGCGCCTTGGCTTCCGCAAAGTCATCACGCAGATCGAAGAAGGACTGCACGAACCACGGCTGGTGATAGATCCCATCATCACCCTTCTGGGGCGCCACGGCCGGCTCCTCAGCGCCGATCACGGGCGGCAGGTTCGGCGCATCTTCGGCACATACCGATCCTGCTGCGGTAAATCCCATGATGAGCACGCCGAGCACAAAGAACGCGCGCGCGCGCAGACGGGAAGAAAGCGTAAGCATTGCTGAAAGCCTCATGCGTCAACGACCTGGCGAAGAGTAGCGCAGACATTCGTCCGCGCAAAGCAATCAGTCACCCGATAGAAGAAGCGACAGAAATCGCGCCACCACGACACACAAGAACAGCGAGAATGCCTGCTCCAGCCGCCGCTTTGGAATACCGTGCGCAAGACGCACACCCAATGGCGCGGTCATTACGCTCATCGGGACGATGAGCGCAGCTCCGATCAAGCTGACGTAGCCGATCGAGAACGGCAGCGTCCCCGGCACGCCCCAGCCCGCCCACATGAAGCCGATGGCCCCTGGAATTGCAATCAGCGGCCCAAACCCCGACGATGTGCCGACCGCCTGCAGGACCGACCGGCCATAAAGCGTCATCAACCCGACGATGAAGGCCGCCCCACCAATCGAGATGAGAACTGAAACGTAGCCCACAAACACGCCATAGACCTCGACCCAACGGCTTTTGGGAATATCGGTCCCAAGCCGCCACTCCTCCCGCCCGAACCACATCTTGGCCGCCATGACCGTGCCGAACACCACCCAGAACCATTTGAGGAACGTGCTTGAAACGCTCTCCGCGGTAAGCACGCCCAAGCAGACACCCACAATCACCCATGGCCCCAGGCGCTTGACGAGATTAAGATCGACCGATCCCTTGGCGCGATGCGCGGACAAAGAGCGCAGCGATGTCGGCACGATCACGGTCAGCGAGGTGGCCAGCGCCATGTGCATGCGGATTGAAGGATCAACGCCGAGCGCCGCGAAGGTCTCATAGAGTATCGGCACGAGGATGCCGCCACCGCCGATACCCAACAACCCCGACATGAACCCGACGACCGCACCCGCCAGGGCCAGCGAGACAACCAAAATCGCAATGTTGCCAGCACTCAAGGTCAATTCAGCGCCCATGGGCTCTCTCAGATCATGTTCGGGAACGGAGACGGAAGGAGCATGCAAAACCCACCACGACCTGGAGCATATTGCGCTGAAGCGTATACGCTTCAGCGTGAAAACATGATCAAGTCGATGAACCAGAGCGTGTTTGTGTTTCGATGAAACACGAACACACTCAAGCGGCGGGCCACCATGCCAATAAAAACACCGTTAGCACGCTATCACCTGTTCAGCTACTGTGTTGCAGCGACAGGTATTGAGCGCTCGGCGATGGCAAGTGCTTCCAAGAGGACGTCGATCCCTGCCTCAGGTCCGGTGCCGTTCTCGCTCAAATGGCGTCGGTAGGCGCGGGCGCGTGGCCGTCCGTGATAGAGCCCGAGCATGTGGCGCACGACATTGTGCAGCCGGCCACCGGCGGCCAGATGATGCGCGATGTAGGGCTCCATGGCGCCAATGGCCTGGGCGCGGGTGAGCGGATCGCCCGTGTCCCCAAAAATCACCCGGTCGACGTCCGCCAGGAGATAGGGCGTCTGATAGGCGGCGCGGCCCACCATCACCCCGTCGACATGCTCCAGGTGCGCAAGCGTCTCGCCGTGCGCGGCGATCCCGCCGTTGATGACAATGGTGAGATCAGGACGCGCCGCCTTCAGCCGATAGACCCTGTCATAGTCGAGTGGTGGAATTTCCCGGTTCTCCTTGGGCGACAACCCCGCGAGCCAGGCCTTGCGCGCATGCACGATGAAGATGCGGCAACCGGCTTTGGCAACCACATCAATGAAATTTTGAAAGTCGCCTTCGCTGTCCTGAGCATCGATGCCGATGCGGCATTTAACGGTGACCGCGACCGACGACGGAACGCTCGCCCGCATCGCCGCAACGCAGGTCCCGACGAGGTCCGGCTCAGCCATCAGGCAGGCGCCGAACCGTCCCTCCTGCACGCGATCCGAAGGACAACCAACGTTGAGGTTGATCTCATCATAGCCCATCTCACTGCCGATCCGCGCCGCAGCGGCAAGCTTGTGCGGGTCAGAGCCACCAAGCTGCAGGGCAAGAGGATGCTCACTGGGATCAAAGCCAAGCAGCCGTTCACGATCGCCATGTATAACGGCTTCGGCGGTCACCATTTCCGTATAGAGCAGTGCACGGCGCGTCAGCTGGCGATGAAAGAACCGGCAATGCCGATCCGTCCAATCCATCATCGGAGCAACGCAGAATCTATAGTTAAGCGCGTTCATCCCAATCGTTTGTTCTTGGGGTTTGTGAAGTTCAACGTATCGCCGGCAGATTGAAGCCAGCAACACCGCACCGATCTACCCTGCGCACGCGGCGACGTCCACGGGTGATGATTGAGACAATATCGTGCAGGCGGCCGCCGCTCCCAGGCAACAACCAGGGCCACCTGGACCAGTTTCGGGAACTCCGGGGCCGGGCCGAAGAGGTGGAAATAACGCGCCCGCAAATGGGAACGGCTTTGCCAATTCGACGTACACAGCCATCGATTGCAGATCAAAACACGATGCATGAAATTAACATGGCATCAGCCCTAAAGACTGCTCAGAGGTATGAAATTACCATTTAGTCAACAAAGCCAAGTGTACCGCTTACGCAAATCAACCTGGGTAACGATGGCATGAGCAAGTACATCAAATTCAAACGAGACGCGCGCGGAGCAATTGCAATTCTGTTTGCAGCTCTGTTGATGGTCATTGTCGGTATCGTCGGCGTGGCTATTGACTTTGGCAACGCCCATCGGATCCAGTCCAAACTCCAAGCCGCCTTGGACGCCGCTACCCTCGTAACAACTCAAAGCCTTGCCAAGGGCAATAAATGGCAAACAGCCAAGAAGGATGGAGAGAGATATTTCGCCGTCAATACCGAGGGGCTGAAAGATGTGGACATGACCCTTACAAACATCGGCTCCACATCGGAAGATTCAGTTTCGGGGAAAGCTTCTGCATACTGGCCCCGGTCGTTCACGATGATATTTGATTCCAGCCGAAGAACAGTTGCGGCCCAATCGACGTCTGGGGCGGCAAGGCAAGCTGTCGAAGTGATCTTCTTGGCCGATGTCTCCTATTCCATGGGAATTGGAGCGACGCAGCAGGACATCGCCATTCTCTCAAAAAAAACCGGCTGCGCCTTTGCCTGCCACAAAAACGGAACGGACGAAAAGGCAAAAGCGTTCGGCGCCCGAATGCGTATCGACGTCATTCGCGATGCATATAGGGCAAGCGTGCAGGAGATCGAAAAGGCCAAAGAGCCGCACGATATCGTACGCCTCGGAATGATCACCTTCAGCAATAGCGTGGTCGACAAGATCGAGCCGACCGAAGATCTTACGGCGGCGGCGAATGCCGCTCGCAACATCGTGTTCCCCCATCCAAAGCTCCAAGGTGGCACGAACCTGCATGCGGCGGCACAAGCCGCCCTTTCAATGATATCGGAGCGCAAGAAAATAAACACCACGCCGACGCAGTATGTCGTGATCTGGCTGACCGATGCTGTCGAGGATACCGCGATATACACACAAGGCCTGGCCTCTGCGCATGATTATTCAGTTCCAGTTACCGAGCCGAGCATTGTCGTGAACAGCTTCGCAACGATCATGACATTCGCACCCAATCTATGCACATCGCTAAAGGATGCCGGCGTCAACGTGATGGTGATGAACACCAAGTATATTCTCGAGGGTTATTATACCCCGGAAATTTCGTCGATTAGCAGTATCCTGCTGCCTATCATGACGGATCGGTTGGAAAATTGCGCGAGTTCAAAAGATTACGTTCGCCACGCCGAAGAACCTGCTGACATTATCGCTGCAACGCAAGAGTTGGTCAGACTGGCCATGCCAGGAGCCTTGCGCGTCAAGAATTAAATCCTTGGCGAAGCTAACCCGCCTTTCTCACGAGCGGCATGGTCGTCATCGTGCCGGCGGCCACCGTTCCAGGCAACAACCAGGGCCACATCATCGCTTGCATCACTTGCCCTTACGGCTGGGCGCGCGTCTGGGTGGCTTTGCCCGTTTGGGCTGATCGTCGCCTTCGCCATCCATCTGCGGCAACGTCATGCGCAAACTTTCGGCGGCGCGGCGCAGCAGCGGCAGATGCGACAGCGCGGTTTCGACACTCAAGCGCGACCTGGGCCCATGACAGGCAATCCCCGCAACGGTCTGTCCTTGCGCATTGAGCACGGGTACGGCCAGCGCCACGAGCCCTTCAATAAACTCCTCCTTGTCGATACTGTAGCCGCGCTCCTTGATCAGTTTGATCTCCCGCTCCATCCCCTCCACATTCGTGATTGTATTGGGCGTGTGCTTGGTCATGCCGGTGATTTCCAGAAGGCGCTGACGGCGCGCACGGACCATGGCAGCCAGGAACAGTTTCCCGCTCGCCGTGCAATGCAGCGGAACCAGCGAGCCAGGCTCCAGGTTGAGGCGCAGCGGCCATCCCGACTCGACACGATCGACGTAGATCGAGCGATCGTGCAGTCGCATCGACAGATTGCATGTCTCGCCGATCTCATTGACGAGACGTTGCAGAATGGCCCGCCGCTCAGGTTGAACCCCGGCATTGACGACATTGAGCCCCAAACTCCACAAACGATGCCCGACGCCATAGCGCCGGCTCGCCGGATCGCGCAGGAAATAGCCGCCACTCTCCAGTTGCTGGCACAGGCGATGCACGGTCGGCTTGGGAAGCTGCGTCACGGTTGCCAATTCGGCAACTGAAAGCTGGCCGGAATTCTCTGCAACAGCGCTCACCAGCCGCATCACGCGAAAGACGACAGACGTATTGTCTTCTGCGCTGCCGGCACAAGCATCGGGCACGCTTCCCTCGGCGGGCACGTCAGCATCTTGAGCATCTTTGAGACGTCTCGTTCGAACACGCGACATCGAATGACCTCACCTGAGCACGCAGTTCACCTGCCAGCGTTACCCCGCTCTGCTGACGCCAGCCGAGCCTGTCGGCCCGCGCTGGTCAGCAATCGAATTGTTGCGGTGCATCAGCAATTATTCTTGCTGACCAATCTAAATTCAGATCTAATGGAATATATCGTCTTACTCAATAATAATTTGTTTGGTTATGAGCCTCTGGCAGCCGACGTCGTCGCCGTCTCCTGCCTGTGTTTTGGATACTTCGACACACCTCACGTGTGTCGCTAGCCAAGGGAAAAGTCGAGCCGCGCGCAGGCGGCAACGAGGCAACTCAATACAACCGGCACAAAACAACCAGCCCAAACGCGTTAGCGTCCGCAGCTGACCTACAGACCCCAAAAAAAGCCGGCATCTCAAGGAGGAAACCCGCATGATAGGAAGAATATTGACGTCGCTGGCCGTTGCGCTCGTGACGCTCGGCGTCTCAACCGGTGCATTCGCGCAGCAGAAGATCAGGATGCAAACCGCGGTGCCCAGCGCCTCGATCTATTTCGAGTTGCTGAAACGGTATGCCGACCGCGTGGAGCGCATGTCTGCCGGCAAGATCAAGATCGAGGTTCTACCCGATGGCGCCATCGTACCGGCCTTCGAAATCCTCGATGCCGTCGACAAAGGGATCATCGAGGCCGGCTATGCCTGGACGCACTACTGGTCCGGCAAACATCCCGCCGCTGGCTTGTTCTCAAATCCGATGGCCGGCGCCGGCGCCGGTCTCGATCAGCTCTCGCACGTCGCCTGGCTCTATGAAGGTGGTGGTAACAAGCTGCTCACCAAGCTCTACAACGATGTCCTGAAGCTCGATGTCGTTGCCCAGATGGTGCAGCCGATGGGACCTGATCCGCTTGGCTGGTTCAAACGGCCAATCAAGGACGTTGAGGACTTCAAGACCATGAAGTACCGCTCGCCACCCGGCATCACCGGTGAGATCTTCAAGGAGATGGGCATTGCCGCCGTCGCCATGCCAGGAGGCGAGATCGTGCCAGCCGCCCAGCGCGGAACGATCGATGCCGCCGAATGGATCGGGCCGGCCGACGACCGCAACCTGGGCCTGCACACCATCTGGAAGAACTACTACCTCCAGGGCCTCCACCAATCGACCGACGTCGGCGAGATTCTCTGGAACAAGACCTGGTACGACAAGCTTCCCGCTGACCAGAAGGCCATTTTGGAAACGGCGTCACTGGCCAGCATTGGCGAAACCTACACGTTCAATGTGTGGCGCAACGCACAGGCCATCGTTGAACTGCGCGAGAAGTTCGGTGTCGAAATTCGCGACACGCCCAAGGATTTCTATCCTGCGTTCGTGAAGGCCACCAACGTCGTTCTGGATCGCTATGCAGCCAAGGATGCCTTCTTCAAGGAGGTGCTCGACAGCCAGCGTGAATTCGCCAAGACGACGGTGCCCTACTGGACGAAGATTCTCGACCTTTACTCCGGTCTCGGCAACGCTGCCCTGCAGAAGTAGCCCCTTCGGGTTGCGACCCGGAAAAGAAAGACCACTGGCACCAGATCGACTGGTGCCAGTGTGCACGGGTCAGCTTATCTGCGCGGGGCAGCTTATGTGGCCTGGCCAGTTCGCGCCACGTGCCCAGCCATTGATGACCGTCGCGCCGATCCTGCCAGATTGACTGGTCGAGGAGGGATACATGCAATCCAATTCGCCATCCGGTTCGTCGGCCGGCCTCATACGATTGGTCCAGAACATCGACAAGGTGGCCCTGTGGTCAGGCTCGATCGTCAGCTGGCTTATCCTGCCGATGGTGCTCGCCCTCGTTTACGAGGTCGTGGCACGCTACTTCTTCAACGCCCCGACCATCTGGGCCTATGACGTCACGTTCATCACCTATGGCACCTTCTTCATGCTTGGTGCCGCCTATACGCTGCAGCGCAACGGCCATATCCGCACCGACAGCTTTTATGCCTACTGGTCGCCGCAACGCCAAGGCATGGTCGATACGATCTGCTACCTCGTCTTCTTCTTTCCGCCGCTGATCATCTTCCTGTTCGTGACCTGGGACTATTTCCTGGTCTCCTACATGCGCGGCGAGCGCAGTGTCACTTCGCCCTGGCTGCCGCCGATCTGGCCGCTGAAGGCCGTCCTGCCGCTGAGCTGCGTGCTGCTCATAATCCAGGGCTTGGCCGAGCTTTTGCGCTCCCTACATGCCTGGCGCACGGGCGAACAAATTCCACGGCACAATCCTGCCCCTTCCGACGGCGAACTCGAGGAGCCACCCAGTGCTTGAGTTGCTCGGCATTTCCAACGAAGTCCTGGGATTGATCTCCCTGGTCATCCTGTTCAGCGCCATCTTCATCGGCTTCCCGATCTCGTTCACGTTGATCGCCGTCGCGCTCGGTGTCGGCTGGCTGGCGCTCGGCAAGGTCGCGATCTACCTGATGACGCTGCAGTTCTTCTCGGTCATGAAGGAGACCTCGCTCGCCTCCGTGCCCTTCTTCTTGTTCATGGGCTACCTGCTCGAACAATCGGGGCTGATGGAGCGGCTATTTCGCGGCGTGCAGCAGTTGCTGGGCAAACTGCGCGGCTCGCTCTATCTCGCCATCCTGGTAACCGCCACCATCTTCGCCGCAGCCACCGGCATCGTCGGCTCCTCGGTGACGCTGCTTGGCGTCATGGCCGCACCCTCGATCATCCGTTCGGGCTATGACGTGCGCCTGGCCGCAGGCGCCATCACCGCTGGCGGCACGCTCGGCATTCTCATTCCGCCGTCCGTCATGCTGATCGTGATGGGCCCCGTAATCGGCGTACCGGCGACCGAGCTATTCATGGCCGCGGTGCTGCCGGGCGTCATGCTGTCATCTCTCTACATCGGCTATTGCCTCATTCGCTGCCAACTCAATCCCGCGCTCGGGCCACCTTTGCCCCCCGAGGACCTGCCGCCCAACAAGCTCGTCGTGCTCAAGGAACTCTCGCTTGGCGTGCTGCCGGTGGTCGTCGTCATTCTGGCCACGCTCGGCGTCATCCTCGCCGGCATCGCAACACCGACCGACGCCGGCGCCGTCGGCTCATTCGTCGTGCTGCTGCTCACCGTTGCGACGGGAACCATGGATTGGAAACGGTTCCGCCGCGCAACATTCTCCACGTTGCAGGTATCCAGCATGATCTTGCTGCTGGTCGCCGCATCGAACTATTTCGGCGCCGTATTCGCTCGCCTGGGCACCGCCAACATGATCGCTGAATGGCTCGTCTCCCTGCCATTCCCGCCAACGGTCATGCTGATCCTCATCCTGGCTCTCATCTTCGTGCTCGGCTGGCCGCTGGAGTGGGTGCCGATCGTGCTCATCGTCGTACCGATCATGCTGCCGCTGGTGCAAAAGCTCGGTATCGATCTGGTCTGGTTCGCGATGCTGGTTGCGGTGTGCCTGCAGACCGCGTGGCTGTCACCCCCCGTCGCGCTCTCGGCCTACTTCCTCAAAGGGGTCGTCCCATCATGGGAGTTGGGCGACATCTATCGGGGCATGCTGCAGTTCATGGTGCTGCAACTGATCGGCCTGGGGTTGCTGCTCGCATTCCCTGAGATCGCACTCTGGTTGCCGCGTGTCCTCAAGTAGACGCTGGAGCAGGACTGAATGAAGGTGATCCCATGCCCGAAGCCCTAGGCGAGTTCGACTATGTGATCGTCGGCGCAGGATCTGCGGGCTGCGTGATCGCCAACCGCCTGAGTGCTGATCCCGCCGTTCGCGTCGCCCTTGTCGAGGCCGGCGGGCGCGACTGGAACCCGTGGATTCACGTACCGGTCGGCTACTTCAAGACCATGCACAATCCAAGTGTCGACTGGTGCTACCAAACTGAACCCGATCCAGGTCTCAATGGCCGGCGCCTCGATTGGCCGCGCGGCAAGGTGCTGGGGGGGTCAAGTTCGCTCAACGGTCTGTTGTATGTCCGCGGCCAGCCTCAGGACTACGACGGCTGGCGGCAAATGGGCAACGCCGGCTGGGGCTGGGACGAGGTACTCCCCTACTTCAAGCGTGCGGAGGATCAAGAGCGCGGGCCAAGCGACTACCACGGCGTCGGCGGCCCGCTCTCGGTTTCCAACATGCGCCTCAGCCGCCCGATCTGCGACGCCTGGGTCGAGGCCGCGCAGCGTGCCGGATACCCCTTCAACCCCGACTGCAACGGCCCCAACCAGGAAGGCGTTGGCTATTTCCAATTGACCACGCGGCGCGGACGCCGCTGCAGCTCGGCGGTGGCCTACCTTCACCCGATCAAGGGGCGCGGAAACCTCACCATCATCACGCACGCGCAAACCAAGCGCATCACCATCGAGAACAAACGTGCCGCTGGCGTCGTGATCCACAAGAACGGCCGCGACCAGACCATAAAGGCACGTCGCGAGATCGTGCTCTCGGCGGGCGCCATCGGTTCACCACAGATCCTGATGTACTCGGGGATCGGCGCGGGAGACGAGTTGCGCAGTGAGGGCATCACCCCGCTCATCGAGTCTCCAGACGTCGGCAAGAACCTTCAGGACCATCTGCAGGCCCGCCTGGTCTTCAAATGCAACGAACCAACCCTCAACGATGAGGTGCGCAGCCTTTTCGACCAGGCCAGGATTGGTCTGCGCTACGTGCTGTTCCGCAAAGGTCCGATGACCATGGCGGCGAGCCTCGCAACCGGCTTCATGCGCACCAACGATACCGTTGCGACACCCGACATCCAATTCCATATCCAGCCCTGGTCGGCCGATAGCCCCGGCGAAGGCGTGCACCCATTCTCGGCGTTCACCGCTTCCGTCTGCCAGTTGCGCCCTGAAAGCCGTGGTGAGATCCGCATCAAGGGCCCCGATCCGCTGACCTACCCGACAATCCATCCCAACTACCTATCGACACTGACCGATCAGCGCACCATCGTCGAGGGCATCCGCATTGCCATTCGGATTTCGCAGCATCAGCCTTTGAAAGACAAGATCTCCGAGCGGTTCAGGCCTGGCCCGCAGGTGGAAAGCGATGAAGCATTGCTGGATTGGGCGCGCAACTGGTCGACGACGATCTATCATCCCGCCGGCACGTGCCGAATGGGCGTTGACGCGCGCGCGGTCGTCGATCCGCGCCTGCGCGTACGTGGCGTTCATGGGCTGCGCGTCGCAGATTGCTCGATCATGCCCAAGATTGTCTCGGGCAACACCAATGCGCCGGCCATCATGATCGGCGAGAAAGTCGCCGACATGATGCGCGAAGATCGCAATTCCGCATGAATTGCAACGCTCCAGGCGGTGTGACGTTGGCTTGTCGGACGTTCGTTTGCCTGACGCTCGCATGCGTGGCGTGAAGCGACGTCACCAATCGCAGCTTGACTGGAGAAATGGGTTCGCAAGCCGGGAGGATGCTTGCGAACCCGAGCTTGTGCCGTAACACGACACGGCTCAAAATGAGATCTTCGACCCCACAACAATCGACTGGAAGTTCTCCAGCGCGGGCGTTGCCAGGTGAGCGCCACCACCGTCGACAAGATCGAAATCAAAGTCGTGGTGGCGGTAGCCAATGTAAAGCGACATCGCCGCCGCCTCGATGTGCTGGACGACGCCAAAGCCCCAGACCTGCGCGGTACTGCCCGTGATCGTGTCGCCAGCAGCGCCTAAATTGAAAGCGGCCGGGCCCGCTTCGGCGTTGGACAGGAAATCGCTGAAGCGGCCATATTCGCCATAGAACGCAGTCGGGCCAAGGCCGTTCAGCTTGGCGATCCAGCCAAGCTTGGCATAGATAAATTTCGCATCAGCAAAGCCTGGATCATCAAGGTTGCGCTGGCCAGTCGAAATAAGCGCGTTGAGGCCGGAGGGCTCGTGCACAATTGCGGCCGATCCAACGATGATCTTGCTGGGATCGCCACCACTGCCATCAAGACCGTTCTCGTCAGCATCGTGCGTGTAGGCAATCGCAGCGGAAAGTCTGATGCCGCCAAACGAGCCGTCATACCTGGCGCCGACATCCCACATGTCGTCCTCGCCATAGCTTGCGGAGAGGACAAAGCCGGCGATCACCGATGTATCGTAGCGAACGACGTTGGCGGTATCACCGTTGAGGTGACTGTAGACATCACCAAGCGTGATACCAGACAGAACTCCATCTTTGCGCCGGATCAGGAAGCCGCCGCCCATGTCCTGCACGCCGGCGTAACCGGCAACACCGGTTTCGGATAGATCGCTTTCAGGTGCAGTATCGGACACGCGCGAGACTTGCCCCATCGACAGCTTGCCAAGGCGTTCGCTTTCCAAGAACCAATAGGACTCCCAGACGACAAACCCAGATTCGCCATCATCGCTGTTCTGGTCCACCTCATCGGACAGATTGTCCTTGAGGCGCAGGGTGATCGCGTAGCCAGCGTT
>JAXGRZ010000040.1:0-15704 GCA_040765305.1 Hyphomicrobiaceae bacterium | reverse complement strand
CTGCGTCCACTTGCCTCTTTCGCCTCGTCTGACGATCTTGCGGACTCATTGCTATTGAGGCCGGACCCTAGGGTCCAACGCTAAGGCAGCTGCGCCCGTACCGTTAACCTTGTCTGGCGTGGTCGTTGCTTGACGCTGGCCGGTTGCTCGCGCACAAAGCGTCAGATTTTCCGCTTCCAATCAGGAACCTTGCGACATGTTTGATCTGACCGGCAAGACCGCGCTCGTGACTGGTGCCACAGGTGGCATCGGCGGTGCCATCGCCCGCATCTTCCACAAGGCTGGCGCAACCGTTGCTATCTCCGGGCGCCAGGCCGAAAAACTCGAAACACTGGCCAAGGAGCTTGGCGAGCGCGTCGTCGTCGTGCCGTGTGATCTTGCCGATCGCGCCGCCGTCGCAAAGCTCATCGATGAGGCCATCAAGGCGCTGGGCGGGCGTCTCGACATCCTCGTCAACAACGCCGGGTTGACCAAGGACAACCTGTTCATGGTGATGAAGGACGAGCAATGGGACGATGTCATTGCCGTCAATCTTACATCGACTTTCATGCTGTGCCGTGCCGCTGCACGCCACATGATGCGGACGAAGACGGGCTATGGGCGGATCGTCAACATTTCTTCCGTCTCAGGCGTGTTCGGTAATCCCGGGCAGGGTAACTATGCCGCCTCCAAGGCCGGCATGATTGGTATGACGAAATCGCTGGCTCGTGAAATCGCCTCGCGCGGCATCACGGCCAATTGCATTGCGCCGGGCTTCATCAAGACCGCGATGACGGACGTCTTGAACGATAAGCAGACCGAGGACATTGCCAAGATGATCCCTGCCCAGCGTTTTGGCGCTCCCGACGATATCGCCGCAGCCGCTCTTTATCTGGCGAGTAATGAGGGGGGATATGTCACCGGCCAGACATTGCACGTCAACGGCGGCATGGCGATGATCTAGCCTCCTTTCTTGCGTCGCGAGGGCCGATCTGGCAGCGCGGGCTCGACAATTTCGAGCAAACAGCATCAGATCGGTGCATCGCAACACAAAATCGAGGTTTGCCGGCGGCTCAGACCACAGTGCACAGGAGCTAGTCAAGGGCCGGGAAGTGTGTTAACGAGCCGCTGGTTTTCGGCTGCGGAAACTGGGGAAAAACCCAGCGACCAAGGGCTCAGCCGATGCCTCTGGCCCAGGACTCGTGTACCGCCAATCCATCGGACATTCGATGCCATCGATGCCGGGGTTGTCGGGAAGCGGACCCCGGGAGTGAGACACCGGCACAGATACCGGCACTGAACATGAATCGGTGGATACCGAGAAAAACGGACCACAATAGAGCTTAAGGACGCGAGGGAAGACGATGAGTGATGTTGCTGAGCGCGTGAAGAAGATCGTCGTGGAGCACCTGGGTGTGGAGGCCGAGAAGGTCACCGAAAACGCCAGCTTCATTGATGACTTGGGCGCTGACAGCTTGGATACTGTCGAATTGGTGATGGCGTTCGAGGAGGAGTTCGGGTGCGAGATCCCCGACGACGCTGCCGAGCACATCCTGACCGTCGGCGATGCTGTGAAATTCCTCGAAAAGAACGCTTCGGCCGCTTGATATCCGGGTTCACGACCGACACCGGATCCGGCGGCACCCTGCCGCCGGATCGCGGAGGCTCTCTCGAACGGCGCGGACATATTTCTCCCGTGCATCACCATGATAGGGCCCGCGTCGCGCAATGGTGATGCGAGCTTTTTCTTCGACATCGCGAGAGCCAAACGCGCCGGTGGTACGGGAGCCTTCGTGGTTCCATGCACTGCCGGCGAATCTCTGTCAGGGTCTGATTAGGCGCATTTTCCGACGAAGTGGATTCCGGTTCGTCGACGAAAATGCGCCAAACCAAGGATCCGCATTTTCCGATAAAGTGAACACCTGTTCGCCCTAGAGCATGTTGAGCTGAGGTGTGTGCGGTAGAGCCGTGAAAAACATGCTCAAGTCAAAGAACTAGATCGTGTTTGTGTTTCCATGAAACATGAACACGGGTTAGAAAATGCGACAAACCGAAGAGCTCATAACGCAGATCCGATTCCAGCGGATCGAAAAGCGCACTCACAGCTCTTCGTCAACGTGCGAGGATCATAATCATGCGCCGTGTCGTCGTCACAGGTCTGGGTCTGGTCACACCGTTGGGCTGCGGGGTGGAGGCCGTCTGGAAGCGGCTGCTCGAAGGCAAGAGCGGCGCCAAGCGCATCGATAAGTTCGATGCTTCGGATCTGAGCTGTCAGATTGCCAACTTCGTTCCGCGCGGGGCCACCGCCGATGGTCTATTCAATGCCGACGACTGGCTGGAACCCAAGGAACAGCGCAAGGTCGACGACTACATCATCTATGCAGTCGCTGCTGCCGACCAGGCATTGGCTGATTCCGGCTTCAAGGCCGACACCAGGGAAAAGCAGGAGACGACGGGCGTTCTGATCGGCTCGGGCATCGGCGGTCTTTCGGGCATTGCCGATACCTCACTGTTGTTGCGTGACAAGGGCCCGCGCCGCATTTCTCCGTTCTTCATTCCAGGGCGCCTGATCAATCTTGCCGCCGGCTATGTCTCCATCAAGCACGGCCTCAAGGGCCCCAATCATGCCGTTGTCACGGCGTGCGCCACGGGCACGCATGCGATTGGCGATGCGGCGCGCCTTGTTGCACTGGGGGATGCCGAGGTGATGGTTGCCGGCGGCACGGAAAGTCCGATCTGCCGCATTGGCATGGCGGGTTTCATCGCTTGCCGGGCGCTTTCGACAGGCTTCAACGACACGCCCGAGAAGGCGTCGCGCCCCTACGACAAGGACCGTGATGGGTTCGTCATGGGCGAAGGTGCCGGCGTCGTCGTCTTGGAAGAATATGAGCACGCCAAAGCGCGTGGCGCCAAGATCTATGGCGAGGTCATCGGCTATGGCATGTCGGGCGATGCCTATCACATCACGGCGCCCGAGGAGTCCGGCGATGGCGCCTATCGCTGCATGCGCGCTGCCCTCAAACGTGCGGGCGTCGCGACCAGTGAGATCGATTACATCAACGCCCACGGCACTTCGACGCCGATGGGAGATGAAATCGAACTGGGTGCGGTCGAGCGTTTGTTCGGTAACGCAACGGGCAAGCTCAAGATGTCGTCGACCAAATCGGCAATCGGTCATCTTCTGGGCGCCGCCGGCGCGGTCGAGGCGATCTTCTCCCTCCTCGCTATGCGCGACAACATCGCCCCGCCAACGCTCAATCTCGACAATCCTTCGGTGGAAACCTCGATTGATTTGGTGCCGTACAAGGCGGTTGCCGCTGAGATCAATACGGTGCTCTCCAATTCGTTTGGCTTTGGTGGCACCAATGCGTCATTGGTGATGCGTCGGGTCGCGTAGAGCATTTTGTCTGTTTGCTTTTTCTACGGCGAACCGGCGCCAATTCGTCGGAAGATGCGGCCTCCTGAAAAGGCGCATTGGCCAATGGGCGCAGATTTTGCCCATCCTCAGCGGCCAGATAGTTATGCTAACCTGCCTGCTAGAGCACTTTTCGATCCGATGGAACGGAACCGGCGCTCTAGCTCTATGGTTTGGTCGCATTTTCTTAGGGCGAACCGGTATCCACTTCGTCGGAAAATGCTCTAGCCTTTGGATCGAAGAGCCAGCCTTTTGCTGCAAAGGCAAGGTGTTAACCCGAGTGCGCCCTCGCGGCGACCGACTGCCGCGTTGCGATCCTCAAAGCAAAGGGGGAAAGAACCGAGAGGCAAATTCGCGCCGCTTTTGCCAGCCGGTATAGTGCTGTGGGAAGAGCTGGATCGTCAATGCGGCGCTCGCTCGAGTCAGGTAGGCCTTTGAATCTGGATCCCAATTAAGGATCTGGTGGAATTCGCGATCAAGACCAGAGCGCGCAACTGGATGAGGTTAGGACTCACATGCTGTTTCAGCGGCGCCAGCGGCCGGGATTTACAGAGCGAATAAGAGTGTGGCTGTGGCCGCGCCGGAGCTGGTCGCGCTCGCTGCGCTACGTGCTCATCAGGATCGTTCGTCTGCGCGCCAATCCGCACAGTCTCGCACTGGGTTGTGCCGCGGGCGTGTTTGCCGCCTGCACCCCGCTGATTGGCGGGCAGATCGTGTTGGCCGCCATGCTGGCTCTGACATTACGCGCCAACATTCCTGCCGCAATCCTTGCAACCTTTTTCGGCAATCCGCTGAGCTGGCCAGTCATCTGGGCTGCGACTTATGTTGCCGGAGCCCATATGATCGGCGAGAGCTCGCTGGCCAGTGTGGGTGATTTGCATTCGCGTATCATCGTGCTTTTGGATGCGGCGTTGGGCCAATCACCCGAACTGGTCGCCGCCGCTGCGGCTTTCGTCTGGCCGATCTTCAAGCCGATGCTCGCCGGCAGCCTGCCGATAGGTCTCGCCGCTGGCCTGCTGATCTATTATATGATGCGCGCGGCGGTCCGGGTCGTGCAGGCGCGGCGCTCGAACCGCCTGTATCCGCCGCCTGCTGCAATCGGCACATTCGAGCATGCAGAGCTGGCTGAAACTCATGCGTGAAAAAACTGGGGCGCGCGTCTTGCGCCTGGGCGTCAATATCGACCATGTCGCGACGATCCGAAATGCGCGTGGAGGCAATCATCCCGATCCCTTGCGCGCAGCTCACCAGGCCGTGGCTGCTGGTGCTGATGGCATCACGGCGCATTTGCGCGAAGATCGCCGCCATATCTCCGATGATGATATCTCGCGCCTGAAGCGCGAGTTGACGCGACCGCTCAACCTGGAGATGGCAGCAACCGACGAGATGGCGGCGATCGCGTTGCGGCATCTGCCCAACGCGTGTTGTCTGGTGCCTGAGCGGCGCGAGGAGCGCACCACCGAAGGTGGGCTCAACGTCATTGGCGGCGGGCGCAAATTGAAGCGGATTGTCGGGGCGCTGAGGGATGCGGGCATCCGCGTCTCGCTGTTCATCGAGCCCGATCCCGAAACGATAGCGGCTTCAGCTGCTGTCGGCGCACATATCGTCGAGTTGCACACCGGCCGCTACTGCGAACTGGCGCTGAAAAACTCCAAGGCTATTGCTGGCGAAGTACGCCGCCTCGCCAAGGCCGCGAGTGCGGCGGATGCTGCGGGGCTGGAGGTGCATGCCGGCCATGGACTGACCTACAACACGGTGGCCGCCATCGCTGCGATGCCGCAGATCGTCGAACTCAACATTGGCCACTTTTTGGTCGGCGAAGCAATTTTCGGCGGCCTCAACCAGGCTGTCGCCCACATGCGCAAGCTGATGGACGAGACCAGATCAGGCCGCCCCCCAGCTGCAACCGCCGCGGCAGGGCTGGAAGCCAGATCCCCAGCCAAAGCGAAAACCCGCACCAATTCATGATCATCGGACTGGGCAACGACCTGATCGACATCCGGCGGATCGAGACGACGCTGGAGCGGTTTGGCGAGCGCTTCTTGAACCGGGTCTTCACCGACATCGAACGCCAGCGGTCCGACCGCCGAGCATTGACCCGCGCGGCGTCCTACGCCAAGCGCTTTGCCGCCAAGGAAGCCTGCTCCAAGGCTCTGGGTACGGGGCTTCGTCAGGGGGTTTTCTGGCGCGACATGGGGGTTATCAATCTGTCCTCCGGGCGCCCGACGCTGCATCTGACGGGAGGCGCCCGCCAACGCCTGCACGATTTAACTCCGACTGGCATGGAAGTGCGCATCGATTTGACGTTGACCGACGATTTTCCGCTGGCGCAGGCCATCGTCATCATATCGGCCATTCCGACGACGACGGATCTTCGTTGAATGCCCATGGTGGGTGCCGGCCAGGGATCCCTTACAGGGTCGCAGGCGGGCTGGACAGGGTCTCACCAACGCACAGGGTTAAAAATCTTTCCGTACATGCAACAATTTGCTCCTAGAGTTCCGATCCGAAGGAGTCGGATCGGAACTCTAGGTTCTTGTTTGGTCGCATTTTCTTCGACGAACCGGTATCCACTTCGTCGGAAAATGCTCTAGCGCATATTTACGGCGTGGTAGGTGATCAACGCAGGTGCGCCAGATTGCAGCCGACGAATTGCGCAGCCGCGCCGAAGCCGCTATAGGCAATCCAAACACCTATCCGTTTTTAGTGTTCGGATGAAGGGTTCCGCCGCGTGCGGACTGAAGGCTCGCTGTTGCGCCTGGCCGCCTGACATGCGGCCATGTCCTGGTGCGCATCAAGCTATTGCGTATCCATTTGGATTTGAGAAATACGGGCGCTAGAGATGTCGGCAGCACGATCGAGCGGATGGTGGGAGACGATCAAGATCGTCATTGAGGCGTTGGCGATCGCCATGGTCGTGCGCGTCTTCTTCTACCAGCCCTTCAACATTCCTTCCGGGTCGATGAAGGAAACGCTGCTTGTCGGCGACTATCTGTTCGTCTCAAAGCTATCTTACGGTTATTCGAAATATTCCTTCACCAGCAGCTTCGATCTGTTCAATGGGCGCATATTTGGGGCGCAACCCAAGCGCGGCGATGTCATCGTCTTCAAGCTGCCACGTGACAATTCAACCGACTATATCAAACGTTTGATCGGATTGCCGGGCGACGAGATCGTGGTGCGTGGTGGCATCTTGTTCATCAACGGCAAGGAAGTGCCGCGCGTTGCGGACGGCGAGTTCGTCACGCGCGAAGACGGGGGGCCGCCCCGGCGCATCAAGCGCTACAAGGAGACATTGCCCAACGGCGTCACTTATCACGTGCTCGATAGCGAACCCAATGGTCCCTTTGATAATGTCGGTCCTTACAAGGTGCCCGAGGGTCACTATTTCATGATGGGAGATAACCGCGACAATTCCACCGACAGTCGGGCGCAGTGGGGTGTGGGTTACGTGCCTTATGAGAACCTCATCGGCCGGGCCGAGATCATCTTCTTCTCCGCGGCAGTCGACGAACCTGGTGCGTTCACTTGGACACGGCCTTGGACATGGCCATTCGATGTGCGTTGGTCACGCTTTTTCAAGCTTGTGCGCTAAGCATGTTGAGTTTGAAGCGCGCGCTGTTCCAGCGTGGACAACATGCGTAAGACAAGGGATTGGATTGTGGACGTGGTAGAGCAGAACATGGACACGATTTAAGAAGTCGCATGCCCAGACGATCTGATCACATCCGGCGGTTGGAAACAGCGCTGGGTCACACGTTCAAGGACCGCAACCTGCTGGAACAGGCGTTGACCCATGCCAGCGTGCGCGGCGCTGGCCGCCAGCGGCCCGATAATGAGCGCCTTGAATTCATCGGCGATCGCGTTCTGGCGCTCGCCATCGCTAGCGAACTTTATTTTCGCCACCCCAAGGCCCGTGAAGGCGAGCTTGCGCGCGCCTTCAATCGCCTGGTGCGTGGAGAGACGTGCGCCGCCATCGCCCGTTCGATAGATCTTGGTCCCTGCCTCATCTTGTCGGACAGCGAGGCTGATAGTGGCGGGCGCGATAAGCATACGATCCTGGCCGACGCTATGGAGGCGGTGCTGGCGGCCGTCTATCTTGAGACGGGGTTTGAGCGGGCGCGCGAGATTATTCTGGAATTGTGGAACGAGCGCCTGGAGCGCGCATCCGCTGGCGCCGGTATCATCGCCGATGCCAAGTCCGCGTTGCAGGAATGGGCGCAGGGCCAGGGACTGGCCCTGCCGTGTTATACTGAGGAAAGCCGCACTGGTCCCGATCATGCCCCCCGTTTTGTCACCCGTGTCACCATTGATGGGCGGCTGATGGCTGAAGGGGAGGGGACATCGAAACGCCAGGCCGAACAGGCTGCGGCGGCTGCGATGCTCAAAAGCCAAGGTGTCTGGAGCAAGTCGAAACGTGAGTAAGGATGGCAACAAGTCTGTAGCAGACGAGGTGTTGGCAAGCACCGGCGCGGCGAAAGTGGCAGGTCCTGGCGAGGCTGATCGCCGCTGCGGTTTCATCGCCATAATCGGCGCGCCCAATGCCGGCAAGTCGACGCTGGTGAACCAGCTTGTCGGCGCCAAAGTGTCGATCGTCAGCCACAAGGTTCAGACCACGCGCGTACCTGTGCGCGGCATTGCTGTCACCGGTTCAAGCCAGCTCGTCTTCATCGACACGCCGGGGATTTTTGATCCAAAAAAGCGGCTCGATCGCGCTATGGTCGATGCCGCCTGGGGCAGGGCAGGGGATGGCGACCTTGTTGCGCTCCTGGTCGATGCCCCAAAAGGCATTCAGCCGGATGTCGAGCGGATCATTGCCCGTCTCACGCAAACCAAGCGTGCGGCGATCCTCATCCTCAACAAGGTTGATCGCATCACCGACAAGGTAAAGCTGCTCGCTTTGGCGTCCGCGCTCAATGAGCGCTTCACCTTTTTAGACACATTCATGATCTCGGCTGAGACCGGGTCGGGCGTCGATGACCTGAAGCGCTTTCTCGCAGCCAATGTTCCGCATGGGCCTTGGCATTACCCCGAAGATGAGATTTCCGATGCGCCACTGCGCCTGCTGGCCGCAGAAATCACGCGTGAAAAAATCTATCGCTTGCTACACGATGAATTGCCCTATGCGATTACCGTCGAGACAACCGATTGGAAGGATTTGAAGAACGGTGCGGCGCGCATCGAGCAGACCATCTTCGTTGAGCGTGACAGCCAGAAGTCGATCGTTCTGGGCAAGGGCGGTCACACCATCAAGCAGATCTCCCAGTCGGCGCGCGCTGAAATCAAGAACATCATCGAGCGCGAAGCGCATCTGTTCTTGTTCGTCAAGGTGCGAGAATCCTGGAAGGACGATCCCGAGCGCTATCGCGAGATGGGCCTGGAGTTTCCCAAGGACTGAGCTGGCTAGAGCGCTTTTCGATCCGATGGAACGGAACCGGCGCTCTAGCTTCTTGTTTGGTCGCATTTTCTTCGACGAACCGGTATCCACTTCGTCGGAAAATGCTCTAGCGTGGCGCCACGAAACGCAGATGGTTGCGCGTGTTTCGCCAACGCCAGCTAGGGTCCGGACCCTAGGTCTGAACGGCTCTAAACCGCGTTCTTTTTCCTTGGAAACACGAACACGACCTAACCTGCATCGAGAGCTTTGAGACCAAGGGGCGCGATGCCCTGTTCGGCGCCGTAGTACTTGAATGGCAGGAACTTGCCCGACATGCTCAGTTTCACACGATCGCCTTTTTCATCGCTCTGGCGCTCGATCTCCATATCAAAATCGATCGCCGACATAATGCCGTCACCGAACTCGTCCTCGATCAAGGCCTTCATCGCCGGACCGTTGACCAGGATCAGTTCATAGAACCGGTAGAGCAGTGGATCGGTGGGCGGCATGGCCATGCCCGCGCCGCGGTTTGGAATCTCGTTGAGCATCGCCTCTTGTGAAGGCGTGAGCCCGAACAATGCTGCGGCCTTGCGCGCCAGCGGTTTGACGAGGCGGTGCTGACCCAGCAGTGCGCCGATCACCAGAACCGGACTGATACCGCCGATTTCGGTCGTGATGTAAGCCCAGCTCCAGCCCTTCTCGCGCTTGATGTCGAGGATCTTCTCGGTAAGCTCTTCGCGCTTCATGGCGTCTTTCCTTCCTGGTTCGAGATTGACGTTAGTTGCGTGGATGGGTGCATCATGGCCTGGCTGCAAGCCACAGTGCGAGAAGCGCCAGCAAGAGTGACAGTAGCTGCCAGAACGCTAAAGGGTTGCGCTCGATTATCGGCGCGCCGCCACGCGATCTCAACCCCGCACGCGGTTCGCGCAGATCGTGCTCGAATTCGGAAAGTGCCTGTTGCCGCTTTGCTGGATCAAAATTGAGCGCAACCCTCAACGCCCCGTCGATCCAGTCCGGGATGTCGTTGCGGTAGGCGGTAGCTGGCGTATAGGCAACGCGCGCCTGTTTTGAACGACTCCCAGCCCGCGCCATGCGTGCGCCGTAGGGCAACTGGCCGGTTAGCATCTCATAGGCAATCGTGGCGAGAGAGTAGAGATCGGAAAGTTCTGTGCCCGCCTGGCCGATGAAGTATTCTGGTGCCGCATACTGATGCGTTCCCAGCACGTCGCCTGTGTCCAGTTCAGGAACATCTTCCAGTGCGCCGGCAACACGCACGGCCCCAAAATCGATGATCTTCACCGTGCCGTGACGGTCGACCATGATGTTCTCTGGCCGCAGGTCCTGATGCAGCATATCCTTGCGGTGAAATGCACGCAGCCCCTTGGCAATCTGCTCGATGATGGCGCGAACCGTTGCCAGGTCCGGATCTGGATGGTCACGCATCCACTGGCGCAGTGTGCAGCCCTCCAGATATTCGGTGACGACATAGAGCGTGCTGCGTTCCCGGTGCACGGGTGCTGCTTTGAGGACATGCGCCGAATTAATTCGCCGCGCGATCCATTCCTCCATCGCGAACCGGCGCAGATAATCAAGATCGTTACGCAGATCAGTGGATGGCACCTTGAGTGCCACCTTCTCACCTCGCTCCATGTCAACAGCAAGGAAGATGTAACTGCGGTGTGATGCGTGCAGCTGGCGCATGATGTTGTAGCCGTCATATTGCGAGGGAACATGTGGCACCGGGGCCGGCGGCAGCAGATCGGCGCTGCGCATTGCCCCGATAGATTGGTGTGTGGGTAGTTTTTCGACGCGAACAATCTGGATCGTAAGATTGTCGTCGCTGCCGCGCGCAAGGGCTTCCTCCACGATCGCCTGCGCTGCCGCATCTAGATCATCGGACGTGCTGATCCGCGCCGCAATCTCTCTTTCGGGTATGTGGTTATGCACCCCATCGCTCGTCATGACGAGTGTGAGGCCCGGCTGCAGATTGAACTCGCGATAGTCGATCTCAACGCCTGGCGCCAAACCGAGCGCGCGGCTGAGATAACTTTCACCAGGCGAGAAAGTGATGCGGTGATCCTCGCTCAACAGCTCCAGCGTTGCATTCGACACGCGATAGACGCGGCTGTCGCCGATGTGAAACAGGTGGCCTGTTCGCCCCTTGAGCACAAGCGCACTGAAGGTGCACACAAACCCGCGGTTCATGTCCTCATGTAGCCGGCCGCGTCGCGTCTCGGCGTGCAGCCAAGAGTTTGTTGCCTGGATGACGCGTTGCGCCGCCGACTTTACCGTCCAGGCATCACAGGTGCAGTAATAGTCGGTGAGGAAGCTCTTGATCGCAGTCTCCGCCGCGATCTGGCTGACATCACTCGATGAAATGCCGTCTGCGATGGCAACAGCAATGCCCTTGAGAGACAGCGCCGCGCCCTCGGGAATGAGCGCGCCGTGAAAGTCCTGGTTGAGCGCCTTGCGGCCGGCCGTTGAATATTGGCCGATCGTCACGCTGAGTTGGTCGACAGGGAGAGCTTTCAGCAATGGCGGCCTCGTCATGCTCCCGTTGGGTGTCGGGATCCGCTGTACTGAGCGGATCCCGATGTGGTGAGGGGATTACCGGGTTACTCTGCCGCCAGGGCCGACTTTGAAGTGTAGGCGGGCTTGCGGCTGGGCGAGGTCTTGTAGTGTGTCGCGTAGATCATGGCGCCGACGAAGGTGAGGCCGCCGACAAGGTTGCCAACCACAGTCGGAATCTCATTCCACAGCAGGTAGTCCATCCAGGTAAACTTGCCGCCCATCATGATGCCCGACGGGAACAGGAACATGTTGACGATGGAGTGCTCGAAGCCGAGGTAGAAGAAGACGAGGATCGGCATCCACATTGCGATCACCTTGCCCGACACAGAGGTTGACATCATTGCCGCAACGACACCTGTCGAAACCATCCAGTTGCACATGACGGCACGGACAAACAGCGTCAGCATGCCGGCAGCTCCTGACGCTTCGTAGCCGATGGTGCGCGCCGCACCGATGAGACCAAGCTTCTGGCCGACGGCGTTAGGTTCCTGACTGAAGCCCATTGTTAGCGTGATTGCGATCAGAACAGCAGTCGTCAACGCCCCGGCGAAGTTTCCAACGAAGACGAGCCCCCAGTTGCGCAGCACACCACGCCACGTCACTCCAGGACGTCTGGCGATCACTGCCAGCGGCGCCAGCGTGAAGACGCCGGTCAGCAAGTCGAAGCCGAGCAGATAGAGCATGCAAAAGCCGACCGGGAACAGCAGTGATCCGATCAGGTGGTTGCCGGTATTGACGGTAATGGTGACGGCGAATGCTGCTGCAAGCGCCAGGATTGCTCCAGCCATGTAGGCGCGAATGAGTGTGTCTTTCGTCGACATGAAGATCTTGGATTCGCCCGCGTCGATCATCTTGGTGGCGAATTCCTGTGGTGCGACATACGACATGATCGTTCCTCTCTTGTTTGGCCCGTTTACTCAGCCTGACGCTTGGTTGAAGGAGATATCGAGAAAGATCTTTCCGTCCCTGACCTGCACGCGATAGGTCCTCGTACGCCCTTCATCGGCACCCTGCGCGGTTCCCGATTTGAGTGAGATGACCCAGTTATGCAGCGGGCAGGTAACGCCATCATCGTGCACGATGCCTTGGCTGAGAGGGCCACCGCGGTGGGGGCACTTGTCCTCCAATGCGAAGATGCGATCATCGGCAGTGCGGAACAGCGCGATCGTCGCTGCACCATTGTGCACGCACCGTGCGCCGCGTCTTGGGATGTCGTCGATGTTTCCGACATGCACCCAGGAACGGACATCTGCATTCATTCCGCGGCCTCCGCTGTAATGATTGACATCGCCTTGAACTCGTGAGCTTCTTTGCCCGCGACGCGTTCTGCCCATGGATCGGTCTGCGCATGCCGCTGTGACAGGACGAAGCGGTCATAGAGCGCTTTGCGGCGCTCCTTGTCGTCCAACACTTGTTGGCGCACCGTGTCGACACCGACCCGCTTGGCCCACTTGTAGATCCGCTCTAGATATCGTCCCTGCTCACGGTAGAGCTGGACCAGCGCGGCGATGATCTCGATCGTCTCATCCTCGCTGGCAACGTGGCCGATCGCTTCGGTGCCCTTGATGTCGAGGCCCGCGGCGCCGGCAAAGACGATGTCATATCCGCTGTCGACGCAGATGACGCCGATGTCCTTGCAGGTCGCTTCCGAGCAGTTGCGTGGGCAGCCTGATACCGCGAGCTTGACCTTTGCCGGCGTCCATGCCCCCCACAAGAACTTTTCCAGCTTGATGCCAAGCCCGGTCGAATCCTGCGTGCCGAACCGGCACCATTCACTGCCCACACAGGTCTTCACCGTGCGCAGCGCCTTGCCATAGGCGGCACCCGAAACGAGGCCGACGGCATTGAGATCGGCCCAGATCGCTGGCAGATCCTCTTTCTTGACGCCGAGTAAATCAATGCGCTGTCCACCGGTACATTTCACGGCTGGAATGTTGAACTTCTCAGCCACATCGGCGATCGCGCGCAGTTCGCGCGGATTGGTCATACCGCCCCACATGCGCGGAACAACGGAGTAGCTGCCATTCTTCTGGATGTTGGCGTGAACGCGTTCATTGATAAAGCGCGACTGGCTGTCATCGATATATTCGCCAGGCCAGGTGGCCAGCAGATAGTAATTGAGTGCCGGCCGGCACTTCGCGCATCCGCACGAGGTCTTCCACTGCAGCTCCTGCATGACCTCAGGGATGGTCTTCAAGGCCGTGGCAATGATCAGGCGGCGCACCTCGTCGTGACCGAGGTCGGTGCACGGGCACATCGGCTGGACTGCGGCAGGGTTATAGTCATCGCCCAGCTGCGCCTTCAGGATCTGCTCGACAAGACCCGTGCACGATCCGCACGAGGCGGACGCCTTCGTGTGGGCGCGTACCTCATCGAGGCTCTTGAGGCCAAGGCCGGCAATTGCGCTGGTAATCCTGCCTTTGCACACACCATTGCAGCCACAAACTTCTGCATCATCGGGCAATGCTGCGACGGCGGCGGCCGGATCGAGTGGAATTCCGCCCTGGTAGCCCTGGCCAAAAATGATGCTCTCGCGCATATCGGCAACGTCAACACCGCGCTTCAACAGATCAAAGAACCACGGTCCATCGCCGGTATCACCATAAAGGACCACACCAATGATGCGATTGTCCTTCAGCACCAGGCGGCGATAGGTGCCGCGCGCTGCATCGCGCAGAACAATTTCTTCGCGGTCCTTGGCCTCGTTGAAGTCGCCGGCCGAGTATAGATTGATGCCGGTAACCTTCAGCTTCGTCGCGGTTGCCATTGGCTTGAAGGCGGCTGTTGTATCACCGGTGAGCTGGGCGGCGATGACGTTCGCCATCTCATAAAGGGGAGCGACAAGGCCGTACACCTCGCCGGTGGCCTCTGCGCATTCGCCGAGCGCGAAGATCTGTGGATCGCTGGTCCGCATGTGGCGGTCAACGACGATCCCGCGGTTCACCTCAAGGCCGGCCTCCTTGGCGATGCCAGCATTGGGGCGAATACCAACCGCCATCACCACCAGGTCCGCGGGAAGCGTGGTGCCATCGTCCAGTTCGATCGCCTGGACCTTGCCGATGCCACGGATGGCCTTGGTATTGGCGCGCGTGATGACCTTGATGCCACGCGCCTCAATGGCACGCTTTAACAGGTGCCCTGCTGCCGCATCGAGCTGGCGCTCCATCAGCGTCGGCATGAGGTGCAGGACGGTGACGTCCATGCCCTGCTCTTGCAAGCCCGCCGCCGCTTCCAATCCAAGCAGCCCCCCACCGATGACGACGGCGTTGCCGCGCGACTTGGCAGCGAGCAGCATCGCATTGACATCATCGAGATCGCGATAGGAGAGCACGCCCGCCAGATCGTGACCGGGCACGGGAATGATGATCGGGCTCGAGCCAGTGGCGATGATGAGCTTGTCGTAGGCGGCGGTGAGTGGTGGCTGCAGCGCCGCCTGTCCGCTGCCCGACGTCACGAACTGCGCGCTAACGGTCATCGCTTCGCGATCGATCGCGGTGACACGGGCGCCCTTATAAAGGGTCACGCCATGCTTCACGTACCAGCCATCGCCATGGATGACGATTTCCTCAAACGTCTTTTCTCCCGAGAGTACTGGCGAAAGCATGATGCGGTCATAGTTGACCCGCGGCTCGGCGTTGAAGATCGTGACGTCGTAACGACTGGGTGCGGTCTCTAACAACCGCTCCATGGCCCGCCCGGGCGCCATGCCGTTGCCGACTACAACAAGTCGCTGCTTTTCGATTGCTTCGCTCATCCTGCCCCCGATTGTGGCTACTGACATCGCAGCTGCACCGCATGACGGTTAACGATCGCAAGCCATGTGCCAACGTGGATTAGCGAAACGGGGGACTTCTAACGCATTGAAAGAAAGTTATTTTTTATATTCACCTCAATGGTCGCGCAGTGAGAAGGGGGGCCAGTCGCACAAACTTGAGGCCACCGCCCATATCAAGTGATTAAAAAATAAGCAGATCTGAATTCTGTATGAAATGTAGGCAATAAACGGCGCAACGCTCCTGGCTTTATTCTCAATTGCGCCGGCGTGCCGTCCGCACTCAGCTAAATAGATCGGGTCAAATGCAAAATGAAAGCTCACGACGGCCGCGTGATCCGGCAGCTTGTCAACAGCTTGCCAGGCGACGAAACGCGTGCTGAGGGGGCAGTGTGGGCGTTTCGCTACGACCGCCGATGATACGTACCTCGGGCTTATCGTGAACTGGATTAGGGTCCGGCCTCAATAGCAATGGGTCCAAGACAGGTTGGGTTTGGTTGTCTGGCAGGCGCGCGATCGCTGGAAATCTGGTTGATTTTCAAGTGAGCGCAACGCACCAGGCAAGCAAACCCAGCCTGCCCGAAGGGTCG
>JAXGRZ010000004.1:0-27187 GCA_040765305.1 Hyphomicrobiaceae bacterium | reverse complement strand
AGCTGTCGTGACAGATGGGTTACAAAAAAATCTGCCTCCGGCGCTAATTTATTCAATTGCGGGACGGGTTCCAATGGGGCTCAGGCGTCGCGATCGCACAATTCGTCGCATTGTGTGGTCCACACCAAACAAGGTTTACAACTAAAAAAACAAGTTAATTCAATGTGATCATGGCTGGAACGGCGCCATTCCCTGGCGCGCAAGCTCGTCGGCGCGCTCGTTTTCAGGATGGCCCGCGTGCCCCTTCACCCAGTGCCATGTGATCTGATGGGGCCCGGTTGCCTCGTCCAGGCGCTGCCATAGCTCCGCATTCTTCACGGGTTTGCGGTCTGCGGTGCGCCAGCCATTGCGCTTCCAGCCGTGGATCCACTGGGTAATTCCATTTTTGAGGTAGGCGCTATCGGTGTGCAGATCGACGCGGCTCGGGCCCTTCAGCTGCTCCAATGCCGCAATGGCCGCAAACAGTTCCATCCGGTTGTTGGTTGTCGCGCCCTCGCCCCCGTTCAGTTCCTTGCGATGCTGTCGGGAAATAAGGATCGCGCCCCAGCCGCCAGGTCCCGGGTTTCCCGAGCAAGCACCGTCAGTGTAGATGACGACGTGTGGGTTACGTGAACCGCTCATCAGGCGTCCTCGCCGGTGTAGCCCGCGATTGTCGCGATGGTGCGGTGAAACCTGAGCCGGCGCAGGTAGTCGAGCGGATCGTGTGGTTTGACGATGGCGCCCGCCGGCGTGTTCAACCAGTCGTAGGCGCGTGTCAGCAGGAAGCGAAGCGCCGCCCCGCGCGCCAGCACTGGCATCGCTTTGCGTTCGGCCGCACTGAGTTGTCGCACCGATTCATAGCCGCGAAAAAGGGCGCGGCTCCTGGTCATGTTGAGTTGAAAATTCTTCTCAAAGCACCAGGCATTGAGGCAGATCGCCAAATCATAGGCGAGATAGTCGTTGCAGGCGAAATAAAAGTCGATCAGTCCCGACAACGTGTCGCCGATGAAAAAGACGTTATCGGGAAACAGATCTGCATGAATGATGCCCGACGGCAGCTCCTTGGGCCAAAGCGTGGCCAGTTGGTCGAGCTCATCCGAAATCGTGGTCGCCAGCTGTGGTGCAATGGCGTCGGCTCGCGCCTGAAACCGTTCCAGTAGCGGGCGCCATCCGCCTGGCCCCAGGGCGTTCGCCCGGTGCATCGGGAAATTCTGCCCTGCCAAATGCAACTTCGCCAGCGCCTTGCCGACTTGGGCGCAATGGTCCGCTTTCGGTTTGCGTGTCCAAAAGCCCTCAAGGAACGTGACGAGCGCCGCAGCGCGCCCAGCAAGTTCACCCAACACCTCGCCGTTGGCATTGGCCACGGGCAGCGGGCAGGGTACGCCCTGGCGTGACAGATGCTGCATGAGACCGAGGAAGAACGGCAGCTCTTCACGTGCGACGCGCTTTTCATAAAGCGTCAGGATGAACGGACCCTTGGTGGTATGCAAAATGTAGTTGGTATTCTCGACGCCCTCAGCAATCCCCTTGAACGACAAGAGTTCGCCGACATCGTAATTGGCGATGAAGGTCTCCAGGTCCTCGTCGGTGACTTCGGTATAGACGGCCATGGCTCTCTTGGATGGGTGGTCGCGAACGGCGGGTTGAGATTTGCGGCACATTGATGCGCAGTTACGGGATGCGCAGTGATTGCGCAATCGCGGGGCGTGGGCCGAAGGATATTCGCCAGCATCAGCGGTCTATCGGTCGTGTCCCCCAAATTTCATGGTGGTGGGGTTGGTGGGTCATGCCGCCGGAGGTCTCAGCTCGCGCGGGATGTTGAAGTCAATGCGTTCTTCTGCGGTGCTGACCACGTCCACAGTGACATCGTAACGCGTTTTGAGGGCTGCGATCACCTCGTCGACAAGCACTTCGGGAGCGGAGGCTCCAGCTGTTATACCGACCGTGCGTGCCCCGTCCAGATCTTCCCAGGAGATGTCATCGGCCCGCTGGATCAACCGCGAGCGCGCGCATCCCGCGCGCCTGCCGACTTCGACCAGACGCAGCGAATTGGAACTGTTGGGGGCGCCAACGACGATGAGGTAGTCGACATGCGGGGCGATCGCCTTGACCGCATTCTGACGGTTGGTCGTTGCGTAGCAGATGTCCTCCTTATGCGGTGATTCGATCGTCGGAAACCGCTCTTTCAGCACCTTGACGATTGCTGCGGTATCGTCCAGCGACAGCGTCGTCTGTGTGACATAGGCAAGCTGTTCGGGATGCAGCGGCATGAACGCGCGTGCATCTGCTTCCGTTTCGATGAGATGCACTGCCCCCTCGGGCAGTTGCCCCATCGTTCCGTCCACCTCGGGATGGCCGGCATGTCCAATCAGGACAATTTCCCGGCCTGCGCGGTGGTGCCGCTGTGCCTCGAAATGTACCTTGAAAACCAGTGGGCACGTGGCATCAAGTACAAACAGGTTGCGTGCCTTCGCGGCAGCAGGAACCGCTTTTGCTACGCCGTGTGCCGAAAAGATCACGGGCTGGCTGGTTTCAGGGATCTCATCGAGCTCTTCCACAAAAATGGCGCCTTTCGCCTTGAGGGTGTCAACGACATACCGATTGTGCACAATCTCGTGCCGGACATAGACCGGCGAGCCATAATTGGCGAGCGCCAGCTCGACGATCTGAATGGCCCGGTCGACACCCGCGCAAAATCCGCGTGGAGCGGCCAGCAACAGGCGCAGTTTCGGGCGCGTGGGGCTGGTGGGGGTTGAGGTGGAGCAAGCCTGGGTTGTCTCGCAGTCGTGGCGCTCGGACATTGATCGGGGTTGCCTTTGTTATGGTTAACGTCGTCTCTCAACAGGGGCGAGAGGCACCCGGCTTGGCGGGTGCCTTCGGGGGATGCTAAATTTGAGTCGGAACACGCGTGAACGCCTCTTGGGGGGCTGGATCAAGGTCTCGCGCATGAAGTGGCGAGGGTTTATGGCCTGTCGAGCCATCTTCGGTTGGCGCGATTATGCGGATTGGGGCGTCATGACGCAATCCTTGGCGGCGCTTAGGCGTCGCACAATTGCTGTTGGTCTGGCGGGTGGTCTTTCGCTCGCGCTGGCTGGGTGCGGCATGTCTTCCATAACCTCCGGACTGGGCGGGGGCATGTTCGGCTCATCCAAGCCGAATATGGCTGATTCCGCGGGTGGGGTGAGTGAGGAGCAGCTACTCTCGGCTGCCAAGGCGGACGGGTCTTCGGCTGGTCCCACGGTAACCGGCGGCATCAATCCGGGTTGTCCACGCCTGATCGCCAAGCCGGGCGACAACAACATTACCTTCTATGAACCTGGGCGGACCGGTGATGGTCTTGCCATCATGCATCGTGGTGAGATCACCAAGACCGCGCGCGAGTGCCACATCGATGCTGGCCGCATCACCGTGAAATACGGGTTCTCCGGCCGCGTCCTGCTCGGCCCACGCGGGCAGAACGGTACGGTGACGTTGCCGATCAATGTCACGGTCACCGACGGGTCGAATACCAAGGTCGCCGCCGATGCGATGAAGATCGACGTCGCCGTCGCGCTCGATAACCCGATTGGCTACTTCTCGGCAGTACGTGAGGTCACCTTCCCAATCGCAGAAGGATCGCGGCCGGGTGAATACGAGCTGTTCGTTGCCTTTGATCGCTCCAAAACGCCGGGCTCAGGTTAACCCGATCTCTTCGCTAGAGCGCTGACCCCGATTCCATTGCGGCGGGATCTGATCAAGGACGCGCGCTCGATTGTTGTTGGGCACTCTGAGCGGGCGCAAGAGTTGCTCCGTACTGCTTCCTCGTGATTGACAAAGGGTCAGCAACGTTGACATATCTGCCGTCGCACCGGGCGCGCGGTTGTGGTCATCCTTGCCTCCATCGCTGCCGGCAGCCGACCACAGACCGCTCATATCAGTCGTCTTGCCTGTCAGAGGTCCATCCATGTTCGAGCCGCGCTATGCAAGGCGGGCGGAGGCCATGCGTGCTTCCGAGATCCGCGAGCTTTTGAAGCTCCTGGAAAAGCCCGGCATCATCTCGTTTGCCGGCGGCATTCCCGATCCTGCCCTGTTTCCCAGGGACGCGGCTGCTGCTGCCTACGCGCAAATCCTCGCCGATCCGGTGGCATCATCGCAAGGCCTGCAATATTCGGTCAGTGAGGGCTACCCGCCGCTGCGCGCGTGGATCGCCCGGCATATGAGCCGCCTTGGCGTGCCGGCGCGGGCCGACAATATCCTGGTGACCTCGGGCTCCCAGCAGGCGCTCGAATTTCTCGGCAAGCTGTTCATCACGGCAGGCGACACCGCGCTTGTCACCGCGCCGACCTATCTGGGTGCGTTGCAGGCGTTCTCGGCCTATGAGCCGCGCTATGACACGCTGCGGCCAGAAAGTGGCAACCGCACTCCCGCGTCCTACGCCGAGGCTGCCGCGCTCAATGGCGGCTCGGTCAAGTTCGCCTACGTCGTTCCCGATTTCGCCAACCCGACCGGCGAGACGCTGACGGCGGATGCGCGCCATGGCCTCATTGCACTGGCTGAGGAGCTTGATTGTCCGATCATCGAGGACACGGCCTATGTTGATCTGCGTTTTGCCGGCGAGAGCGTGCCGGCGATCCAGGCGCTCGACGTTGAGCGCCACGGCGGCGATCTCAATGCCTCGCGGGTCATCTATTGCGGCACGTTCTCCAAGACGCTGACGCCCGGCCTGCGCATTGGCTGGGTGTGTGCGGCCGAATCTGTCGTGCGCCGGTTGACGCTGATCAAGCAAGCGTCCGATCTCAACTGCTCGCTGATCAACCAGATGGTGATGGAGCGCCTTGCCGTCGAGACCTACGACGCGCAAGTGGCCAAGGCAGCTGCCCATTATCGTGCGCGCCGCGATGCCATGCTCGCAGCCCTCAAGGCCAACATGCCCGCAGGCGTCACCTGGACCACACCCGAAGGTGGCCTGTTCATCTGGGTGACATTGCCCCGACACATGGACGGCGCCGAAATCCTGCAGCGCGCCATAGTGGAAGCCGAGGTTGCCTTCGTTCCCGGCGGTGCGTTCTTCACCGACGGCTCGGGTAAAAACACGATGCGCCTGAGCTACTCGCTGCCCAGCGAAGCGCAGATCACGCAAGGCATCGCCCGCCTTGGCAAGCTGATTGCGTCGCTCTAGCTCGCTCACGAGCCGCACCGGCCTTCGGCCTGGCTTGGTGCGGGCGCGGCGCACTGGCGCTTAGGCCGCAGTCGCGGCCTGGGCGCTTCCATCTAGATAGAGCGTCGTGCGATCTAATCGCAAAGAACCGTTCTAATGAGCGTCCGGTGGGGGCGCGTGGGAGGCGGGCTTCATGAGCACGGCGAACACGGCTAGACCCAGGAACATCCAGGTCAAAACCCAGAAGACATCGGCAAATGCCATGACCAGGCTCTGTTTGTGCACGATGGCGGTGAGCTGCTTTAGCGCCATCGCGTAGGCATCGCCACCGAACGAGGAGAATTTTCGCGTCAAACTGTCGATGGTCTCGATCGCCGGCTGGTGGGTCGCATTGATCGCCTCGTGAAGGCGCACGATGTGCAGGTCGGTACGATTGTTGAGCACCGTTGTCAGGGCAGCAAGGCCAACCGCGCCACCCAGATTGCGCATGAGGTTATAAAGGCCCGACGCATTCTTGAGGAGTTCAGGCGGTAGCGTGCCCAGCGAGACGTTGTTGATCGGTATCATCGCAATCATGAGGCCGACGCCACGAAAGATTTGCGGCCAAAACAGCTCCCAGAAATCCCAATCCTTGGTCAGGTAGGTCATCCACCAGGTGCCGATGGCGAACGAGATGAAGCCGGCGATCAACATGATGCGCAGATCGACCTTCATACTGAGGCGACCGGCGATCGGCGCGGTGAAGAACATCGCCAGGCCCGAGACGAACATGGTTTCGCCGATCATCAAGGCGTCGTAGCCACGAATGCGCCCCAGGTAGACCGGATAAAGGTAGGTGAGGCCGTAAAGCCCAATACCGAGCACGAACGCGAAGGCGCAGCCGACCGCAAAGTTGCGATCGCTGAAGGCCTTAAGGTCGACGATCGGATGCTTGGCCGTCAGGACATGCCAGAAGAAGGCGAGCGCCGATAGCCCCGAGATCCAGGCGGTGATCAGCACCGTCGTGTCGCCGAACCAATCGTTGCGTGGCCCCTCCTCCAGCACATACTCAAGGGCGCCGAGAAAACCTGCCATGGTCAGCAGGCCGATCCAGTCGAAATTGCGAAAGAGTGTGTAGTCGGGTTCGTCAAAGTCGATGAGGATGAGCGCCGAGATCGTCACGATGATGCCGGGAATGACGTTGATGAAAAACAGCCAGTGCCAGGACAGCGCATCGGTCAGGTAGCCGCCGATCGTCGGGCCGATGGTCGGCGCCAGCGTCGCGACTAGCCCGATCAGCGGCGATATGAAACTCATCTTGGAGCGCGGAAAGATGATGTAGGCGGTGGCGAACACTGTCGGGATCATGCCGCCGCCGATGAAGCCCTGGACGACGCGCCAGATGATCATTTCGTCGATGTTGGAAGACAAGCCGCACATCAGGCTTGCGACGGTGAAGCCGCCGGCTGCAAGCGCAAACAGATTGCGCGTGCCGAGCGCGTGCGACAGGAAGCCCGACAGAGGGATCATCACCACCTCGGCGATGAGGTAGGCCGTCTGGACCCAGGTGATCTCGTCAGACGAAGCTGAAAGCCCCGCCTGGATTTCGGTCAGCGAGGCCGACACGATCTGGATGTCCAGAATTGCCATGAACATTCCGAACACCATCAGCATGAAGGTGATGAGGTGGCGGGTGTTGATGTGGTCGGCCTCGACATGCGCAGGCGCGGGTGCTGCTGGTGCGCCCCCGTCGGCTGGCGATGCTGCGGATATGGCCATGACGCTGTATCTCGTTTGTTCGCCGCTATCGTTTGAGCGGCGAAATGAGTGCGTGGCTCGTGCGCTTTTCGATCAGATGGAGCTGGATCGGCGCCCGAGTTATTTGTTTGGTCGCATTCTCTTCGACGAACCGGTATCCACTTCGTCGGAAAATGCTCTAGCGTGCGGCGGCCCGTTCGACGGTTGTGTCGTTCATCTCCAGATCGGCAACCTTGGCGCCGGGTTTGGTGTTGACGCTGGCAATAACCGACATGCCGGGCCTCAGCACGTTCTCGCGTGCGACGTTCATTGGAACGGCGATCCGCACCGGCAGACGCTGGACGATCTTGGTGAAGTTGCCGGTTGCGTTGTCGGGAGGCAGCAGCGAGAACACGGAGCCTGATGCCGGTGCGATGGAAACGACGCGGCCGTCGAATGTACGCTCTGGAAGGGCGTCGACGCTGATCGTCACGGGCTGTCCGGGCTTCAGACCGGCAAGTTGCGTTTCCTTGAAATTAGCATCCACATAGACGGCGCTGAGCGGTACCAGGCTCGTCAGGCGCTGGGTCGGCTGCACATAGTCGCCGACCTGCATGGCACGGTTGCCGATCACGCCATCGAATGGCGCGCGGATGATGGTGAAGCTCAAATCGCGCTCCGCCTTGGCTTCAGCGGTCTGGTATTGCGCGAGCACGCGCCGCGCCTCCTCCTGTTGCGCCTTCAAAACCTCGACGTTGGCGTTCGCCGCTTCGATGCCAGCCGTTGCCGAGGTGACCGACGCTGCGGTCTGGTCGAAGGCGGCCTGCGCCTGCTCGAGTTTCTGCTGACTGGCGAAATCGCGCGATGCCAGCTCCTGCTGGCGCTTGAGTTCGAGGGTGGTGCGCGTTCTGGCGGCTCGTGCCGATTGCAGCTCCGCCTTGGCCTGATCCACGGCGGCCTTCTGGGCGACGATCTGGCGATCGAACCGGGCGATGCTCGCCTTTTGTGTTGCGACCTGATCTTGCGCACTGCGCACGGCAAGCTGGTAGTCGCCATCGTCAATGCGTGCGATGACGTCGCCAGCTTTGACCGCGGAGTTGTCCGTGACATCGACTTGCGTGATGTAGCCGGAGACCTTGGGCGACAGGATTGCGCCGTGAGCGCCCACGTAGGCGTCGTCCGTCGACACCAGGAAGCGCCCCGTCTGCCACCAGTAGTGACCATAAATGCCAGCGCCGATGAGTGCGAGGATCACCAGTGCACTGAGGATGAGCCGCTTTGGCGAACGAGCGTGCGACGAACTCTCTGAATCTTTGGCTTCGTTTTCTGGCGCCTCAGGTTGCGGGGTATCACGTTTGGCTTCAGAGACAGGGCGCGTATCAGCGGCGGGATCGGCTGTCTTTGCTTCGGTGGTGTCGATTTTTGTTGTTGAGGCCGGACCGGAGTCAAAGGCGGCCTCGCTAGGTGTTTCGAGGTAATCCTCATCCTGATTGGCTGGTGTGCTGTCAGGCGTCCGCTCGTCGAGCATCACTGCCTCCATCGTTACATCCGTTTACGCGCATAGCCACCAGTCCGGCGGCACGCCCATCGAGCAATCCTGATTGACCGAACGGTTCGGTCATTTCTCTTGACCTAGAACAATCAGCAAGGTATGTCAATGACCGAACGGTTCGGTCATACGTTTTGTGATTGCCGATGCTGCCGGAGGGCGTGCAGGCGCAACCTGTGCGCGGAAAGGATGTTGGTCGTGCTTGAACAAAGCCTCTGCACCCCGGACGGTCGGGACCGCGACAAGCGGCGCCAGATCATCGATGGCGCCTGTCAGGTGTTTCTCGAACGCGGGTTTGACGCGGCAAGCATGGGCGCCATCGCGAGCACGGCGGGGGTCTCAAAAGGCACGCTTTATGTCTACTTCAAGAGCAAGGAAGACCTGTTCGAGGCGATCATCGAGGAGCAGCGGCGCCATCAGGCCGAGCAGATCTTTAACCTCAACGAGACGGCCGACATCGCCGAGGAACTCACGCGGCTTGGCGAGGAGTTCGCCACCTTCTTGTGTCGGCCGGAAGGCGTCTCGCCGCTGCGTACGGTGATTGCCATTGCCGATCGTATGCCGGGGTTGGGCAGTAAGTTCTACCAGTCGGGGCCAGCCTTCGCGATCAACAAGCTCAAGAGCTATCTGGATGGCAAGGTGGAGAAGGGCGTTCTACGCCCGCACGATACGGAAATCGCCGCCGCGCAGTTCATCGATTCCTGCGTGTCCTTGAATTTCCGGCCAATGTTGTTCAATTTCGCCGGCGCCCCCTCGCCGCAACAGATCCGTAGGGTCGTCGAAGCTGCCGTGTCGACATTCCTCGCCGCCTATCGCAAAGGCCCTTAGGGTCCGGCCTCAATAGCAATGAGTCCGCAAGATCGTCAGACGAGGCGAAAGAGGCAAGTGGACGCAGCGCGCTATGGGGCGGGCGAAATTGACATGTAGGCTCTGAGAGAGCGGGCCGCGCCCACAGCCATCGAAAGTGGCGAGCACGGCTTTGACTTGTGCCGCAATCGTTCAAAACAAGCGCAGCAAAAACAGCATCTTAATGTGTCACAAGGTTGTTAGCTGCCGGCGCTATCCCTGGAGCGCCGGTCGATGACGCCGGCGTTTGAGGCGGCAAGGAATGAGATGCGGCCGCCCAGTACACTTCGATCCAGGGAGATCAACAGTGAAAACCACCTCACTTGCTTTGACCGCGGCCGTTATTGCGGCTGGCAGCTTCGCGAGCGTCGATGCAGCTTTGGCGCGTGACCAGGTCCAGATTGCCGGTTCGTCCACGGTGCTGCCCTACGCCAACATCGTGGCGGAGGAGTTTGGCAAAGCCTACAGCCAGTTCAAGACACCGGTCGTTGAGTCGGGCGGCTCATCGGCAGGCCTCAAGCAGTTCTGCCAGGGGCTTGGCGAGAAGACGATCGACATCGCCAACTCTTCGCGCAAGATCAAGGATGGAGAAGTCAAGGCGTGCGCCGAAGCCGGCGTGAAAGACATCATGGAGATCCGCTTTGGCTATGATGGCATCGTGTTTGCCACCGACGCTGGCGGTGCACCCTGGGCGCTTGAGCCCAAGGACCTCTACCTCGCGCTGGCCGAGCAGATCCCGGTCGGCGGCAAGCTCGCCGCCAATCCGAACAAGACCTGGAAGCAGGTCAATGACAAGTTGCCCGATTGGCCGATCGTCGCTTACATCCCGGGCGAGAAGCACGGCACGCGTGAGGTCTTCGAAGAAAAGGTGCTCGCCGCGGGTTGCAAGACCGCTGGTGGTGACAAGCTGCTCGAAGCCGTGGCGCAGGGTGACGACAAGGCCAAGAAGAAGGCCGTTCACAACGGCTGCATCAAGGTGCGCAAGGATGGCGGTACGGTTGATATCGATGGCGACTACACCGAGACGCTTGCCCGATTGAAATCGAACCCGAAGGGTGTCGGCGTGTTCGGTCTGTCGTTTTATGAAAACAACACCGATAAGCTGAAGGTCGCGACGATGTCGGGCGTTGCTCCCTCGGTCGAGACCATTGCAACGGGCAAGTATCCGGTTTCGCGTCCGCTGTTCTTCTATGTGAAGAAGGCGCACATGGGTGTCGTTCCGGGCCTGAAGGATTACGTCGACTTCTTCACCTCGACCAAGATGCTGGGATCGGATGGCCCGCTTGCCGAATATGGTCTGGTGCCGCTGCCGGCCGAGGAGCTGAAGGCTCTGCAGGGCGACGTTGGTTCAGCCAAGACGATGTAATTGGGTCTTGCAGGACAAGGGTCGCGATCATGGAGATCGCGACCTAGTGTTCCGACACTGACGCTTGGTTCCCTGTCGGGTCCCAAGACGTCAGCCCGGAACCCTAGATATCTTTGACTTGTGTTCTGGAGTAACTGACGTTTGACGACTTGCACCCGGGAATCAAACGTCAGATCCAGAACACGAGAGCGCTTTTCGATCCGATAGAATCGGATCAGCGCTCTAGCTTCTTGTTTGGTCGCATTTTCTTCGACGAACCGGTGTCCACTTCGTCGGAAAATGCTCTGGTTGGCGCGTTCGGCGGACGGCGCAGCTTGCGCTTTGTCGTCCGCCTTTCGCCATGACAGGGGATGGGGCCTGTGCCTTACACGTCGATTCTTTTCGGGATCGTGATCATCGCCACCGCCGCATTCTTCGTCGGGCTTGCGCGTGCGCGTGCTGCGCAGGCGGGTGGGACGGTGAAGCTGCATTCGCAGGTCGGCTATTACGGCTGGTTCAGTGCGATCCTGGCCGGACTGCCGGCACTTTTGTTGATCACGGTATGGAGTGCATCCGAACCGACCGTGCTTTCCCATCTGGTTGAACGGCAATTGCCGCCCGCGTTTGAAACGCTCGACACAGCGCAGCGCTCCCTCGTCATGGGGCAGGTGGAGATGATCGTTGAGGGTTTGCCGAAACTGGATGCTGCAGCCATTGAGACTGTCAAGAAGGCGCGCCTTGGCTTCACGCCGGTTGAAGAAGCGCAGCGCCTGCTCAAGGAGAAGGGCGTGGTGCTGGGCTCGCCCCCGCCCGCCTATGCGCTCAACGCGGCCATCGACCTTGTGTCGTATCGGCGCTGGAGTAGGTTGGTGCTTGCCGGGATAGCCGGGCTGTTGTCGATTGCGGGCCTGGCGTTTGCCGTAAGATCGATCCGCCCACGCCTGCGGGCACGCAATCTGGTCGAGAAGGTGATGTTAGGGCTGTTGATTGCAGCTTCGACCGTGGCGATCCTGACGACGCTTGGCATCATCTTTTCGGTGCTGTTCGAGACGATCCATTTCTTCCAGAAGGTTTCGCCGTCCAATTTCTTCCTCGGCACGGTGTGGGACCCGCGCTTTTCCTCTGTTGGCCGCACGCTGGGTGGTGATGAGGGGCAGTTTGGTCTGCTGCCACTGCTTTGGGGTACGCTCTTTATTTCCTTTGTGGCGCTTCTCGTGGCCGTTCCAATTGGTTTGCTCGCGGCCATCTACATGGCGGAATACGCAACCCGGCGGGTCCGTGACTTTGCCAAACCCGCCCTCGAAGTGCTCGCCGGAATCCCGACCATTGTTTATGGCTTCTTCGCCCTCATCACGTTTGGCCCCGCGTTGCGTGGGCTGGGTGCGATGGTGGGGCTCGACATCGCCGCCAGCAGCGTGCTCACGGCGGGGATTGTCATGGGTGTGATGATCATTCCGTTCGTGTCTTCGCTGTCCGACGACATTATTTCTGCGGTCCCGCAATCGCTGCGCGAAGGCTCCTATGGTCTTGGCGCGACGCAGTCGGAAACCATCAAGCGGGTGATCCTTCCCGCCGCGCTTCCCGGCATCGTTGGTGCGATTTTGCTGGCCGCTTCGCGCGCCATTGGCGAAACGATGATCGTCGTGCTTGCCGCCGGCATCGCCGCCAATCTGACGCTCAATCCGTTCGAGCCGGTGACGACGATCACGGTCAAGATCGTCAGCCAGTTGACCGGCGACCTCGAGTTCGACAGTCCGCAGACGCTGGTTGCCTTCGCGCTCGGCCTGACGCTGTTCGTCCTCACCCTGGCGCTCAATGTCTACGCGCTCTATATCGTGCGCAAATACCGGGAGCAGTACGAATGACGGCGAACGCAACCGCAACCCCAGCTGCCGCGCCGCCGCTCCCGCGCCTCAATGATCCCGCGCGCCTCAGGGTCCGCTATGCCGCCGAAGCACGCTTCCGGATCTATGGTGTGATCGCGCTCGCCATTGCCTTGTCGTTCCTTGTCGGGCTGTTCGCTTCGATCATTTCGAATGGGTGGTCGGCCTTCCTTCAGTCCAACTACGAGCTGCCGGTCTATCTCGACCCGGCTGAGATTGATCCCGATGGCAAGCGCGATACGAGCCGCTTCAATCTGGCCGACTACACGGCGATGGCGCGCAATGCCATGGCCAAATCCCTGGGGCTCCCCGACAAGCTCGACCGTGCCACAAAACGCGACCTGAAGGGTCTGCTGTCGCGCGCGGTCGATGTGCAGATCCGCGACACGGTGGTGGCCGACCCCGATCTCATCGGCAAGACGGTCAAGATTGACCTCTTGGCGCACGGCAATGTCGATTCGCTGCTGAAGGGCGCCATCGATCGCTCGATCCCCGAAGCCCGCCGTCAGCTCAACGATCGCCAGTTGCAGTGGATCGACAAGCTCGTCGCCGATGGTGTGCTGCACAAGCGCTTCAATACGGGGCTGTTCACCTATGGTGCGTCGAGCCAGCCGGAAAGTTCCGGCCTTGCCGTGGCGCTGATCGGATCGTTGTTCATGATGGTGACGGTGATGGTGCTGGCCGTGCCGATCGGCGTTGCCGCGGCGGCCTATCTGGAAGAGTTCGCGCCGAAGAATTTCCTGACCGATCTCATCGAGGTCAACATCAACAACCTGGCCGCCGTGCCCTCGATCGTTTTCGGTCTGCTCGGCCTTGCGGTCTTCATCAACTTTGCCGGTCTGCCAAGGTCGGCATCGCTGGTTGGCGGTCTCGTTTTAGCGCTGATGACGCTGCCGACCGTGATCATCGCGACGCGCGCGGCGATCCGGGCCGTGCCGCCGTCGATCCGCGAAGCGGCGCTTGGGGTTGGCGCCTCGAAGATGCAGACGCTCTTTCATCATGTGCTGCCGCTGGCCTTTCCCGGCATCATGACCGGCACGATCATCGGGCTGGTCCAGGCCCTGGGTGAGACGGCGCCGCTGCTGATGATCGGCATGGTGGCGTTCGTGGTCGATATTCCAGGCTCCGTGATGGAACCTGCCACCGCTCTGCCGGTGCAAATCTACATGTGGGCGACATCGGCAGAGCGCGGCTTTGTCGAACGGACGGCGGGCGCTACGATCGTCCTGCTGGCGTTCCTCTTCGTGATGAATGCCGCAGCCGTCTATCTGCGCCGGAAATTCGAGAGGACATGGTGAACAGGACCGAGATCATGGACCATCAGGTTATTGCAGGCCAGCCGGTCGCCGTTGCGGACCTCGCGCCGATGATCGTGGCGCGCAAGGTGAATGTGCACTACGGCGACAAGCAGGCGCTGTTCGATGTCGATGTCGACGTGCCGCGCAATGCGATCACGGCGTTCATCGGCCCGTCCGGTTGCGGCAAGTCGACGTTCCTGCGCTGCATCAACCGCATGAATGATACCATAGCGATCTGCAAGGTGAGCGGCGACATCACGATCGATGGGCAGGACATCTATGATCCCGACCTCGACGTCGTTGAATTGCGTGCTCGCGTCGGCATGGTGTTCCAGAAGCCCAATCCGTTTCCCAAGTCGATTTACGAGAATATTGCCTATGGGCCGCGCATCCACGGTTTGACCCGCTCCAAGAAGGAACTCGACGATCTCGTCGAGGAGTGTCTGGAGAAGGCGGGCTTGCTGAAAGAGGTTCACGATCGCCTGCACGAACCGGGCACCGGGTTGTCGGGTGGTCAGCAGCAGCGGTTGTGCATCGCGCGCGCCATCGCCACGCGGCCGGAGGTGATCTTGATGGATGAGCCGTGCTCGGCTCTTGATCCGATCGCGACAGCGAAGGTCGAGGAGCTGATGGAGGAGCTCAAATCGAACTATACGATGATCATCGTCACGCATTCGATGCAGCAAGCCGCGCGCATTTCACAGCGTACCGCGTTCTTCCACCTGGGTAAGCTCGTTGAGTTCGGAGCGACGCGCGATATCTTCACCAACCCGCAGGATAAGCGAACGCAGGACTACATCACCGGACGCTTTGGATAACGGGCCGTTTCGTGCCGCAGTCCGATGGGTCACGATTGAACGATTTGGAGAGGGCTTGATGCCTCAACACACCGTCAAATCCTACGAAGACGAGCTGGCGCTGCTCGATACCAAGATCGCCCGGATGGGCGGGCTTGCCGAGCACAATCTCGGCCAGGCGTTCGATGCCCTGCAGCGGCGCGATTCGCGGCAGGCCGACATGGTGATCGCCGCCGACAGGGCCATCGATGTTCTGGAAAAGGATGTCGAAAACCAGGTCATCGAGATGATTGCCCGCCGTCAGCCGCTGGCCAATGATCTCAGGCACGTGATGACGGCATTGCGGATCACCGGCGATCTGGAGCGTATCGGGGACCTCGCCAAGAACATCGCCAAGCGCGCCAGTGCAATTGCGGAAGTCGCCCATCCAAAGCCGGTCATCTCGGGGTTGGAGCGGATGGTGGAGCTGGCATTGAAGCAATTGAAGATGGTGCTCGATGCCTATGCCGAGCGCGATGCCGACCGGGCTATCCAGGTGTGGCGCGACGATCAGCAGATTGATGCGATGTACAACTCGCTGTTCCGCGAACTTCTCACCTACATGATGGAGGACCCGCGCAATATCGGCATCTCCACGCATCTGCTGTTCGGGGCCAAGAACCTGGAGCGCGTTGGCGACCATACGACCAACATTGCCGAAACCGTCCATTACCTGGTGCGCGGCCAGCCCATTTCTGACGATCGTCCCAAGGGCGATGAGACGAGCACGATGCTGGTGGAAAGCAATGATTGACGCGCGCACCGACGTCATACCCGGCGCGCTGGCGGCCAAGGTTCTCGTGGTCGAGGATGAGGAGGCGCTGGCCGAGCTGCTGCGCTACAACCTCGAGGCGGCAGGATACAACGTCGTTCACGCTGCGACAGGTGAAGATGCCGAGGTGCTGGTAACGGAAGAGGAACCCGATCTGGTGATCCTCGACTGGATGCTGCCGGCCGCATCGGGCATCGAGATCTGCCGCCGCCTGCGTGCGCGGACCGATACCCGCCAGGTTCCGATCATCATGCTGACCGCGCGCAGCGAAGAGGCGGACCGGATTCGTGGGCTCTCAACGGGCGCCGACGATTACGTTGTCAAACCGTTCTCGCTGCCCGAGCTGATGGCGCGCGTCAAGGCGCTGCTGCGGCGCGCGTCGCCCTCGCGTATCGCCGAGGTGCTGGTGGTGGCCGACATCTCGCTCGATCGCGCCGCCCATCGTGTTCTGCGTGGCAAGCGTGAGGTGCGGCTGGGGCCAACCGAATTCCGGTTGCTGGAATATTTCATGCAGAGCCCGGGACGGGTGCTGTCGCGCGGGCAACTGCTCGATGGGGTCTGGGGGCGCGACGCTTACGTCGACGAACGGACGGTGGATGTCCATATCGGGCGGCTGCGGAAGGCGCTGATCCGTGGCCGCGAGGGTGATCCGATCCGCACGGTGCGCGGTGCGGGCTATGTGTTCGGCGAGCGCACCGCGTAAGATGCGTGCCTGGCGGCGATACGTGGCGCATTGCCGACAGATGAGGCGAGGTTCGCGGGGCCTTGGCGCCGCCGCCGTCACGACGTTGCCACGCCGCCTTGCCGGCGCCCTGCAATTCTCAACGGGTGGCCCAAATTGCCCTTGTCATGCCAAGCCAATCTTCAGACACTGCGCCAATGCCCACCAAACTCCACGCAACACCTCACGCTACGCGCTTGCGCATTCGCCTCTATTTCTCGAACGGCTCCATGTTCGGGCCGGGCAAGGCGGATCTCCTTACTCTGATTTCCGAAACCGGCTCCATTGCCGCGGCGGGGCGGCGGCTTGGCATGAGCTACAAGCGCGCCTGGGGTCTCGTCGACACGATGAACACCATGTTTGCCGAGCCATTGGTCGAAAGTTCGCGCGGTGGCGCTTCCCATGGCGGGGCGACCGTGACGGCTACTGGGGAGCGTGTGCTGTCGCTCTATCGGCGCCTTGAAGCGAATACGCGTTCAGGCTCGGCACGTGAAATAGAGGGCCTTGAAGGTCTGCTTGCTCCGGTCATTGCTGCGTCGACCGATATGTCTGACGGAAATTAACGGTTGCGCAAGGCATCAGACTGTGTCGTTATTCCCCAAGAAACATATCGGATAAAGGGGACGCGCGATGACTGGATTTGGCAAGTTGGTGCGCCTGGCGGCGGTTGCTGCGCTGGTTTTCGGCGCCAGCGCCACCACTTTTGTAAAGCGCGCCGCTGCGGGCGACGAGATCGTCGTTTTTGCCGCTGCCAGCCTCAAGAATGCGCTCGATGATATCTCAGCCGAATGGAGCAAAGCGTCCGGCAACACGGTGCGCGTCTCGTTTGCCGGCAGCTCCAACCTGGCACGGCAGATCCAGCAGGGCGCGCCCGCTGATGTCTTCATCTCCGCGAACGTCAAATGGATGGATACGCTTCAGCAGGACAACCTCGTCGATGCGGCGAGCCGGCGTATCCTGCTGCGCAACCGGATTGTCCTCATCGCGCATGGCAAGAGCGCCGAGAAAGTCGAGATCAAGCAGGGGTTCGACCTTGCTGGTTTGCTCAAGGACGGCAAGCTCGCAATGGCCATGGTCGATTCGGTTCCCGCCGGTATCTACGGCAAGGCAGCGCTGACCTCGCTTGGTGTGTGGCAGGGCGTGGCACCGAAGGTGGCCCAATCCGACAACGTGCGCGCGGCGCTGGCCCTGGTTGCGCGTGGCGAAGCTCCCTTCGGTATCGTTTATGCGACGGATGCGGCGGCTTCAGATAACGTGACGGTGGTTGGAATGTTCCCCGAGCAGACCCACCCGCCGATCATCTATCCCGCAGCGGTTGTCGCAGAGAGCAAAAAGAAGCCGGTCGCAACGAGCTTTCTCGACTTCCTGGTGACCAATAAGGCCAAGCATATCTTTGAGCGAGAAGGCTTCTCGGTCATCGAACCGGCGGTCGCCAATTAACTGAGCGTGCATCCCGCCCATGACGACAGCTTGGCTTTCGCCTGAGGAATGGACAGCGCTGGCGCTGTCCTTGCGGGTCTCCCTGGTTGCGACGCTTGTTACTCTACCGCTCGGCATCGCGGTTGCGTTGGCGCTGGCGCGCGGGCGCTTTCCTGGCAAGCAACTGCTCAATGGCATTGTCCATCTGCCGCTGATCATGCCGCCGGTCGTCACGGGGTATCTGCTGTTGATCGTACTTGGCCGGCGTGGTGCGATCGGCAGCCTTCTCGATTCCTGGTTTGGCATCGTGCTGGCGTTCAAGTGGACCGGCGCTGCGGTGGCGGCCGGCGTGATGGCGTTCCCATTGATGGTGCGCGCGATCCGTCTGGCCATCGAGGCGGTCGATCCCAGGCTGGAGCAGGCGGCGGCCACCTTGGGGGCAAACCGCTGGTGGACCTTCTTCCTGGTGACGCTGCCGCTGATCCTGCCCGGCGTTCTCGCCGGCGCCATCCTCGCGTTCGCCAAGGCGATGGGCGAATTCGGCGCGACGATCACGTTCGTCTCCAACATTCCAGGCCAGACCCAGACGGTTCCCTCCGCGATCTATTCCTTCCTCCAGGTTCCCGGCGGCGAAGGGCCCGCACTTCGCCTGGTGCTGATCTCGGTGAGCGTTGCGATCGGCGCGTTGCTGGTGTCGGAATTCGTGGCGCAACGCGTCGCCAGAAGGATCGCCGGCCAATGACGCTCGATATCTCGCTTGCTCACCGGTTTGGCGGCTTCAACGTCGATGTGTCTTTTACGGCGCCAACAGGGATCACCGCGCTGTTCGGGCGCTCAGGCGCGGGCAAGACGACGGTGGTCAACGCGGTTGCCGGTCTGTTGCGGCCGCAGCGCGGGCGCATTCGCGTCAACGGCGACAAGCTGCTTGATACCGATGCGGGCATCAACGTTCCGGTGCACAGCCGCCGGGTCGGCTACGTGTTCCAGGATGCGCGCCTCTTTCCTCATCTCACCGTGCGCCAGAACCTCCAGTTCGGTGCGCGGTTCAACCCGATGGCTGGGCTGGCAAGCGGTCTTGATCGTGTCGTTGATCTGCTCGGCATCGCGCATCTTCTGGGGCGCCGGCCGGGCACGCTGTCAGGCGGCGAAAAACAGCGCGTCGCGATCGGCCGGGCGTTGCTTAGCAATCCGCGCATTCTGTTGATGGATGAGCCGCTGGCGGCGCTCGATGAGGCGCGCAAGGCTGAGATCCTGCCCTACCTTGAGCGGCTGCGCGATGAACTCGACATTCCGATCCTCTATGTCAGCCATGCCGTGCCCGAGGTGACGCGGCTTGCAACGACGCTGGTCGCGCTTTCTGATGGTCAGGTTGTGCGTTATGGCCCGGCTGCGCAGGTGCTGGCCGATCCCAATACATTCCCGGTGCTCGGCCGGCAGGAAGCTGGATCGTTCCTGGTCGCCAGCGTTGTCAGGCATGATCGCACGGACGGGTTGACGGAATTGTCTTTCAGTGGTGGACGCATCTTTACGCCCTACTTCCAGGCCGAACCTGGGGCGGCGTTGCGTGTGCGCATTCGCGCCCGTGACATCATTCTGGCGCTGCGCCCACCGGAAGATACCAGCGCGCTGAACATCCTGCCCGCAACCGTGCGGCAGATCGGAACCCAGGAAGGTGCCATCGTCGATGTTTCGGTGCGCTGCGGAGATACCGATCTGCTGGCACGCATCACGCGCCGTTCGCTGACGCGGCTAGGGCTTACTCCAGGCACCGCCTGCTATGCTGTGCTGAAGTCAGTCGCGGTCGCCCGTCGCGACATTGGCGTCTTCGAGGAGCGGCGCGCGTGAATGTGTCACCGATCTGTCCGGACTGGACAAACGGGGCATGGCGATCCCGGCAGGACTCGAACCTGCGACCCTCTGCTTAGAAGGCAGATGCTCTATCCAGCTGAGCTACGGGACCATTGGGCTGGCTGTTGGGCGGCAGCCGGCGCAAGGCGCCTTTGTGCGCCCTCGATACGGCAAGGGCGGGGCGAAGGCAAGGAAGGTCGGCTCGGGCCATGCCGCCTGTGCCGGGTCGGAGGCGCCCGATCGCGGGCTGTGGATTCACGGATCGTGCAGACATATCAAGACAATGGTCTGACATGCATTTTTCTTGTCCGATGCGTGTTTCTCGCAATGAGGCCGCTTGCATCGTGGCTCCGGAGACGGCATAACCCCCAGTGGGCTGGCGGCGGACGCATCCCTCGCCAACCGGGTCAGGTCGGGAACGAAGCAGCCCTAACGATCAGGACGCGGGTCGTCCGCCAGCCTTAATCATTTTATCGCTCACGAGTGCTGTTCGAAGCGCCACAGCGCTTCGGCGCGCTGCGCGGGGGTGGCCCTGCGGCCGCTTCGCGTTGCTCGTTGCCCTTTCAGGGCGGGGGAGTGGGTTTTTCGCGTAATTTCTGGCGTTTGGCTCATTGGGGTGCATTGGGGGGTGGCAATTAGGTGCGGCCCTTGAGGGTGGATCGCGCTCTAAGTTTTTGGTTCATCGCAGTTTCTTCGACGAACCGGCGTCCACTTCGTGGGAAAATGCTCTCTGCGTCCGAGGTTGCGTATCGACTCTCCGCCTCAGTCGTCGTAACTGGCAGATATGGCCAGGAAAGAATCCTCCAAATCATCTGACAACGACGGCGGCGCAGGTGGTCGCGGCAATGGCGATAATCCGGGTGCGGCAAAGCCCTATGTCGTGCTGGCGCGCAAATATCGCCCGTCTTCGTTCGAGGACCTGATCGGCCAGGCGGCGATGGTGACGACCTTGCGCAACGCATTTGCCTCGGGTCGCATCGCGCAAGGCTACATGCTGACCGGTGTGCGCGGCGTCGGCAAGACGACGACGGCGCGGATCCTGGCGCGTGCTCTCAATTACGAACCGGGTGGGCCGACCACTGAAATGCCAACGCTCGGGCCCCATTGCGCGGAAATCATGGAAAGCCGCCATCCCGACGTGATCGAGATGGACGCCGCCTCCAACACCGGCGTCGACAATATCCGAGAGATCATCGAAAGCGCCCGCTACAAGCCGATGGTGGCGCGCTACAAGGTGTTCATCATCGACGAGGTTCACATGCTGTCGAAGGGCGCCTTCAATGCGCTCCTGAAGACATTGGAAGAGCCGCCCGAGCATGTGAAGTTCATTTTCGCGACGACCGAAATTCGCAAGGTTCCGGTGACCGTGCTGTCGCGCTGCCAGCGTTTTGATTTGCGTCGCGTCGATGTGCCCGAACTGGTGGCGCACTTCAAGCGTATCGTCGAGAAGGAAGGCGCCAAGGCCGATGACGACGCACTGGCCCTTGTGGCGCGTGCGGCGGGCGGATCGGTGCGCGATGGTTTGTCGATACTCGATCAGGCGATCGCCATGGGCCAGGGGCACGTCAGCGAAGATGGCGTGCGCGCGATGCTGGGCCTGGCTGATCGCGGACGGCTGTTCGATCTGTTGGAACTCGTTTTTGCGGGCAAGGCCGGGCCGGCGTTGACCGCGTTTGCGGCGCTGATTGGTGATGGTGCCGATCCTGGGCAACTGATGGGCGACCTTGCCGAGGCCGTGCATATCGCGACCCGCATCAAGGCGGTTGGTGGCGAGGCCGCGACGGAGGGGCTGTCGGCGGAGGAGCGCCGGCGCGCGGGGCACTTGGCCGACAACCTTTCGGTGCCGCTTCTGTCGCGGGCCTGGCAGATGCTTTTGAAGGGGCTCGATGAGGTGGCGCGGGCGCCAAACCCGGCTGCGGCTGCCGAAATGGTTTTGGTCCGCCTGTGCTACACCGCAGATCTCCCGTCTCCCGACGAGATCATCCGGTCGCTGGGCGGCAACGCTGGTCCGGTGCGGCGCGGTGCAGGCGCGTCGGTACACGCACAAGGCGCCGGGGATGAGGTTCGCACGTCCTCGCACAGCGAAACGAGACATGTTGCAACGCCTGGATCGGTCGGCGGCGCGCGTGAGCCCGCCACATCGGCGCCACCGCGCAAGAGCGAGCCCGACGACTTTGATGCCGACGACGACCTTGCCGCCAGCGACGATCTTGCCGATCGTTTTGCTGAAGATTCTGGGCCTGCCGATCTCAGCGACTATTACGAAGGTGGTGGCGCGCCTCCTGCCGCTGCATCGGGGCTGGCCGATCCGCAAAGTTTCGCAGGCATCGTTGCGCTGGCAAAGCAGCACCGCGAAGCGCGGCTTTCGTTGAACCTGGAAGAGCATGTCAGCCTGGTCAAGTTCGACCGCGTGGCCGGTGCGCTCGATCTGTTCTTGCTGCCTGGCGCGCCCAAGGAGCTGGCAAACGAGCTGCGCGAGAAGCTCAACCGGTGGACCGGCCGGCGCTGGGTGGTGATGCTGTCGAAGGCGATGGGCGAACGACCGCTGGGCGAAGTTCGCCGTGAGCAGATGGAAGCGGAGATCCAGTCGTTGAAGGCGCATCCTGCGGTGAAGGTCGTGCTGGAGGCGTTCCCCGATGCTGCGATCGACGAGGTGCGGCGCATTGCGCGCGAGGACAGCGACGATAGCGCGACGGGGTAAGGTGAGGCTGCGCTCGTATGAACGGGTGGTCGCGCCCTTGGCGCGCGCGCGATTGAAGCGTAAACGACGTGGCGCAATTCGTGTGATTGCGCTGTTCCGACAATGAGATCGATAAAGGTTCGACGATGAAAGATCTGATGGGCATGATGAAGCAGGTGCGCGAGATGCAGGCGCGCATGAGCCAGGTGCAGGACGAGCTGGAGGCGCTCGAAGTGGCGGGCCAGTCGGGCGGTGGGCTCGTGACCGTCTCGCTCAACGGCAAGGGTGACTTGAAACGCGTGCACATCGATCCATCGCTGATGAAGCCGGACGAGGTCGAGATCCTGGAGGATCTGATCATCGCCGCCGTGCAGGATGCCAAGGGGCACGTCGAGACGGCTGTGCAGGAGAAGATGCAGTCGGTGACTGGTGGGCTTCCCATTCCTCCCGGCATGAAACTCTTCTAAGGGAGATGAGCATGCCGACTTGCGCTATCGTGCGATCAGGCGCGGCGGCTGGCGTAGTGTTCGCCGCTGGCGGGGCGGAGGTTGCATGACGCGGGAAGATAACCTGCGCGGGCAGGCAAGAGACGCGCGGGCGCACTGGCTGTTCCTGGCAGGGGTGATCATGCTGGTGCAGGCTGTCGCGCTGCTCTGGATGGGCCGCGTTGTCATCTGCAAGTGCGGAACCGTGAAGCTCTGGCATGGCATCGTGAAGAGTTCGGAGAACTCCCAGCATCTGACCGACTGGTATACGTTCAGTCATGTTGTGCACGGTCTCATCTTCTATGCGGTGCTGACCTACCTGCTGCCGCGGGCCTCGTGGGCGGCCAAGCTTGCAGCTGCCGTCGCTCTGGAGGCGGGCTGGGAGATCATCGAGAACACCGAGATGGTCATCAACCGCTACCGCACGGCAACCATTTCGCTCGACTACTTCGGCGATAGTGTCGTCAACTCGTTGATGGACACCTTTGCCATGATGGTCGGGTTTGGTGCCGCTTTGCTCCTGCCGGTTGGCGCAAGCATCGCCCTGGGGATCGGTTTTGAGATATTCATGGCGGTGATGATTCGTGACAACCTCACGCTCAACATCCTCATGCTGGTGTGGCCGATGGATGCCGTGGCGCGCTGGCAAGGCGGGGGATGAGGTGCCCGGCAGATGAACCGATGAACCAAGCGCGGTTCCTCTCCCCTGGTGAACGGTTCCCCTTGTAAATGACGATGGCAACGTGAGCATGGCGAAGAAAATCGCAGGACCGGAGATCGAGCGGCTGGTGCAGCTGCTGGCGCGCCTTCCAGGCCTTGGTCCGCGTTCGGCGCGCAAGGCGGCGCTGGCGCTGATCAAGCGGCGCGAGGAGCTGATGGGTCCGCTCGCGGCCGCGCTCAACGAGGCACTTGAAAAAATCGTCGTGTGCGCGCAATGCGGCAACGTCGATACCCTCTCGCCGTGCTCGATCTGCGCCGATCCGCGCCGCGATCGCGCCATGATCGTGGTCGTCGAGGAAGTCGGCGATCTATGGGCGCTGGAGCGCGCCGGCGTCGTCAATGCGCTCTACCATGTGCTCGGCGGGCATCTTTCGCCGCTCGATGGCATCGGACCTGATCGCCTCAACATCGTGCAGCTTGTTGAACGGGTTCGCGCAGGCGAGGTGAAGGAAGTCCTCCTGGCGCTCAACGCGACCGTTGAAGGTCAGTCAACGGCGCACTACCTGACAGAGCAGCTATCAGATAGTGGTGTGGAGGTGTCGCGGCTGGCGCAAGGTGTGCCGATCGGAGGGGAACTTGATTACCTCGATGAAGGCACACTGGCGGCCGCAATCCGGTCGCGCAAGCGGTTGTAGTCTCCCTTTGGCACGATCCAACGAACAACGTTGGAGTGTGGACCATCACAGGTGCAAGCACCCCACCATCGCATTTGGCTGCCGATAGCCGGATATCAGGACGATCAACATGGAAAAGCCCGTCCGACGGCCACGCAAGGCGCCGACCAAACCGGTGTTCCTCGAAGGCTCGCTGCTGCGACACATCCTCGTCATGACCGGGACCGGGGCGGTCGGATTGATGGCGGTGTTTCTTGGCGACCTTGCCAATATCTTCTTCCTGGGCCGGCTGGGGGACGAGGCAATCGTTGCGGCGGTCGGCTATGCCAGCTCAATCCAGTTCTTGACCATCTCGATCGGTATCGGACTGGCGATCGGTGCGACATCGCTGGTGGCGCCGGCGCTTGGTGCTGGACAACGCGGCCGTGCGCGCCGCTTCTCGGTCAACTCACATGCGTGGACGTTCGTCATCTCGTCGATCCTTGCGTTTGCCGTCTGGCTCGCAATCGGCCCTCTGCTGACGCTGCTGGGTGCAACGGGGCGCACCCATCAGCTCGGTGCGTCCTACCTTTCGATCTTGGTGCCCTCGCTGCCTCTGCTCTCGCTTGGCATGACGTCCTCGGCGGTGTTGCGTTCGATTGGGGATGCAAGGCGCGCCATGTACATCACGCTGGCCGGGGCGATCACCAACGCGATTCTCGATCCGATTTTGATCTTCGGCCTGAAGCTTGGTATCGAAGGCGCAGCGATCGCTTCGGCTTTATCGCGCATCGTCGTCGTTGGAATTGGTCTTTACGGTGTTGTTGTCGTGCATGGGCTCGTCGCCCGCGTGCGCATAGCGTCGATGTTCAAGGATGGGACGGCGCTGGCCGTCGTTGCGGTTCCAGCCGTGCTAACCAACGTTGCCACGCCTTTCGCGAATGCCTACGTGACCCGCGCGATGGCCGAGTTCGGTGATAGCGCAGTGGCGGGGTGGGCAATCCTTGGCCGCATCCTGCCGGTGGCGTTTGGGGCGATCTACACGCTGTCGGGTTCGATCGGTCCGATCATCGGGCAGAACTATGGTGGTGGGGCTTATCAGCGTATGCGCGAGGCGTTCACCCTCTCGTTGTGGGTGACAGTCGCCTTCACGTTTGCCGCGTGGATGCTGCTGGCGGCTTCGGCGCAACCTTTGGCCCACATGTTTCTGGCAAGCGGGGATGCCGAACAGCTCATTTTGCTGTTCTGTCGCTGGTTGGCGCCGCTGTTCGCCTTTCTCGGGGCGTTGTTTGTTTCCAATGCCATCTTCAACACACTGCGGCGCGCGCATATCTCGACCATGCTGAACTGGGGGCGGGCGACGATCGGAACCATTCCATTTGTTGCGCTGGGTGCGAAATATGCCGGAGCCGCTGGTGTGCTGGCAGCCAATATGGCCGGTGGTATTGTGTTCGGCGTGATCGGTGTTGTGCTGTGCTATCGATTGATGAATCGCATCGCCAAGAATGCGTGATGAGGGCGCGTTCGGCACTGTTGGCCGCCCGTCGTGGACCGTGCTGCGTTGCCCTGGCGCGACAGATGGATCAATTATTCACAGCTTTAGCTGCGGCGACGGCGACGCGTTTGCCGAATCGCCCAATGTCTTCGCAAGGCTTGCTGTGTTCGGTGTCGGGGCGGATCGCGCCGGGGGATAAGCCTGAAGGGCAGGCGCGCAGCTCGACGCAGTGATAATCGTGGCTGTCGGCAGTGATAAGCGCGAAGGCATGAGATACGTGACGGGGCGGTGCTGACATGACGAGCGGCAGTTCATCGGGAGCAAAGAGCGGGGCGCTCCCACGTGTGGCGTTCGTATCGGGCTCGCCGCGCACGCTTCTTGGTTCTCGCTCCAGCTTGATCCGCACGCTGGTTGCCAAAGGCGTCGCCGTGTTGTGTGCCGCTCCTGATTTTTCGACCGAGCAGGCCTCGCAACTTCTCGTGCTGGGAGCAGAGCAGGCAACCTTCGATCTGACGCCAAAGGGGCCTCAGCTGTTCGCTGACTGGAGCGTGAAGCGCGAGCTTCGCCAGCTGTTTCGAACCTGGAAGCCGGATATTGTCATCGCGATGAGCGAGCGCGTGATGGCGCTGGCGTTGCTGGCCGCGCGCGGCGCAGGTGTTAGTCGGCGTATTGCCCTTCTCAACGGGTTTGTGGCGCGCGGTGGCACGGCGTCGGATGCCGATTTCGATCCGCTTCGCGCCTCCCCGCATCTGCTGGCGCGAGCGCTCAAGATTGCGAACTTTGCCGTATTTCATAATCGCGATGATCTTCGCGAACTGGTGGCTGCTGGTGCGCTGCCACACGGTCTCGATCACAAGGTCCTGCCGGGAGCGGGTGTCGATCTTGGTGCCTTTGCCGCCCAGCCTCTGCCGCCGGTCGCGGCTGGGGCGGTGTTCGTGATGATCTCGGCGCTCGAGGAGGCGCGCGGTGTGCTCGACTATTGCGAAGCGGCGCGGCGGCTCAAGGCGCGGGCGCCACGCGCCGAATTCCTGCTCGCAGGACCGGCAGGCGAGGGCGCCACAGCGATCAGAACCGAGCTGCTCAGGCCCTATTCAGGCATCGTGACATTTCTTGGCGCACTTGCCGACGTGCGCCCGACGCTCGGAAGATCCCATGTGTTCGTCTATCCCTCGCATGGCGAGGGCATGCCGCGCGCCGTGCTGGAGGCGCTCGCCGTCGGCCGGCCGGTGATCACGACAATGACGCCTGGATGCCGGGAGACGGTCGATGATTGCGTCAACGGCATGCTGGTACCTCAGGCAAACGTGCCGGCGCTGGAAGATGCGATGGCGCGCATGCTGATGCGACCTGATCAGTTTGCATCAATGGCACGTGCGAGCCGGTTGAAGGCCGAGCGGCATTTCGATGAGGCTCGGGTGCTTTCAAGTTGGCTGGACCTTTTGGGGCTCGATGCGTCGTGGCCGTCTTGAGCATCGGATAACTATTGCCGATCCTGGTCACTGTCGATTTTGGCGCGAGGTGCTTCCGGCTTGCCGCTGCGGTGGCGCAACCAAGAGCGGGTCTGGATCTCCGCTTCAGCGACGATCAGCGGTGCTGCAACGAGCCCGGTTTGGATCTGGAACTGCGACAGCTGAGGCATGGCATCGACGGCAACGACCCTATCGATCTGGTCGGTTTGCGCGATGTCGATCGACGCCATATGCAGGTTGAGGGCACGAGCGGTGGTCTGGGCCATGCGCTGGATGTGGCGTGCGATGGGGGGAAGCACCGGGCCGATGCAGCGTCCTGCCTCGATGCGAACGGCTGCCACGGCGGCGCGGCCGATGATGAGGACGCGCGTTGCGTGCTGCTGGGAGGGCGGATCT
>JAXGRZ010000039.1:0-15767 GCA_040765305.1 Hyphomicrobiaceae bacterium | reverse complement strand
CCTGCGCAATCAACCCAAAATGCGCAATTACGGGCTTTTTCAGTCCGTACCCAATGCCAGTGTTGGCGGCGCTATCCCTTGGCTCAGGGCGCGGCATGCACGACCGACAATCCGAAGATCTCCGTCGGGGTGCGACTGAGATCGAAGGCGACGCGCCCGCACACCGCGAGCACCAGCAGCGCCAGCATGAAGCGGAGCTGTTCGCCCTTGAGGTTGGCGCCGGCCTTGGCACCGATCTGGGTGCCAATGACGCCCGCCGAAATCAGCAGCATGCCCAGCACCACGTCGACCGAATGCAGGTACATCGCCTGCGTCATGGTGGTGAACGCGCCAACGAACATGATCTGGTAGAGCGATGTGCCAATGGCGATGTTGGTGCGCATCTTCAGCACATAGACCATGGCCGGCACCAGCACGAAGCCGCCGCCGACGCCCATCAAGGCGGTCAGGACGCCGATGAAGCCGCCGATAGCAAGTACCGGGATGACCGAAATATAGAGTTTGGAGCGGGGAAAGCGGAGCTTGAAGGGGAGGCGGTGGAGGGCCGTGTGCTGGCGCCGTTCGATCAGGCTGCCACCGGCTTTGGCAGCGGAGCGCATCGTCTTCAGGCTTTCGATGAACATCAGCAACCCGAGCGAGCCCAGAAGGATGACGTAGCTCAGCGATAGAAACACGTCGAACTGGCCGGTCGCGCGCAGGATCGCCACCAGCTTGGTTCCCGCAAATGAGCCGGCAATGCCGGAGACGAGCAGGACGTTGCCGATGCGGAAATCAATATTGCGTCGCCGCCAGTGGGTCATCGAGCCCGATACGGCGGTGGCCGTGGCCTGATTGGCGCCGGTGGCGACTGCAACCGCTGTGGGAATGCCGAGCATCAGCATCAACGGTGTGATGATGAAGCCGCCGCCCACGCCGAACAGACCGGACAGAAAGCCGACCGCGCCACCCACGCCGATGACGGCGAATGCGTTGACGGCGACTCCAGCGATAGGGAGATAGACATGAAAGTTCATTTTTGCGCTTCTTGTTTGCCGGCTGGCGCAATCAGGAGCGTGCACGAAGTCTGTACAACAGGCCGTGAAGTGGCAGGCTGGCGCAAACTGATCACATGGTGGCCACACGGTTTCCTCTACGCCGCTTCTGACATCACGGCAAGGTAAGGAGGCAAAGAATGCGACGATCCGTCAGAGGGAGCGGCGATTGCGCGGCAATCTCTTGGTGGAACAATGTGTTGCCTGATTTTTCGATGTGCGAGGCAGTGTTATTCAGGTTCGCTTGAGGCCGCGCTCGATAAAGATGGGCGGGCCTTTGGGAGGCTCCTGGCAGCCTCGACCCGGCGCATAGAGCAGCCCTTTTGCCTCACATCGTTGTGTCGCAAGGTAGGTACGGGCCCACCAGCTCAGAGATAGGAAAAGAGCCAGTGCGGCCAAGATTACAGTCACCGTGCGGGTGGTCATGATCACCCCTTGCCGAATCGTTCGATCCAGGCGGGCGGTCCCGACCAGCCCGGCGGAGCTGGAGCGGCGGCATGAACCGCGCGAGCCACGGCGCGGGCAAGGACATCGGCTGCCACGCTGCCCAGCCGTGCAAGTCCGGCGATCGCGTCGGGCGGCGGTGTGAGGCCGGTGGCAAGGGCAAAGACGATATCGCCGTCGAGGGGCGTGTGGACCGGATAGATCGCCCGTGCCAGGCCGGTCTGCGCCATGATGGCAAGGCGCGAGGTGGCGCGCCGGTCAAGGCGGGCGCTGGTGGCGATCACGCCGAGCACGGTGGATTCTCCGGCTGCCCCCTTCAATCGGATGGCGCGATCCTTCTCATCTATGCTGCGCGGCCATCCCAGCCCGCCAAATTCGTGCTGACTTTCGAATGGGGCGGCCCAGAAGTGCGGGCCCTCGCCGATATTTACCGATCCGGCCGGATTGACCGCGACAAGTGCGCCAACGACGGTGCCGTCATCAAGGCATGCCGATGCACTGCCAAGGCCGCCTCGCAGAACCGCCGTCGTGGCACCAAAGCCGGCGCCGACGCTGCCAATATCGAAGTCCGTCGTGGCCTGTGATGCGGCTGTGTAGGCAAGGTCCGCGTAGGGCGGGCTGCGGCCCCAGTCCTTGTTGCCGCCGTTCAGTAAATCGAACAGGATGGCGCCAGGGACGATGGGCACGCGGGCCTCGCGCACCTGAAAGCCGATGCCTTGTTCGCGCAGCCAAGCCTGCACACCGCCTGCTGCGTCCAATCCAAAGGCAGAGCCGCCCGACAGCACCAGGCCATGAACCTCATCGACGGTTCCCTCGTGTCGCATCGCATCTGTTTCGCGCGAACCAACGCCGCCGCCGCGCGGATCGAATGCCGCGACGAATGGTGCCTCGCCCAGCACCACTGTTACACCCGACATCAAGCGCTCATCGTGAGCGTTGCCGACCCGCAGGCCCGGCACGTCGGTAATGAGGTTGCGGTAGGTGCTTTTGGGCATCGGTGCTCGTGCGGGTGATGCAGGAGTGGTGATAAAGGATGCTTAGGGTCCGGCCTCATTGCTATTGAGGCCGGACCCTAGCACATGACGTGCGCTCATGGCATTGATCGCTTGCGCGCTCCAATGATGCACCGCAACGATGCGCCGCAGCAAGCGTGCGGTGTGAACTTTGTTGCGTGAGCGACGTCAGATTTGATCGCTTTGCGGGTCTCACATGATGCGACAACTTTCACCAAACTTCAGTGAGCATTCTTGAATACATCTTCCCGTGTTTGACGGGCATTCAGCCCAACAGTGCGACTTAAGCGTGCGGCAATTCGTACGGGACAAATCGTTTTGAACTGGGACTAGGGTGGTCTCCTTGTTGTCATGTTGCTTGGTTGAGATGACCGGCACATGACGCACCCGGCGTTGGCGCTGGAGCATCTCCCGCACGAAGTCATAACCGCGATGTATCAAAAATCCGGAGTTGAAGAACGTTAGGATTGATGGACAAGCAGGGGTTGATTCCAGATGCGTTCGTATCAAACTATTTAACTTGAGTCTTATGCCTGGAGCCGTAAAAACTTCTCGTGTGCATGGAGGCGCTGCCCGGTGCGGTGGTCCTAGCAGCAATGAAAGAAGAAACGCGGTTCATGCATGAATGCTGCCTAGTTTGATTGAATGCATCTGTGGTGGCAGTGGCATGGCGCAGGAGTAGGTCTTAGTCAGACGTTGAAACGGCGACGTCCAGGAAACGCGAATGTTCGATGTAACGAACAGCACTGAAATACGACGTAATGGCACGGAGTGAGGGCGCAATGGCTCAAGTAGATATCGAAGAAATCGCTGAGATCAATTCTCATATTGAGGCAACCGAAGATCCTCGTGAGTGCTACCGGCTGGTGCGCGAGAAGATCAAACGACATGAGCTTCGCGGAGAGATGATTCCCGATGACCTGCGGCGCCTGGAGGATGCACTGCTGACAGAATGCAATGCCCAATCGCAGGGTCGCTGAAGACCGCGCTCGGTTATGGTTGAAAATCGGCGTAACGAAGTGCGGCAGCGCAAAAGCCGTAGGTGGATTGGGACTCCATGTGCTGCAGCGCTCGCGCTTGTGAAATCACCAAGGTCGCGTGTGTGGCGCAGCTACGGCCCTGCTGGTTGCGAAACTGTCGAGCGGGAGTATGCGGGTGAGGGCGCGCCAAGTGTCGCATCGTGAAGGTCGGCACGCTGCCAAGCATTGTTGCGTCGCCGGAAGGGAGCGAATGAAGGCGCTATCGCATCTCCGGCACTGTCAAAGCCAATTCCCTCCGGACGATCGGTTGCCAGCGACAAGCGTTGTGCGATCTGCGCTGGATCTGTGCTGGCGACGTCAGTGGCGGTATCCGCCCACACCGAAAGTGCGGCGGCGACGTCACTGGCGATGAGCGCGTCGGACGTTGCACGTCTGCCGGTTGCCTCATGGTTGGCCGCCTCACGGTTGATCGAAACCGGCATCATGATTTCGACATGGCTCGCCAAGAGATCGCCGGCATGGTTCAAGAACTCCGGCGTTGCCATCGCGTCGTTGACGATAAAGGGAACGTCAATTCCCCGGGCACGCAATTGTCTCAGGATGATCGCTGCCTCCGATGGAAAGCCGCAAAAGAGCAGTGCCGCAGGCTTGCGATCAGCGATCTCCTCGATTGTCTTGGTGTAATCGTTTTCGCCAGCGACGATGGCCAGCTCGGCTGGTGGTGTCGTCGCATCATTGCTGGCAGCTTGACGCGCCGCGCTGGCAAGGGAGCGGGCCAGGATCGTGCGGTCATGGATGATGAGGCTCGCCCCGTTGAGTCCCGCAAGCGTGCGCAGACGATGGCCAGCGTCGGTGCCCTGGCGGTCATCGCGTCCAGCGGCGCGAAAGACGAGAGGGCCGATGCGCATTTCGCTCAATTGGGGATGGCGCATGCCGGCGGCTAGGAACAGTATGCCAGCGTGTTGATAGATGGGAGCCGCCGTAATCGCTGCGCTCGCGCAAGGATGCCCGATGACGGCAGCAGGTGGTGGCGTCATCGCGACAACACGCATGGCCAGCGCTCGTGCGGTTTCCCGGTCGCAGGCGTCGTCGAGGACTTCCAGGCTTAGGGTGTGCTGCGCAACGCCACCATCGGCATTGATTGCCGATTTGACGCGCGAAAGCCGTTGGTGGAACGCTGCACCGATGCCGTAGCGCGGTCCCGTCAGCGGCAAGGCGACCACGACAAGGATCGGTGAGCTGGCGCCGCCGGACTGTCGGGTGAGCGGTGCGAGCGTGGTCGCTGCGGCGTTCGTATCGCTCCGTGGTGCGCCACTATCGGCCAGGGCTGGGCATGTCAATGGAGCGAAGAAGAACAGGGCCGCGTACAACACAGCCCTTGCGCCCCATCCACCCGTAGTGCCCAGTGCAGAAATGGGCTCACAGTGCATGTGGCTAAGCGCCCTGAAGCCCGAAAACGCCGTTACCAAATCCGCAAGCCAAATACGCCACAACCGCACGGAGCACACGTGGCGTGCGCTCCGCTCAGGCCTGTTATTGGTTCGGCTCAAGGCGCGTGCCCCTTGCCTATTCGTTCTCAACGTAGGTGATCTTGCCGTTGGGTTGTTTCTTCCAGGTGTACATCGTGTAATCGAGGCGGGTGATGTCGCCCTTCTTGTCATATGACAGGTCGCCGATCACTGTCTTGAACACCTCGCCGGAATGCATCACCTCCGCGACCTTCTTGGGGTCGAGTGATTGGGCCTTCTCCGCAGCCTGCTTGATGATCTGCATCGCGGCATAGGCATAAAGCGTATAGGCCTCCGGCTTGATATTGCGCGCGGTGAACTTCTCGATGACGGCCTTGGCTTCTGGGCGCTTTTGCGGGTCGGGTGCAAAGGTCATCAGTGTGCCTTCCGCACCAGGCCCAGCGACAGCGGCAAACTCATCAGTTGCAATCCCGTCGGCACCCATCATCGTCGCAGTGACGCCTGCATCGCGCATCTGGCGCAGGATGAGGCCACCTTCGGTGTGCAAACCACCCCAGTAGACGATGTCTGCTCCCGATTCCTTGATCTTCGAGATCAGCGCGGAGAAATCCTTCTCGCCCGTGTTGATGCCCTCGTAGAGCACTTCGTTGACGCCCTTGGCATTCATCGCCTTCTTGGTTTCGTCGGCAAGGCCCTTGCCATAGGTGGTCTTGTCGTGGACAACGGCGATCTTCTTGTCCTTCAGTTGATCAGCAATGTAGTTGCCGGCAACAGTGCCCTGCTGGTCATCACGCCCACAGGTGCGGAACACGTTCCACATGTTGCGCTCGGTGAACGTTGGGTTTGTCGAGGCCGGCGTGATCTGCAGCATGCCGTTCTCGGCATAAACGTCGGATGCCGGGATCGAGACGCCCGAGTTGAAGTGGCCGACGACGAATTTTGCGCCTTCCCCTGCAAACTTGTTGGCAATCGAGACGCCCTGCTTTGGATCACCGACGTCGTCGCCGAGAATGAGCTCAATCTTCTTGCCAAGAATGCCGCCGGCTTCATTGATATCGATTACGGCTTGTTCGCCACCATTCTTGAGCTGGGTGCCAAAGGCCGCCGATGAACCGGTCAGCGGGCCGCCGACCGCGATCTTGATGCTGCCGCCCGAAGGTGCTGCGGCTTCCTTGCTGGCCGTCTCCTTGTTCTGTTTGGGGCTATCGTCACAGGCGGCAAGGCCGAGTGCCGTTGCGAGCATCACTCCTGCGTACAAAAGCTGGCGCATGAAATTCCTCTCCTTGAGATGCCATGTTTTCAGTCCCACTCATGGCGGGTGATTGATGAGGGGGCGATTGCTGGCAACGAGCCACACGCCCCGCCCTTGCGATGCAACATGTTTCCCTGAAACGGGGCCAAATGTCACGTGATCTGTGGCCAAAGGCGCCAAGGAACGAGATGCCGGTTGGGTGAGGGATTGTTGCTGGTGAGCTCTACAAGGGGGGGCGAAACCGGCGGGGCGAAACCGGCCCACTCACGAGGCCGTGCCGCGCCAGCCATAGCGTTCGCGCATTTGCCGGCGTCGGGCGCGAAAATGGCCGGCACCAGCAAACACCGCAAGCGCGGCAAGTGTTGCCAGGTATCCCCCTATCGAGAGCAGGGTTTCGTGGAACAGCGCGTAGTGGAAGAAGCGCACGCCCGCAGCCAGAAGAAGCACGTACCAGACAAGCTGCCAGTATGGCTTCCATGTTTCGGCGATGGTCTTGCCGGTGACCGTTGCGGCCGCTCCCCCAAGGGCAACGCTCAGCACCAGAAAGATTGTCAGATTGCCGGGGTAGGCGTCAATCAATGTGCTCAATGACGTCCCCCCTCCAGATATGCGGCGCGGATCTCGGGTCGAGACAGGAGTTCGTCCCCTGTGCCGGACATGGTGATCGTACCATTGACCATGACGTAAGCGCGATGGGCAAGCTTCAGCGCGTGAAAAGCGTTCTGTTCGACGAGGAAGATCGTCATACCGTCCGTTCGGTTGATCTCGCCAATGACGTCGAAGATCTGCTTGACGATCAGCGGGGCAAGTCCGAGGGAGGGTTCATCGAGAAGCAGCAGGCGCGGCCGGCTCATCAGCGCGCGCGCGATCGCCAGCATCTGCTGCTCGCCGCCCGATAATGTTCCCCCGCGCTGGTTGATGCGCTCCTTGAGGCGGGGGAACAGGGTCGTGACCCGCTCCAGGTCCTCTTTGAAGTGGGCAAGTCCGTCGATCGTCGCGCCCATCTGCAGGTTTTCCAGAACGGTCATGCGCGGAAAAATGCGCCGGCCTTCGGGCGACTGGGCGATCCTGAGGCGCGCGATGTCGTGGGCGGCAAGACGGGTAATATCGCGGCCGTCATAGACGATCTGCCCCTCGCGTGCGCGCGGGTCGCCGAAAATGGTCATCATCAGCGTGGATTTGCCCGCACCATTGGCGCCGATCAAGGTGACGATCTCATGCGCGTTGACGTCGATGTCGACGCCCCGCAGCGCGCAGATCTTGCCGTAGTAGGCGGTGAGGCCACGGATCTGTAAGAGGGGGGCGCTCATGCGACAGCTCCGTGTCGCTGGCGGTGCGGTCCGCGCAGATGAAGCTCCAGCCCCGCATCCGCTCCTGGAGGGCGCCGTCTTGCCCGAGGGCAAGGCCGTGATGATCGTCCTTGCGTGACCTTGACCATCACTGGCGTTGCTCCTTCTTGGCGGTCACGCGATCGAGTGCGGCTTCGGCGGTGGCTTCCTCATCCTCCTCGACGCCCAGATAGGCGGCGATGACGGCCGGATCGTTCTTGATCTCCTCGGGTGTCCCGTCGGCAATCTTGGCGCCGTGTTCGAGCACGACCACGTGGTCGGATATTTCCATCACCACGCTCATGTCGTGTTCAATGAGCAGGATGGCCGTGTGGTGCTCATCGCGGATGGTGCGCAGCAGCGTGTTGAGTTCAAGGCTCTCTTTCGGGTTGAGACCGGCGGCGGGTTCATCAAGGCAGAGCAGCACGGGGCCTGTGCACATTGCCCGCGCAATCTCCAAACGGCGCTGATCGCCGTAGGGCAGGTCGCCCGCCGGGTCGTCGGCGCGATGGATGAGGTTGATCCGTTCGAGCCAGGAGCGGGCGCGCGCGATGGCGGCGGCTTCAGCACGCTTGAAGGTGGGCGCGCCGATCAGTCCCAATAAGGTCCAGCCCGAGGCGCGCATCAGCGCGTTATGCTGGGCAACGATCAGGTTCTCCAGCGCCGTCATGCCGGTAAATAGACGGATATTCTGGAAGGTGCGTGCGATCTTTGCTTTGGCGGTGATTTCATAGTCAGGCATGCGTTCCAGCAGATAAAGGCCGCCGCCATTGGTTTCATTCCAGCGATGGCCGCTGTCAGTGAGGGCTTCGACAGCGCCCGGTGTCGTCGTCGCAGAGTGGGCCAGGGCGAGGCGGCCGGCGCTGGGTGTGTAGAACCCTGTGATGCAGTTGAAGACGGTGGTCTTGCCCGCGCCGTTGGGGCCAATCAGGGCGGTGATCTCGCCGCGATGCGCCGCAAAGGACAGATCATCGATGGCGATCAGCCCACCAAAACGCATGGTCAGATGCTCGATGTTGAGCAAGGGAGCTTGCGCCGGCGCCATCAGCCGTGCCCCTCCTTGACGAACGAGCCGGAGATCGCTTTCGCCTCACCCAGCGAGATTGATGGCGCGCGCGTGGAAATAAGGCCGCGTGGTTTCCATACCATCATCACGACCATGGCGAGGCCGAACAGCAGCATGCGGTACTGGGTGGGGTCGAACGAGGGCCCGAAGATCTCCTTCAGCCAATCGAGTTCGCGCAGCAGTTCGGTGCCGCCGATCATCACCACCGCGGCGATGGCGACGCCGATCTGCGAGCCCATGCCACCCAGTACGACGATCGCCAAGATTACCGCGCTTTCCATGAAGATAAAGCTTTCGGGCGAGATGAAGCCCTGGCGTGCGGCAAAGAAAGCGCCGGCAAAGCCGCCGAACATGGCGCCGGTGGCAAAGGCGGTGAGTTTGGTCGTCACCGTGTCGATGCCCAGCGACCGGCAGGCAATTTCATCTTCGCGCAGCGCTTCCCAGGCGCGCCCGATCGGCAGTTGGCGCAGCTTGATGGTGACGTAATTGGTGAGCAGCGCCAGTGCCAGCGCCAGGTAGAACAGGAAGATCAGTCGGTGCAGTGGCGAAAATGGGATGCCGAAGAAAGCGGCAAAGCCGTTGTCGCTGGTGTTGAAGGGCAGGCCGAAAAAGGTCGGTCGCGGGATGCCTGAAATGCCGGCGTAGCCGCCGGTGAAATCGACCCAGTTGATGAGGACCAGACGAATGATCTCGCCAAACGCCAGTGTGACGATGGCCAGATAGTCGCCGCGCAGGCGCAGCACGGGAAAGCCCAGCAGGATGCCCCAGAAGGCGGCGAGGATACCGGCCATCGGCAGGCACAGCCAGAATGACAGACCGACGGTCTTGGCCAGCAGTGCGGAAGAATAGGCGCCGACGGCATAGAAGGCGACGTAACCCAGATCGAGCAGGCCGGCGAGACCGACGACGATGTTGAGGCCCCAGCCGAGCATCACGTAGATCAACAACTGGATACCGAAATTGTCGATCCACTTGATGGCACCACCCTTGCCGGCAAGGCCCAACGCAATGAACGGATAGAGCAGGACGAAAACCAGGGCGGCGCGTTTGATCCAGACGCGCGCTGCCGGGGGTATTTTGTCGGTGATGGCGGCTGCAGGGCGTGCCGCGATCCTGGGGCCGATGAAAAGCAGCCAGAGCAGGCGGCTGGCAAAGGCCAGGGCGGCAAGGCTGGCGAGCAGGCCAAAGCGCCATTCGAGCGTAACGCCAGCACCGGATTGATGCGTTTGGATGAGGATGATGGGTGTGCCCAGACCAATCACCAGCAATGCCGTTTTCAGCGCGTCCTTCAGGGCGCGTGAAACGGCTGAGGGTTCGGCTGCTGTGTCTGCGCCCGTTGCCGTGTTCGTCGAGGGTGCGGGCGTCGTCATCTCTCAGACCTTCTCCACATCCGGTCGCCCGAGAATGCCCGAGGGCATGAAGATCAGCACGATGGCGAGGATCGAGAAGGCGGCGACGTCCTTGTAGTCGATCGAGAAGTAGGCCGACCAGATCGTCTCGATGAGACCGATGAGGAGGCCGCCGAGAACGGCGCCGGGCAGCGATCCGATACCGCCGAGTACCGCTGCAGTGAAGGCCTTGACGCCGGGGACGAAACCGTCGGCGAAGTTCACCACGTTGTACTGGACGAGATACATGACGCCGGCGACGGCTGCCAATGCGGCGCCCAGGACGAAAGTGAGCGAAATCGTGCGGTCGACGTCGATACCGAGCAGCGAAGCCATCTTGCGGTCCTGCTCACAGGCGCGCATGGCGCGGCCAAGCGACGTCTTCTGGACGAGGAACCAAAATGCGCCGAGCAGCACAACCGTGACCAGGAAGATCAGCATCTGCTTGTAAGCGATGGTGAAGGAGCCATCACCCAGTGGAACCGTGACGTAGCCTTGCAGCATGGGCGGCACCGAACGGTTGTTGGGGCCCTGCACGACCTGTACGAAGTTCGATAGGAAGATCGACATGCCAATCGCGGAGATCAGGGGAGCCAGTCGGAATGAGCCGCGTAGTGGCCGGTAGGCGACGCGCTCGATGACGAAGCTCCATAACGAGGTGAGCGCCATGCCGGCAATCAGCACCAGCACCAGTGCGAGCGCCAAGGGTAAGGCACCAAACAGCGAGGAGATAAAAAGAAAGACGATCAAAGCGATGAAGGTCGAGAGCATGAACACATCGCCGTGCGAGAAGTTGATCATGCCGATGATGCCGTAGACCATCGTGTAGCCGATCGCGATCAGCCCGTAGATCGAGCCGAGCGTCAGCCCGTTGATCAACTGCTGCAACAAGTAGTCCATTTCCCCTCCACGCAAGGTCGCTTCACCACGCCACGTTCTGTCTTTAGCTTGGCCGCGGGCAGGCTATGAGAGGGATTGTCCGGAAACAATCGGCTGGTGCCATCCTGGACCTTAAAAAAAGGTCGCATTGGTTTGGCGGGCGGCCAGCCGAAGACCCGACGCGCCGTTCCGGTTCAGCGGGCGTGGCGCGTAACGATGCGATCGGCGACACACAACGCCCTCGCTTGCCGCGTTGGCGCCCAAAGGCCCGTAGCCAACACCAAGGACGCGCTCAACCTGCTCCCGGGGAATCGTACCTCCCAGGGCAAGGGTAGACTCGATGCCAGAAAGCGTCGAGCCCTTCGGGCAGTCAATCTGTGAGCGGGCGGCGACAATTGTGCCAACCGGTGGGGCGCACGGCTGGGTCACGAGCTAATCTGCCGCGAACGGAACATGTCAGCGCTCTGACCGTAGATTGCTCAAAGCATGTTGTGCGAGCCGTCGCAGAACGGTTCGTCGTCGGTCGTTTTGCAGCCGCACAAATTATAGGTTCCATCGGTTTCAACGGTGAAGCGCATCGGCTCCAGGCCCGTGCCTTTGTGTGAGCCGTCGCAGAAGGGCTGGTTCTTGGATCGTCCGCAACGGCAATAGAAGTATGGCTTGCCGGCGACGAGGTCGACCTGGAACGGTCCTTTCTGGGCGATGACGGGATCGTCGGCCATGCGATGTCCTTCCTTGTCTTACTTATGCGATCAGCTTCTTGTGCGATCGGCTCATTAAAGCCGGCCTCGCGCTCCTGGTCTGGATCGTTGATCACTGCCGATAAAGCGGCAACGGCTTAGCTGGATTGCGGGGGGCAGGCAAGCGGCGAGGTCAATTGCGGCTGCCGAATGCCTTCTTGTGGTGCTCCATCGGATGTGCGGCCAAGCGCGGTTCACCTGCTGGAACCCCTCATATGCATACGGCCCGCACAGCGATTGCGCGAGCCGTCTATTTTGCATGTGCGAACACGCCGTTTACAGCGTGGGGTGCGAGGGCTCAGCCAACGGTGACGGGAACCTTCTCGACGATTTTTTCACCTTTGTCGTCAAGCCACGTCATCTCCAGATCACCAGGACCTGACACCTTGAGGTAGAAGGAAATATAGGGGTTTGCAGAGACGCCTGAGGAGAGATCCGCCTTGAACACGTCCTTGCCGCCGAACGTAGCGGTGAAGGAATTGATGATGTTGCGGGGGATCAATTTGCCATCGCTGCCTTTGCGAAAGCCCGTCTCCATCACGTGCGTGATGAGCGTCTTGACTTCGATAACGTCGCCGGCCTTTTTGGCCTTTTCGACCTTGATGCGGGGTTTAGTCGCCATTGTTTGCTTCTCCCTCCTCGCCGCCGCAGCCGCCGATGGTCACTTTCACCGTGCGCTTGCCAACCAGCATCGAGCCGTTTGACAGTTCGGCAACGGCGACGATGTCCTGGGTCTTGGCGAGGCGCATGCGGCTCGACACTTTGGCCGTGCCCGACAATGGGGTGAAATGGAACGTTGCAATGGTGGGACCCGGATTGCCCGGTGCCAAAACGTGAATTGCCTTGACGAAATCGGCGTCCGTCATGGGGCTCTCGACCATCACACTATAGGGGACGGTGTTACCGTTTTCGGCGATCTCAGGAAGCTCGATGTTGACTTTGCCCTCTTCGGGTTTCTTGTCACCAAGGATCTTTTTGTAGACTTCATCGAATGTCGGCGGTTTGTCCTCGGCCGAGGCATTGCCGATGCGGCCAAACAATGCGGTCAGCGCGGCAGCTGTGGCTGCACCGACGACAAAGTCGCGCCGGTCCACAACTTCCAACTTCAAGCGTTGGGTCATTCCTGCGTCTCCTTCCCCCAAACAATGGCTCAGTTATTAGGTTATAAGCTCTCAGACGCCATCACCAATGAGGATATATGGTCCTCAAGCGCCCGCTCATGCACAAAGCTCAACACAGCCTGTTGTTCTTTTGAAAACAGATCGTGTCGACCTTGAGACCTGAGTTGCTCGACTTCGTGGGTTGCCCTGCATACGGCACTTCTTTTCTAGTTGGCTATACGCTACCATATTCAAGGTCGCGAATGCAACGCAAACGTCTGGAGCAGACGTGGTCGATCTGGGAGGTCGAGCCTTCATGCGGCATTTCAGGGAAAGGTGCTATCCGTGGGGGGCAAAGGTGTTTTGTGCACGTGCAAACACAAGCCGTTGGGCATGGTCGGACGGGCAGCTAAGGGCAGGTGCATCATCGCCAAGCTTGTGGGGTGGACCAAGTAGGATGCGCGCCGTCCTTCTCATGCTCGCCCTTGCCGCGCTTGCACTGCTGGCGGGGTTATCGACGTCAGCACGTGCGGCTCAGGACTATGTTTCGACGAATTTACCTTCTTTGTCGCTGGTAATGATTGAGGCGGAGGGCTGTGGCTATTGCCGCAAGTGGCACGAGGAGGTTGGTCCGGGCTATCCGCTCAGTGACGAAGGCCACAGGGCCCCGTTGGTCAGGATTGATCGCAAGAGCAAGGAAGCCGAACGATTCACGCGGGTCGTTTTTACCCCGACGTTCATTCTCATTGGTCAGGGCACGGAACTGGGACGCATCAACGGTTATCCCGGGCCGGATTTCTTCTGGAGCATGCTGGCCGATATGCTGCGCAAGCTCGATGAGGCTGCACAACCAGTATCTGCGGCGCGCCATTAGAGCGTCGTGCGCCATATCGGAACCAATTTCTGTTTCTCAAGCGGCGCGCGCCCAGTTTGTCGTGCGCTTTGTCCGTAGACCGGTTCGTCGCAGAAAGTGCGACACACCAAAGCAAATGCCGCCTGCCGGAGTGTGCAGCTTGGATATGGATTGCGTAGGGCGCTCGCCAAGACCGCCTGTTCGTATCCCGTTCGTATATTGCAAGGCAGACGATCGCAGACCCGCGCATCGCGAGCCTGCTGCCGGTGTTGTGATCATTTGCTCATTGGATCAAATGAGCTTCTTTAATTCGGCCTTGAATGAGGGTCCGATGTCATCGCGTGCCAACGCGTAGGCGATGTTGGCGAGCAGGAAGCCGATCTTGGAGCCGCAGTCAAAAATCTCGCCATCAAAACGGACTGCATGGAACGGCTGTTTTTTTCGCTTCATCAGCGTGATCATTGCATCGGTTAGCTGGATCTCGCCGCCCGAACCTGATTCCTGGTTTGCAAGGATTTCGAAGATCTCCGGTTGCAGGATGTAACGGCCGGAGATGTGCAGGTTCGAGGGAGCGGTACCGCGCGGCGGTTTTTCGACCATTTCGGTAATTTTGCTGACGGCGGCCTTGGGCTGCTTGACACCGACGATGCCGTAAAGGTGCGTCTGGTCGGCAGGAACCGGCGAGACCGCAACCATGTTGCCCCCCTGCTCGGCGTAGGCGTCCATCATTTCAGCAAGACAAGGCGTTGCCGCGTGATGCAGCATGTCAGGCAGGAGGAGAGCGAAGGGTTCGCTGCCGACAATGTCGCGTGCGCACCAGACGGCGTGACCAAGACCCAGCGGCGTCTGCTGGCGCGTGAAGCTCGTCTGGCCGGCGCCGGGAAGGTCGTGGGTGATCATTTCCAGTTCGCGCTTCTTGCCACGTTCGGCAAGCGTGCGCTCCAATTCATACTGGCTGTCAAAATGATCTTCGATGACGCCCTTGTTGCGGCCGGTTACGAAGATGAAGTGTTCAATACCGGCAGCACGCGCCTCATCGACGACATGCTGGATGACGGGTCGGTCGACGACCGTCAGCATTTCCTTCGGCATCGCCTTGGTGGCGGGCAGGAAGCGTGTGCCGAGGCCGGCAACGGGAAACACGGCCTTGCGGATGGGGGATTTGTGTCTTGGCATGGTATCAGTTCGAGATCTTTGAATGCGCTGACAATGGCCCGGAGGCGGTGTCAGCGGTGGTTTCAGAACACGGTTTGAGGCCGGACCCTAGTCCACAGAGTAGTTATTGGCGTTAACGCACGTGCATATTACATCTCATCGTGCCCTTTGTTCATCGGATTAAGCTTCTGGCAACTCTGTTGCGGGAGCACTCTTAGGATGAGCCCAGAGCATCTGGTATATAATGGATTGGTGTGATGCGGTGGCAAATGGGGCATGGGAATATGACGGTTCTGGTGACGGGTGGTGCCGGTTACATCGGCAGCCACATGGTTCTGCAACTTGTAGACGCGGGCGAGAAGGTTGTTGCCCTCGACAACCTGTCGACCGGATTTCGCTGGGCGGTCGACCCCAGGGCAGAACTGGTTGTTGGTGACATTGGCGACCAGGACCTGGTGCGGGCGATTGTCCGCAAGCATAGTGTCGATGCGATCATCCATTTCGCGGGCTCGATCGTGGTGCCTGATTCGGTCGCTGATCCGCTTGGCTACTACAACAACAACACGGTCAAATCGCGGGCGCTGATGGAAGTTGCCGTGTCGAGCGGCGTCAAGCATTTCATTTTCTCATCGACCGCAGCGGTCTATGGCAATCCCAAAGAGAACCCCGTTTCGGAAGAAGCGGTGCCGGCGCCGATGTCGCCCTACGGCACCTCCAAGATGATGACCGAGATGATGCTGAGGGACACCGCGGTGGCCCATCCGTTCCGGTTCACGGCGCTGCGCTACTTCAATGTCGCCGGCGCCGACCCCAAGGGCCGCTCCGGCCAGTCGACCCGCGGTGCCACCCATCTCATCAAGGTCGCCTGCGAGACGGCGCTCGGCAAGCGCGACAGCCTGACCGTCTACGGCACCGACTATGCGACGCCGGATGGCACCTGCGTGCGCGACTACATCCACGTCACCGACCTGATCAAGGCCCACGCACTGGCGCTCGATCATCTGCGCGGCGGCGGCGACAGCCTGATCGCCAATTGCGGCTACGGCCGCGGCTATTCGGTTACCGAGGT
>JAXGRZ010000038.1:0-15858 GCA_040765305.1 Hyphomicrobiaceae bacterium | reverse complement strand
GCCGCCTACCTCGAGGAGCGGGGCATCGAGATGCAGGGCATCCGTTCGCTGGGCGAGATCACCGAGAACTTGCTGTCGATCGTTGCCGATTCCAAGACTCAGCCGCTGTCTGCTTCGACCGCCAATCTCCTGGAAAGTTATGTTCGCGTGGTTGCGCCCGCCCGCGCTGCCGGCGCCCGTCTGCGCGACCTGCTGCGCGATGGAGACATCGACATTTCCGAAGCATTCGATGCCTACCAGCGTCGCCTGCAGCTGCTCGCCGACGCCGGCGTCGATGTCACCCATGCCGAGTTCGAGGCCGAGTTCGGCCGCACACTCGAATACTACACCGGTTTCGTCTTCGAGGTTGTCGTGCCGCAGCTTGGCCGGGCAAGCCCCCTGGCCGGCGGTGGCCGCTACGATACGCTGATGCGCCAGTGCGGTGCGGAGGAGGATGTGGCGGCAGTCGGCGGCGCCATTCACACCGAGCGTCTGCTCGCCGCCTTGACAGGAGATGTGTGATGTCGGCGCCTGATACTCTTGTTCTCGCCGTCCCTTCCAAGGGGCGGCTCATGGAGCAGTCCATCGAGATCTTTGCAAATGGCGGATTGAATTTGCGCAAGGTCGGCAACGCGCGCGGTTATCGTGGCGAGATCGAAGGCTTGGACAATGTCGAGGTGGTCTTCATTTCCGCTGGCGAAATCGCGCGACACTTGAAATCCGGGCGCGCCCACGTCGGCATTACCGGAGAAGATCTGGTGCGCGAGCAGATGAGCGATTGGGAAACCCGCATCGAGATCTTGAAGCCGCTCGGCTTCGGGCATGCCGACGTGGTCGTTGCGGTTCCCGAGTGCTGGATCGACGTGCGCGTGATGGCCGACCTTGATGAGATCTCCTCCACCTTCCGCCAGATTCACGGCCGCTGGTTCCGCGTCGCCACCAAGTACATCAACCTCACACGGCGCTTTCTTTCTTCGCGTGGCTTGACCGATTTTCGCATTGTCGAAAGCCTTGGCGCTACCGAGGGCACGCCGGCCGCGGGTACCGCCGACTTCATCGTCGACATCACGACAACGGGCGCGACGCTGAAAGCCAATGGCCTGAAGATCCTGGATGACGGTCTCATCTTGAAGTCGGAGGCGAACCTCATCGCTTCGCGTGTTGCCGAGTGGGCACCGCGCGTGCGCGAAGCTGAGAACATCATTCTGGAAAAGCTGGGAGTCTGATCGTGAGCAACCATGTGATCGGGGCGCTGCCCGGGCACGTTGAGGCGGCATCGCGCAGATCTGGCTAAACGTCGAAGCTAAGGAGCCGTCATGTCGAAACTCTTCGAACCGCTCACGATCGGCAGTCTCGAAATTGCAAATCGTATCGTCATTGCTCCAATGTGCCAGTATTCCGCTGAGGATGGTTGCGCCACCGATTGGCACATGATTCACCTGGGCAACCTCGCCATGTCGGGGGCTGGCCTGCTGATCATCGAGGCGACGGCGGTCTCGCCTGAGGGCCGGATCTCGCCCGACGACCTCGGCCTTTACAGCGACGACAACGAAGCAGCGCTGGCGCGTGTTTTGTCGGCCATCCGCAAATACGCACCGACCCCGGTGGTGACGCAGCTGGCACATGCCGGCCGCAAGGGGTCGAGCGAACCGCCCTGGGCCGGCGGGCTTCAGATCGCGCCGGGTTCGCAACGCGGTTACGCCACGGTTGCGCCATCGGCACTGCCTCATTCGCAGGGCGAGCACGCCCCAATCGCCCTCGATGCGGCAGGTCTGGCCAAGGTCAAGGAGGACTTCATTGCCGCCACGCATCGCGCTGCGCGTCTCGGCTTTGATGGTATCGAGATCCACATGGCGCATGGCTACCTGATGCACCAGTTTCTCTCGCCGTTATCAAACCGGCGCGATGACAGCTACGGCGGCTCGCTCGAAAACCGCATGCGGTTCCCGCTTGAAATTTTCGATGCCGTCCGGGCTGCCTTTCCGGCCAACCGTCCCGTGTGGGCGCGCGTTTCGGCGACCGATTGGGCCGAAGGGGGATGGGATCTGCCCGATACGATTGCCCTGGCGAAGGCCATGCGTGATCGCGGAGCTGCACTCATCCATGTATCGACCGGCGGGTTGGCGGCGCACCAGAAGATCCCGCTGGGGCCCGGCTATCAGGTCAAACACGCCGAAGCGGTAAAGGCGGCGACCAGCATGACGACAATCGCCGTCGGCCTGATCACCGAGCCGGCGCAGGCCGAGGAGATCATCGCCAGCGGCAAGGCCGATGCCGTCGCGCTTGCCCGCGGCATGCTCTACGATCCGCGCTGGCCCTGGCATGCTGCCGCCGAACTGGGGGCCAAGGTTTGGGCGCCGCCGCAGTACTGGCGTTGTCAGCCCAGTAAGGTGAAGGATTTGTTCGAGGAAGCCTTGCACGGTCAGCGCTGAACAGCGCACCATCGGCGGGCCCGCTGCCTTGCGGCAACTGAGCAAACATAGGCGTCTGCTAAATTGGAGCGGGCGAAGGGATTCGAACCCTCGACCCCAACCTTGGCAAGGTTGTGCTCTACCCCTGAGCTACACCCGCAGTTCCAATAGGGTATTGCCGCCATGCGCGAGCGCGACGGCCCCGTCTTATGGCGCAACTCGAAAACGATTGCAAGTGCCATCCCTCACCGGTTCGAGAGGCTTCAGTTCGGGTCATTTCAGCGCTTTAATGGCGGCGAAGTGGTCCTCGGTTTGCCAACTAAAATGCGACCAAACAAGAGACCAGAGCGCCGATCCGATGGAATCGGATCGAAAAGCGCTCTAGGGTCTGGACCTCAAAGCCTCAGATCGCAGCGTGAACCTTCCAGCTCGTCGTCGCGGTCGGCAATGCTAAGCCATAAATTCCGGTAATCGAGACCCTGGTGCCCAATGCCGACCAATGATGTTTCCGCCCCGGCCAAATCAGGAATGCTAGCCAAACCAGGAGTGAACGTGGTCAAGCCCGCTACCCGCGCCGATCTGATGGCGGCCCTGGCGCGTCTTGGTATCGAAACGAGAACCTTCGACCATCCGCCGGTTTTCACGGTTGCCGAGAGCGAAGTGATTGAGCGCGCGTTTCCGGGTGGGCATACCAAGAACCTGTTTTTGAAGGATAATAAGGGCAAGCTCTTCCTGGTTGTGGCGGAAAGCCACACCCGGGTCGATTTGAAGGCCCTGGCAGCGCGGCTGGGAGCCGGCCGCTTCAGCTTCGGCAAGCCCGAGCTCTTGATGCAGGTTCTGGGCGTTACGCCGGGATCTGTCACGGCCTTTGCCGCCATCAACGATACCGGCGGGCGTGTTACGGTCGTCGTTGACGCGTGTCTGATGCGCTACGACAGCGTCAATTGCCACCCGTTGGAGAATGCGGCTACGACCAATATTGCGCGGTCCGATCTTTTTCGGTTCTTATCCGCCTGCGGTCATGAACCCAGCATAGCGGCGCTCGGTTCAGATGACGGATCAGCGCTGGACTGAGCGGAGCGGCGGACCGTTGCGCGAAGCGAGCCGCTTGGGCCATGCGCCAAAGCATCCTATATCGATAGGGACGTAACTAGGAGAACGACATGGATATTGGATCTGGCGGTTCGGCCGCGGCGGGCGGACAAGGCAGTGCCGATCTCATCAAGGATTCCTCGACAACCGGCTTCGCGCAAGATGTCATCGAGGCATCGAAGTCGGCGCTGGTGCTGGTCGATTTCTGGGCATCGTGGTGCGGTCCGTGCCGCACGCTGGGCCCGATCCTTGAGAAAGTCGTGAAAGCCTATGGTGGCAAGGTTCGCCTGGTAAAGATCGATACCGATGAGCATCAAGCGATTGCCGGGCAGATGCGCATCCAGTCGTTGCCGACGGTTTATGCCTTCAAGGATGGCCGGCCGCTCGATGGCTTCATGGGGGCTCTCCCAGAGAGCCAGGTTCGCGCCTTCGTCGACCGCCTGCTGGGCGAGGATGCGGGCGATCAGCTCCAGGCAGCAATGGCGGGCGCAGAGGATGCCATCGCGGAGGGTGATCTGCAGGGGGCGGCCGAAATCTATGCTGCAATCCTGCAGGAGGATCAGCTCAATCCAGCAGCACTTGCCGGTCTGGCGAACTGCTATTTGAAGAGCGGAGATCTTGATCGCGCCGAGCAGACGATTGCGCTCGTTCCCCCTGACAAGCGCAACACGGCCGCCGTTGAGGCGGTACGTGCGGCTCTGGATCTGGCGCGCAAGGCGGGAGACGCGGGAGACGCCAGCGAGTTGGAAGCAAAGCTGGCTGCCAATCCGGCTGATCCGCAAACACGCTTCGATCTGGCCATCGCGCTGGCTTCGAAGGGTTTCAAGGCGGAGGCGGTGGACCACCTGGTGGAGATCGTACGTCGTCAGCGCACATGGAACGAAGAAGGCGCGCGCAAGCAGCTCGTTCAATTCTTCGAGGCATGGGGCCCCAAGGATCCCGCGACCCTTGAGGGGCGCCGCAAGCTCTCGTCAGTCCTTTTCTCTTGAGCCCAGGCGCATAATCGGCCTTCATCTCGGGTCAAGGCGTCACGACCTGCAACGCAAGGAACTGGAATTTGGCGACGACAGATCGATATCACGGACCCAGCGATCTGCCGCGCGAGCTTGCGCTGTTCCCGTTGCGGGGCGCGATTTTGTTGCCACGCGCGACGCTGCCCCTCAATATATTCGAGCCACGCTACCTTGAGATGATCAACGACGTGATGGCGGGCAATCGGTTGATCGGCATCATCCAGCCGGACGTGCCGGCTGAGACGTCCGAGCGCCTGATCGAAAGCCCGAAAGGCAACACCAGCCCATTGAAGCGCATTGGCTGTGTTGGCCGTGCCACCACCTACCAGGAGCTGGATGATGGGCGTATCCTGGTGACGCTGACGGGGATCGCGCGCTTTCGTTTGAGCAAAGAACTGCAGATGCAAAAGCCCTATCGCATCGGGGTTGCCGACTGGAGCGATTTTGCCGGCGACTTCAAAGTTGGTCTGGGCGAGGACCATGTCGATCGCGAGGCGCTGCTGCGCGTCCTGCGCCGTTATCTCGATGCCAACCGCATGCAGGCGGATTGGCCCGTTATCCTGAAGTCGTCGAGCGAATTTCTCGTCAATGCGCTGTCGGTCATGAGCCCTTATGGCGCTGAGGAGAAGCAGGCACTTCTGGAGGCGCCGAACCTCAAAGAGCGTGCTGAGGTTCTGGTCGCGCTGGCCGAGATGGAAATGGCAGCGGGCAGCCGTGGTGGCGGTGGGATGATCCAGTAGGCGCGTTGGGTTACGTAGGTGCTCGGCTTGGCAAGGAAGCTTGGATGACAAAAGATGTAGCCGCGCCTACCGCTCGCGAGGTTGATCCGCGCCTGCTTCGTCTCCTGGTCTGCCCGCTCACCAAGCGTCCACTGCAGTACGACAAGGCGCGCCAGGAGCTGATATCGAAAAGCGCGCGTTTAGCATTTCCGATCCGTGACGGCGTGCCGCTGCTGACCCTTGATGCGGCGCGCGACTTGAGCGATGAGGAAGCTCCCTAATTCTAAATTGGAACATCTGTTCAACCTTCTTTCACCCTGACTTTTGAGCCTTTGTCAAATCAGCTGTGTTTGGTTCAAACACAGTTGAATAAGTGCCTCGAGAGCCATCGGTGATTGACCCAGAACATACGTCAGCGGAGCGGGTTGCTCTCGCCAATCAGCAGTTGCGCCGCCATCCCAGCGGCGCATCGTTGCAGCGCCTGGCGGCTGCCTTGAGCGCGACGCGCATGCGTGCGTCAGGTGGCAGGGTGCGCGCAATCTGGCACAAGCATGGGCTCTGGCTCATTGCTGGTCTTGCAGTGCTTGCGGTCTTGGCCGGGCTTGCGCTCCTATCATCTCCGTTCGGCCCGGCGCATGCTCTTTTGATCGCGGCTGCCGGATTGATGATGCTGGTGCTGCATCGCGCCAATGTTGGGGGCGAAGCCCGCCCTTCTGCCGCGGGCACTGATAAAAACAACCACCGCTTTGAAGATTTGTGTGACACGCTGGAGCGCCGCGTGGAACAACTCCAGGATGTACATTGGGAGATTTCCGAACGAGACATCCGCTACCGTGATCTTCTTGATCAACAGCGTGATGTCATTTTGCGCAGCGATGATACCGGCAAGTTAACGTTCGTGAACACCTCGTTTTCTCGCGTCTTTGGAATTGATGCGCAGGACGCGCTGGGCCAAACATTCGCGCCACGCGTAGTGGACACCACGCGGCCGCCGCCCCTCGACCTTGGGGTGCTCGAGCGCGGTGGGCGGCATATGGAGCTTGTCGAAACGGTGCTGGGTCAGCGCTGGTATGTGTGGGACGAGCACGAAGTTGTCGCCAACGACGGGACCCGCACCGAAGTTCAGGTTGTTGGCCGCGACGTAACTGAGGAATGCAACCGCGCTGCCGAACTCGCCGATGCCCGCGATCAAGCTCTATCGGCCAATCGCGCCAAGTCGCGGTTCCTCGCTGCAATGAGCCATGAAATCCGCACCCCCATGAATGGGATCATGGGTATGGCTTCGCTGTTGTGCGAGACCGAGCTTAGCGATGAACAGCGCACCTATGTTACTGCGGTCGATCAGTCGGCGCGCGTTCTTCTGGCTTTGATCGATGAGATTCTCGATTTCTCCAAGATTGAAGCTGGCAAGTTTGTGCTCATCGAAGCACCCTTTAATCTCGCCCAGACGGCTCAAAGCGTCGTCGAACTGCTGTCCCCTCGGGCACACGACAAGGGGCTGGAACTGGCGCTGACCATTGATCCATCCCTTGAGAGCATGTTCATTGGTGATGAGGCCCGTGTACGCCAGATCCTGCTCAACCTTCTGTCCAATGCTGTCAAGTTCACCAACCATGGTGGCATCAGCGTTTCGATCACGGCGCATCGCGATGAGGAAAATAGCGGCCAGGCAATGGTCAAGATCGCCGTGGAGGATACCGGTATCGGCCTTTCCGGCGCCGACATGCAGCGTTTGTTCTTGGAGTTCGAGCAGGTCGATACACTGCAACGGCGAAACCAGGGGGGCACTGGTCTCGGACTGGCCATCTCCAAGCGCCTGACGCGTGCGATGAATGGCGATATCAAAGTTACATCGACACTGGGCCGTGGATCGGCCTTCGAGGCGCAGATCGTACTTCGCCGATCCGGCGATCAAGAGCACTCTGATACGGCCGATATTCCTGCATTGAATGAGAAGCTGCACGTGCTCCTTGCGATGGATCATGCAATAGAACGCAGCAGCATTGCCCATATCCTCAAATCGGCGGGCCACGACGTCATCGAGTCGGAAACAGAAGACGCCAAAAGCAATATCAAGACCGCAGCCGAAGCTGGCCATCCGGTCGATCGCGTCATTGTCGATGTCAGTTGCGATCCTGGCGCTGCCAGAGAGATTCTCAAGGCTGCCCACCAAGCCGCTTCTACACCGGTCATCGGGATTGTTACCGTCAATGTTCTGGCGCGTTCCGGCCTCACGGCATTCCGCAATGAGGGCTATCAGCGCTACCTCATTCGTCCGGTGCGCGCGCGCTCATTGTTGCGGCAGTTGAGCGGTGGCCGGCAGGGTGCGGACTCTCCCGCGAGCAGCAGCGAAAACGCAGCAGATTCCAGCAATATTTCGTCGACAGCCGACGCGGTTAGCAGTGTCGATGAGGGCATGGACTTGGCGGTAGCAAGGCGCATTCTGCTTGTCGAAGACAACGATATAAATGCACTTCTCGCCGGTCGCGTTTTGGAAAAGTGTGGCTGCATGGTGGAGCGGCGCGATGACGGGCCCAGTGGCGTTGAATGCGCAATCGAATCGTTTGATGGCAAACGCCCCAAGTTTGATCTGATCTTGATGGACATTTATCTGCCCGGAATGGATGGGATTGAGGCGGCGCGCGCCATTCGTGATGCGCGCAGCAAACAGATCGTAGCACGAGGTTCAGCGGTTCCACCCTGTCCGCCGATCATTGCGTTGACCGCCAATGCATTCCCCGAGGATCGCGAGCGCTGTCTCAGTGCCGGTCTTGACGACTATCTGGCCAAGCCTTTCGATCAGCGAGATCTGCAGGCGTTGCTTCAAAAGTGGGCCGCCTGAGCGCAATATTGTGCTCACTCAGCACGATCGGTGCCCACGTCTCAGATCCGTCACGGAATCATGATAGCTCCTTGTCAAGGGAAGGCGACGCTTGTCGGTTGCCTTGTATCGACGGGGAGAAATAACATGGCCATCGAGCGCACCCGCACGCTTTCCGAACGGTTGAGTTCACGCGGTTTTCTGCGCAACCCAACCGCTCGGGGCGAGCTGCACACACCGCTGGGCCTGCTAGCGAGGCCCTATCTGCACGATCGCCGTTGCCAACCGCGTGTCTATGGCAGGGTCGGTGACCTTGAGGTTCGCATGGCCAGCAGCTTGAAGGATATCAGGCTGGCGCAGCGCATGCGCTATAAGGTGTTCTACAAGGAGATGTCGGCGACACCGAGCTTGCTGGCGGAGCTGCGCCGGCGCGACGAAGATCCCTATGATGCAATCTGCGATCACCTGCTTGTTGTTGATCGTGCCGCAGCGCCGCAGTGGCAGGCGTCTCGCCGCCCTCTGGTCATTGGTACCTATAGGCTTTTAAGCCAGGACGTAGCGTTGCGGCACTTCGGCTTTTACACCCAGGGTGAGTACGATATCGCGCCGATGCTGGAGCGGCATTCCTCTTTGCGGTTTCTCGAGTTGGGCAGATCATGTGTGCTCAAATCCTATCGCAATCGCCGAACGCTGGAGCTTCTCTGGCATGGCCTTTGGACCTATGTGCGCGAGCAGAACATCGACGTCATGATCGGATGCGCTAGTTTTGAAGGCACCGATCCACGGGCGCACGCGATGGCCTTGTCCTTCCTGCACCATCACGCGCGCGCTCCTGCGGAATGGGCTTGTGGGGCTCATCCCCATCTGCGCCAGCGCATGGATCTGCTATCGCCCGACGCCATCGATACCAAGATTGCGTTGAAGGCTTTGCCGCCGCTGATCAAGGGTTACCTGCGTCTGGGCGCGTTTATTGGGGATGGTGTGGTGATTGATCACCAGTTCGGCACCACAGATGTGCTGATCATCCTGCCGGTGAAGAACATCGATCCGCGCTACTTCGATCATTTCGGCGCGCCCGGTGAGATCAGGAGCCGGATTGCCCAGGATGGGTGAGAATTGCCTGAATTCACCTGCTGTCGATATCGCGAAGACATCGACAGCATTGGTGCTGGGTGGCTTGTGCCCGGTTTTGGTGCTCGATCCTACCTGTTCACGTCATAGGCCGCGAGTGCGGCGACGTTGACGATGTCGGTATCGCGCGCACCCAGGGAACAGATCTGAATCGGCTTGCCCAGGCCGACGAGCAGCGGCCCGATGATCGTCGCACCACCAAGCTCCCGCAGCATCTTGGTCGAGATGGACGCGGCGTGGAACGCCGGCATGATCAGCACGTTCGCCGTGTCTGACAGGCGGCAGAACGGATAGAGCTTCATCAGGTTCTTGTTGAGCGCGACGTCGGCGGCCATGTCACCGTCGTATTCGAAATCGACGCGCTTTTCATCGAGGATCGAAATGGCCTCGCGCACCTCGTCTGAGCGCTCGCCGCGCGGCTGCCCGAATGTCGAGTAGGTAAGGAATGCAACGCGCGGTTCCATGCCGAAGTTGCGCGCCGCGCGTGCCGCCTCCTCGGCGATGTAGACGAGCTGCTCGGTGGTCGGGATGTTGTGGATCGATGTGTCGGCGATCAGCACCGCGCGCCCGCGCACGATTGCCAGCGTCACGCCGATCACGTGCCGGCCGGGTGCTGGATCGATGACGCGCAATACGTCGCGATAGACGGACGTGAAATTGCGTGTGACGCCCGAGACCATGGCATCGGCATAGCCGTGCGCGACCATCAGTGCGCCAAAGATATTGCGCTCGTTGTTGACAAGGCGCACGCAATCGCGCCGCAGATAGCCGCGCCGTTGCAGCCGCTTGTAGAGATAGTCGGTGAATTCCTCCGCATAGTCCGATTTGCGCGTGTCGTGGAACTCGATCGCTGGATTGATCGGAATGCCTAGTTCCTTGAAGTTCTGCCGAACACGCTCTTCAGTGCCGATCAGCAGTGGTTGTCCGAAGCCTTGCGTCAGGAAGGCATGCGCGGCCCGGATCACCGCGTTGTCTTCGCCTTCTGCAAAGATCATCCGCTTGGGATTGGACTTCACCTCCTCGAATGTCGATTGCAGCCAGCCGACCAGAGGATCAAGCCGGCCTTGCAGCCGCGCCACATAGGCGTCCATGTCGATGATCGGTTTGCGTGCAACGCCTGAATCCATCGCTGCGCGTGCGACCGCCGGCGCGATGTGCCAGATGATGCGGGAATCAAAGGCGGCGGGAATAATGTAGTCGCGGCCAAACGACGGCCTTAGCCCGTGAAATGCAGAGGCAACCTGGTCGGAGACGGCTGCTCGTGCGAGCTCGGCAAGGGCGCGTGCCGCCGCCACCTTCATCGCTTCGTTGATCGTTGAAGCTTGCACGTCGAGCGCTCCGCGAAAGATGAACGGAAAGCACAGGACGTTGTTGACCTGGTTGGGATAGTCCGAGCGGCCAGTAGCGATGATGGCATCATCGCGGACCGACTGGACCTCCTCGGGCGTAATTTCGGGCTCGGGGTTGGCCATGGCGAAGATGATCGGGTTTTCCGCCATGCTTTCCACCATCTTGGTGCTGACGATGCCGCCGGCCGAAAGTCCCAGGAAGATATCCGCACCCTTGATGATCTCGGCCAGGATGCGCGCATCGGTCTCCTGCGCGAACGGCTCCTTCCACTGGTCCATCAGCTCTTGGCGGCCCTTGTAGACGACGCCGGAGATGTCGGAGACGAAGATGTTTTCCCGCTTCATGCCAAGGCTGACGAGCAGATTGAGGCAGGCGAGCGCCGCTGCCCCAGCCCCCGAGCAGGCAAGCTTCACGTCCTCGATGTTCTTGCCGGCAACTTCCAGCCCGTTGAGGATCGCCGCGCCAACGACAATCGCCGTTCCGTGCTGGTCGTCGTGGAACACGGGAATGTCGAGAAGCTCCTTGAGGCGCTGCTCGATGATGAAGCATTCAGGGGACTTGATGTCCTCCAGATTGATGCCGCCGAACGAGGTGCCAAGGTAGCGCACGCAATTGACGAAGGCGTCGGCGTCCTCAGTGTCGACCAGGAGGTCGATGGCATCGATATCGGCAAATCGTTTGAACAGCGCGCCCTTGCCTTCCATCACCGGCTTGGCGGCGAGCGCTCCCAGATTGCCAAGCCCGAGGATCGCCGTGCCGTTGGACACGACGGCCACCAGGTTGCCCTTGTTGGTATAATCATAGGCTGAGGAGGGATCCTCAGCGATGGCTTTCACCGGCACCGCCACGCCCGGCGAATAAGCCAGCGAAAGGTCGCGCTGCGTCGTCAGCGGTTTGGTGGGCGTGATCTCGAGCTTGCCAGGCTTGCCCTGTGCGTGGAACTGGAGAGCTTCCTGATCGGTGAAACGGGCTTCTGCGAACCGTGTGGCCATCTGCCTAATTCGTTCTCTGGTGGTACCTGGGACTGGTGTGCCTTGTGGGCGGCACCCATGGTCCAGCGGGTTGTCGAAAATCGGCCGGCACGATAGGGGTTAAGCCGCTGGCATACAATATCGATCTGGTGGCGTGAGGGCGAATGTCCAGGTTTGGTTCTGCCGGTCAGGAATACGATCAGCGGTCCGATCGAAATTTGAAAGATCGATAAAATAGAGCATCTTGCACGCAAGCGATCGGCGATTTGGTGCAGTGGACCAGCGGCACGACACCAACTGCCAGTATTTTCACCCCGCCTTGCCGGTCGCGCCAGTGCGATGACGGCCATGCCCCGCATGAGATTAGGCGGGTGAGTGCACCAGGCGTGACGGCCCCATGAAGTTCGGGTTAAGAAGCCGGCCATGATTGGGTTGGGGACGAAATGAAACGCGCGCGCGGACAAGCGAACAAAGGGGCCGAGGCGTTGGATACCCCGGGGGCAGGGGCAGGCCCGGCGGCTGGCGATGCCAATGTGGACCGCGCCGTGCTGCGCCAGCGCGTCGCCGCCGATGCCACGCCTTCGATGGCGCAGTACCTGGAAATCAAGGCTGCCAACCCCGATAGCCTCCTGTGGTATCGGATGGGTGATTTCTACGAGCTGTTCTTTGAGGATGCCGTCGTCGCCTCGGCCGCCCTGGGTATCGTGCTGACCAAGCGCGGCAAGCATCTGGGCGAGGATATCCAGATGTGCGGTGTGCCGGTTCACCGGGCTGACGAGTATCTGCAACGCTTGATCCGGCAAGGGTACCGCGTTGCGGTCTGCGAGCAGCTCGAAGACCCGGCTGAAGCCAGGAAGCGTGGCTCCAAGTCGGTGGTCAAGCGCGACGTCGTCCGCCTCGTGACGCCTGGTACGCTGACCGAAGAGACGCTGCTCGACGACAAGGCGCGCAACTATCTGACCGCCGTATTCCGCGCTCCCGGCGGTGGCGAGGGGCCGGTGATCGGGTCTGCTCAGGTCGTGGCACTGGCTTCGCTCGATATTTCGACGGGCGAATGCGAGGTCGGCGAGGCGATCGGTGCGGACCTGCCCGGTGAATTGGTGCGCCTGTCTCCCGGCGAGGTGATCTGCAGTGAAAGCCTGCTCGCTGAACCCGACTTCCGCCAGTGGGTTGACATCGCGGGTGCGGCCGCAACACCCGTGCCAGCCGCCCATTTCGACTCTCTGGCGGGCGAGCGTGGTCTGAAAAGTCGCCTCGGTGTCAGCGAACTGGGTGGCTTTGGCGCATTTTCCAGAGCTGAGTTTGCTGCCGTTGGGGCGCTGCTGAAATATGTGGACCTCACCCAGATCGGCAAGCAGCCGGTGCTTCGTCCGCCACGCCGTACCGGTGCGGATGCAGCTTTGGTGATCGATGCGGCAAGCCGGTCCAGCCTTGAGCTGGTCCGTTCCATATCCGGCGACAAGCACGGCAGCCTGCTGGCCGCCATCGATCGCACGGTGACGGGACCGGGTGCGCGCGAACTGGCCGCTCGCCTCAGCGCACCGCTACGAGAGTGCGCGCGCATCGAGGCGCGTCTTGATGGCGTCGGCTATCTTATGGACGATGAGACCTTGCGTGAGGACCTGCGCTCCGCGCTCAAAGGCGCCCCCGACATTGCGCGCGCCGTCTCGCGCCTTGCTTTCGGTCGCGGCGGGCCGCGTGATCTGGGGGCCATCCGCGATGCCTTGGCAGCCGCCGAGCGTGCCGCAACCTTGCTGATCGCCCGCTCCGGTCCGATGGGGTTGCCGGCCGAGCTGGCCCAGGTGGCAGCGCACCTCGGGCAGGCGGCAGGCCCGCTTTCGACATCGCTTTGCGCCGCACTTCTTGACGACCTTCCGCACCTGAAGCGCGACGGCGGCTTTGTGCGACCAGGTTACGCCAAGGATCTCGATGAGGCGATTGCGCTGCGCGACCAGAGCCGCCAGGTCATGGCGGCGCTCGAATCGCGCTATTGCGATGAGACTGGCGTCAAGACGCTGAAGGTTCGCCACAACAACATCCTCGGCTACTTCATCGAGGTCACCCAGCTCAACGCCAAGCCGCTGATGTCAGAGCCATTGTCGGCGACCTTCCGCCACCGCCAGACGATGGCCAATGCCGTGCGCTTTACCACCGACGAACTGATCGAGACCGAGGGGCAGATCGCCTCGGCTGGTGAGCGCGCTCTGTCCATCGAGCAGGACATATTTGCCGCGCTCGCAGCCGATATCGCCGCATCCGAGCAGAGCCTCAATGATATTGCCGCAGCGCTCGCCGATCTCGACGTCAGTGCCGCACTGGCCGACCTTGCCCATCGCGAAAACTACGTTCGTCCCGGGCTCGACACCAGCGAGGCTTTCGAAGTTCGCGGTGGCCGCCATCCTGTCGTGGAGCAGGCGCTGGCCGCCGCGCTTGCCGGCCCCTTCATCGACAACGATTGCGTCTTGGGTCGTGCGCAACTGGCGCAGCCAACCGGGTTTGACGAAGGCGATGAAGCGCGTATCTGGCTTGTTACGGGCCCCAACATGGCCGGCAAGTCAACCTTCCTGCGCCAGAACGCTTTGATCGTGGTGCTCGCCCAGATGGGCTCTTATGTGCCCGCGCGTTTCGCTCATATCGGTATCGTTGATCGCCTGTTCTCGCGTGTCGGGGCATCCGATGATATTGCGCGTGGTCGCTCCACGTTCATGGTCGAAATGGTTGAGACGGCAGGCATTCTCAATCAGGCCAGTGAGCGCTCGCTGGTCATTCTCGATGAGATCGGGCGCGGCACGGCCACGTTCGACGGCCTCTCGATTGCCTGGGCGACGGTCGAATATCTGCATGAGGTGGCGCGCTGCCGTGCCTTGTTCGCCACCCATTATCACGAACTGACCGCTCTGGAAGGGCGTCTCGCCCACGTCGCCAACGTGACAGTTGACGTGAAGGAATGGCACGACGAGATCGTCTTCCTGCACAAGGTTCGCAAAGGTGCCGCCGATCGCTCCTACGGCATCCAGGTCGCCAAACTGGCGGGTCTTCCGCGCCGTGTCGTTGAGCGCGCCAGCGAGGTTCTTCGCCAACTCGAAAAATCTGATGCCAGACGAGGCGGCATCGAGGCGCTCGATGACCTGCCGTTGTTCGCCGCGGCCCGCCCCACCAATCCGCTTGCCGCCGAGCGCGGCCCCTCACCCATCGAGGCGGCGCTGGACGCTCTTTCTGTGGACGAGTTGACGCCCCGTGCGGCGCTTGAAGAACTTTACCGATTGAAGGAAATGTTGCGCAAAACTTGAGCATGTTTTCCGTGCGGCAGCATCGCCGCATGTTTGCACCTGACGTCAAGGAATGAAGCCTTTATGCTCGCCGACATGGACAAGCCACTCGATATTGCAGCGCCCTACTTCCAGACCGAAGAGTTGCGCCAGGAGCTGACTGCAATCTTCAACGCAGCGGCGAGCGCGCCCGATGCCCGCCCGCAGCTGCTCGACCGCCTCAAGCTGTTGGTCGCCAATGCGCGCGCCGCTGCCGAGGCAGGTCTCAATACAGATGGTAATGGACGACGCTGTGCCGCGGGCCTTTCCCTGTTTCAGGACGAACTCATTCGCCTCATCTTCGATTATACGACGGCGCACGTCTACCGTGCGACCAACCCGTCTGATGCTGAGCGTATGGCGGTGGTTGCAACGGGTGGCTATGGGCGCGGCCTGCTGGCGCCGGGCTCCGATATCGACCTCCTGTTCCTGCTCCCCTACAAGCAGACCCCGTGGGGCGAAAGCGTTGCCGAATACATGCTCTATATGCTGTGGGACCTGGGCTTCAAGGTCGGCCACGCCACCCGCAACGTCGATCAATGCGTCAAGCTATCGCTTGCCGATTTGACGATCCGCACCGCCATCCTCGATAGCCGGTTGATTCTCGGAGACGGACAGCTCTTTGCCGAATTAGAGCAGCGCTTTCGCGCTGAGGTCGTGCGCGGCACCTCCCGCTCCTTTATCGACGCAAAGATGCAGGAGCGCGACAACCGGCACCGCCGGTCGGGTGAATCGCGCTACCGCGTCGAGCCGAACATCAAGGATGGCAAGGGCGGTCTGCGCGACCTTCATACCCTGCACTGGTTCTCCAAGTACTTTTTTGGCGAAGGTGTCGGCCAGGCAATGGTCGAGCGCGGCATCTTCACGGCAGATGAAGTTCGAACGTTCGAAAAGTGCGAGGATTTCCTGTGGACCGTACGGTGCTACTTGCACTTCCTCACCGGGCGGCCCGTCGAACTCTTGTCATTCGACGTACAAGAGGCCATGGCCGAACGGCTGGGCTACAAGCGCCATGGTGGCCTGCGCACGGTCGAGCGCTTCATGAAGCACTATTTCCTTGTCG
>JAXGRZ010000037.1:0-16000 GCA_040765305.1 Hyphomicrobiaceae bacterium | reverse complement strand
CTGCTGGATGACCTCGACGGGAGGGAGATTGACATCGGCTCCCGGTGTCGCAGCAGGTGCTGGGGTGGGGCGCGCGGTCGCAGATGTGGTTGGTTCGGGAGTGGAGGGTGTTTGCTGAGCGGCGAGGGGGATGCTGAAAAGAACCAACGAGAGCGTCGTTGTGATGCTGGCCAGTTTTAAATCTGGAGATATGTTCTTCATTTGTTTGTTCTCCAATTCGTCCGATAGCGGCGCAAATTGTGCGGAAATCCTCCCGAATCGAACGCACAGGGGTGTTTGTTAATAAATTCCGAATAAGCGGTTTGCTCATCGGCGGTCAACGCGATTGACCGCCAAAACAGTGGTGATACAGTATAACAGAACAGTATCGTTGCTTAGACGCCACGGTTGACGTGGTGGATGCTCCCTTGCGCGCTCACAAACCTCTGATTCGTTTACAAGTTGCGATGCTGATAGACGGCTGCTATGGAGCCCATCGCGGGTTGCGCCGTTGATCCAGGTCGGAGGTTTGACGGGTGATGCGTGCGCTGAAGGTTTACAACAGGCATGACAGGATTAGCGGCTCGCTCGCTGGCCTGCCGGTCTGATCTTCGTGGCCTGGGAGCAGCCAGCGCAGTAGATCGGGCGCGGTCCTGGTCCGGACGGTTGCACACTTGGAAAAGCCCGGATGACGAACCGGGTGATTGAGATGACATGGGAGGTGCACTTGCAGCAGGCCGGTTGCGTGGCGTTTGAGGCCGTCGAGAACGCCGTCAAAAGCGCGGGCTCGCGTGGTGCGGCTCGGATTGGTATTGGGTGGGTTGCCGCAGGCGTGTCGGGGGTGATGCTTGCGCTGGCAGGCGCGGCGCAGGCGCAGGATGCACCGGCCCACAATGCATCGGGCAAGGGTTCGCCGAAGATTGCCAACACGGCGCCATCGCCGGGATCATCAGCCAAGATCGCAGTGGAGCTCAACAAGCTAGAGACGCAGCAGTCGAGCTGTCGTGCCTATCTTGTGATCGATAATCAGAGCGAGGCGTCCTACGACGTACTGAAGCTCGACCTGGTGTTGTTTCAAACCGACGGTATCATCGGCCGGCGGTTCGCGCTTGATCTGGCGCCGATCAAGGCCAAGAAGCGCTCGGTCAAGCTGTTCGACCTTGACGGTGTCAAGTGTGAGACGATCGGCAGCTTCCTCATCAACGACATCATGGAATGCAAGTCCGGTGGGAGTGATGAGAGTGCATGCCTGGATAGGCTCGCCTTGTCGACCCGCTCCAACGTTCAACTGTCGAAATAGGAACCGGTGCCGTGGGCGAGACCGTTGCCGTCGGGGTGGCGCATGACTTGTCGCTGACCTCGCTCCTTCTCAATGCCGATCCCGTTGTGCAGGGTGTCATAGCTCTTCTGGTGTTGGCGTCGATCATGTGCTGGGCGCTGATTTTTGAAAAGTTGATCCGCATTCTGGGCTTGAAAAGCCAGGTTCGCATGCTCGAACAGGTGGCGCATGGGGCAGCGCTGCCGTCGTCTTTGGACAACGGCTATGCCAGCACCATTGTTGCGGCCGGTGAGTTCGAGCGCCAAGTTGGTCACGATACGAGTGAGAGCGTTAACGACATTCGCTTGAGGGTTGAGCGGGCGATGCGCGGGGCGGTGCGCGGTGAATTGAAGCGCATCGAGACGGGACTGCCGTTCCTTGCAACGGTCGGCTCGGCGGCGCCGTTCATTGGACTGTTTGGGACCGTATGGGGCATCATGCACTCGTTTACCGCCATTGCACAGGCGAAGGATACCAGCCTTGCCGTCGTGGCTCCTGGCATTGCCGAAGCCCTGTTCGCCACGGCGATTGGTCTGGCAGCTGCGATCCCGGCCGTCATTGCCTACAACCAGATTTCGGTGGCGTTGGGGCGAGCGTCGGAACGTACCAATGCCGCAGTGCATCGCATTGCGCCGCGCTTCTTGGGTGGGCGCGGGGTATCCGCAATGAATGCGTAAGGAGCCTCAGGCATGGGTATGCAGCTGGGTGGGCATATTCCCGACGATCAGGACGACGTCGGCTATCGGCCGATGGCGGAGATCAACATCACGCCGTTTGTTGATGTGATGCTTGTACTTCTCATCATCTTCATGGTGGCTGCACCGCTGCTCATCCAGGGCGTACCGGTTGATCTACCAAGCACATCGGCGGGCAAGCTGTCGCAAACCAAGAAGCCGATGGTGGTGACGCTCAATGGCCAGGGTCAGCTCTACATTCGCGACGAAGAGGTGACACATCCAAGTCTAGTTTCCCGGTTGGCGCAGATCCGGGCCAACGAAGGCGATACCGTCGTCTATGTGCGCGCCGACCGGGCGGTGGCTTATGGTGATGTGATGGAGATTCTGGGGCGTGTTGGCGAATCGGGCTATGCGCGCGTCTCTCTCCTTTCCAAGCCGTCTGCACATGCCGCCCCTGCCGCGGCGGCGCGCGCGCAAGTGCCGGTACAGCAACCGGGACCGGCGACGATCGGGAACTGAGCCCAATGAACGCCCTTCGTGCGATGAGCTTGGCTTTATCAGCAGTGCTGCACGGTTCGCTGCTGGTGACGTACGTCGATTTCGCGACCGGTAGCCGCTCACTTGAACAAGGCACGGGCAACGATTTGCTGCGCATAGAGCAGGGGATTGCCCTGGAAGGCCTGACGCGGCAGGGCGATGCGCCCGAGTCGATCGAGGCGCGTGAAGTTGTCGAACAGCAGGCGAGTCTGGCCCAGCCCGAACTGGAGGAGATCAAGGCCGCCGAGGTGAAGCCTGAGGAGGAGCCGCCGCCAGAGGAGGTGCCATCGCAGGAAGAGCCCTCCGAGCTCAAGGACATCATCACTTCGCCGCTTGGACCGACGCAGGACATCGTCACAGCTCCCCCACCATCCGAAGTCCGGCGACCACAACCCAAGCAGGTGGCGAGCGAGGACCAGCTGGAGCAGGTTGCGGTTTTGGAGCAGAAGGCATCCCCACAATCACAAGAGGGTGGCGATGCAACGATCTACCGTGCCTACCTCGGGTCGATCCGAACGCATATCGAGAAGTTCAAGGTGAAGCCGAAGGCGCGTGAAAAGGGGACCGTGGTGGTGCGTTTTACGGTCGATCGCAATGGCAAGGTCACCGATCGCACAATCGCCACCAGTTCGGGATCTGCGCAACTGGATGCAGCGGCTTTGGCCGCAGTCGAGAAGGCTATGCCCTTCCCAAGGTTCCCCAAGGAGATAAGCCGCGAGCAGATCGTGCTGTCGCTGCCGTTCCGTTTCGTTCTGCGATAATCAGCGCCAATCTTGATAGCCATGCAGGCGTCGTGCGTTTGCGCACAAAACCAACCGCGCGGGCAGCCAACACCGATTGCCAATCAGAAGCGGTGTGGTCAGAAGCGGCGCGGCAGGAAGCGGGCGTTGATGATGTTCGAAGGCCGCGCGTCCGCTTTGCTCTGGGCTGCCTCTATTTCCTTCAGCGCGAGTGCCAACGCATCGCGAAGCTTTTCCAGGCCCGGTGCGCGCGCCATGTCGTCGTGCATGTAAAGAAGTGTATCGTGCACGGTCGACAGGTCGATCTGCGGCGGCCAGGGGTTTGATCTGGGAATGCGGTACACGGGCGACAACCTCCGGAACGCGAACTCGTAAACAGACGCTTAATGAAACACCTCAAATCTCATTTTTCTTCATCGCAAGAATGAGGCCAGTGCGCAAGCCGCCAATCGGGCGTCGGAGTGTCCCATTACGGGACGGCAGCTTGGTGTTTCATCACTACGGCGTTGGCGCTTTCTTTCACCTTTTTCAGCGACGATCGGGTGTTTCCTCATCGCCGGTGCCAACGCCGGTGTGAACGGTCGTGTCAGCCTTAAGACCGGCGCAGGAGTTCCAGCGTGCCCAAATCACCCAGCGTTCTGATCATCGTGGAAAACCTGACCATGCCGCTCGACCGGCGCGTCTGGCAGGAGGCGCGCACGCTGCGCGACAACGGCTATACGGTTTCAGTTGTGTGTCCGGTGGGCGGCAAATACACCGCCCCTTACGAGCTGCTGGAGGGCATCCATGTCTTCCGCCATCCTTTGCCCTATGAAGCGGACGGCCCGCTTGGATATGCCATTGAGTATACATGGGCGCTCGCCTGGGAGTTCGCGCTGTCGGTGAAGGCCTATTACCGGGTCGGCTTTGATGTCGTGCAGGCGTGCAATCCGCCCGATCTGCTGTTTCTCATTGCGGGCTTCTGGAAGTACCTGTTCGGGAAACGGTTCATTTTCGATCATCACGACATCAATCCGGAACTCTACGAAGCCAAGTTCAATCGCCGCGGCTTCTTTCATGCCCTGCTGAGCAAGCTCGAGCGCTGGACGTTCCGGACGGCGGATGCCTCGATTGCAACCAACGAGACGTTCAAGGAGATTGCGATCAAGCGTGGCGGCATGGATCCGGACCGGGTTTTCATCGTGCGCTCGATCCCTGACGTCAGCCGCTTCAAGCGGGTTGCTCCCGACATGAATCTGCGCAAGGGCCACAAGCACGTCATCGGCTATGTCGGCATCATGGGTGCACAAGATGGCGTCGACCTGCTGATCAAGGCGATGGACGAGATGGTCAACGTCCAACATCGCCGCGACGTTGGCTGCGTCATCGTCGGTTCGGGAACGGAGGTTGCCAATCTGCAGGCGATGGTCGGCGCGCGCGGACTTGGCGATCACGTCACGTTCACCGGGTTCTTGTCAGGCGCACCGCTTCTTGCCGCACTGTCGAGCTTCGATGTCGGCGCCATTCCTGACCCCAAGAACACCTACAACGACAAGATCTCGATGAACAAGGCGTTTGAGTATATGACGCTGGGCATCCCGTTCGTGCAGTTCGACCTTATGGAAGGACGCAAGATTGCCGGCGATGCGGCGCTCTATGCGTCTGACAATTGCCCGCTCGATCTGGCCAGGCAGCTTGGCCGCCTGATTGACGAACCAGAGCTTCGCACCAAGCTTGCCGTTGAAGGGCAGGCACGTGCGAAAGCCCTGCTCAAGTGGGACGAGGAAGCAGCTCGCCTCATCGGCGCTTATGAGGCCGTGCTGACGCCGGGGTCCACGACACGGGCTGTGCCGCAGCCGGCAACTCTTTAGAGCGGTTCAGCGTGCCGGGGTCGCGCGCATCGCCTGCAACTGCCGCTTGCCGTCGGGCATTGTGAGGGCGGCCAAGGCTATCACGAGGAGCGATACGACAACCAGGTTCACCATGGCGCCCAGGAGCGTTGTGGCGATGCCGGCCGTCATGTTGATGGCAAGTGCCAAGCCGCAGGTGGGGATGAGCAACAAGGCGCGTGCTGCAAGAGCGCTGCCGAGGCGATGCGTGGTGGCGTGCGTGTGCGGTTCGACGAGGCGGTCGAGCCGCCAAGTGATGTAGGCAAGGGAGGCGAATTCGGCCACGGCACCAGCAGCGGCGGCGCCTTCCAGTCCCCATCCGGCCGTGAGTGCCAGCCAAGCCAAGAGCAGACCGGTGGCGCGGATCATGCCGGCGGTGAAGAAGGGACTTGTTACGCCCTTGGCGAGAAGGGCGGCACCGGGCACCGCCTGCAACATGCGCATCGACCACATCAGCGCCAGCCAGCCGACCAGCGGGCCAAGTCCCGCGTAGCTTCCACCGAAGGCGATGGGAAGCAGCATGCCACCGGCAATAACAAAGGCTGCAAGATAGAGCGCGGCCGCCAGCGCCGTGGCTTCGGCCATCATGCGAAAGCGTTCGGCAAAGCGGTCGGTATGATCCTGCTCGCCGGCGAGCAAAGGCAGCATCAAGGCGTTGGCGACCTTGGCGGCGATCAGGCCGGGCACCATGGTGATCATGAAGGCGGCGGTATAGGCGGCCAGAGCCTCGATGCCGGCAAGGTGGCCAATGATCATGCGGTCGCCCTGGTAGACGGCGATGAGCGGAAACGCACTCGCCCATATGGGCCAGCCGAAGGCGACCAGACGGTGCATGTGCTTTTTGTCGAAGCCGAGTGCGTAGCGATGCGGCGTCACGACATGGGAAACGGCGATGGCGAGCACGGCCTGCACGATGGCGAGCCACAGCACGGCGGTATAATCGCCCGCCAGCATCAGCATCGGCAGCGTCAGGATCAGCCCGAGCGCTTGCGGTGCGACTTCGATCATCATCTGCGGCCGGTTGTCGAGATGGCGCTGGGCAACACGGGCGCCGAGATTCAAAAAGCCTTTTGCGAACGGGACGATGGCCGCTGCGGCAAACGCCCAGGCGGCTTCAGGGATGCCGAAGAAGCCGGCCATCGGCCAGGCCAGCGTGAGCAGGAGCACTGCGGTCACCAGCCCACGTGCCACAAGTGTCAGATGCGCGTTGGCAAGTAGGCGTGGATCATCGCCGTCCCTTGCCTGCACGATCAGCCGGTCGACACCCAGGTCAGTCAGCGTATCGAGGAGTTGCAGCAACAGGAGAATGGCGGCGGCGATGCCAAAGTCGCCTTTCGACAGCCAATGGGCGATGATGGCGTTGCGGGCGAACGAGAAGACCTGCGCCAGGGCAAAACCCGACAACAGCATCGCCCCCTGGCGGGCGATGCGCTGTCCAAGAGATGCTGGCGCCGAAGCGGACATCGATCAACCCGCCGTGTTGCTGGTCTGTTTTCCGGTCCACCCTGCGGCGCGCGGCAGGCGGCGCGAAATCTTGCGGAAGGGTGTCTCGGCAATCTGGCCGGCCAGTTGTTCCAATGGATTGCCAGCCAAATGAATGAGGGCGCAGGTTGTCTGCATCCAGCGCGGCGCGAAGGCGTTGGACCATTTGGCGCGGAATGCGTTCTGGGACGCTTCGAAGCTCTCATCTTTTTTGCCGCCGGAAAGGTGGGCGAGGTGAAAGTCGATGACGTAGGCGTTCCAGCCGGCCGTGGCGGCGTTGAGGCAGATGTCGGCGCCGTAGAAATGGAATCCCGACAGGTTATTGGAAAAGCCGACGCGGGCTTCGCGTCGTACGACAATGAAGTTCTCGTCAAGGCTCATGACGCGGGCTGGAAACATGCCGGCCTTCTGGTTGGCGCCGTGTGGATCGGTGATGCGAACGGCAAGCTCACCGGCGCCAACGCCTCCGGCATTTCCCGCCAGCGCCCAGTTGGGGTCATAGTCGTGCAGCTCGGCAAGGCGCATGTCGAGGTCGGCGCGCGTATCGGTCAGCAGGCGCACGTCCTGATGGCACAAGATGACAAGGCGCCCGCGCGCTTCGTTGAGCAGTGCATTGAGGCCGCGGTAGGCGCAGACCGGCTCACCGACGGTATTATCGATGTAGATGTATTCGCAATCGCAAGCGTCAAAGCCGCCGGCGCGGAAGGAACTGTGCATAGCCTCGAGCTGCGAGCGGTCATTGATGATCGAGGCAATCGTATAGCGTGTCTCGCCTTGATGTTCGTTGCCGCCATCGCAGTTCATGATGCGGGCACGAATGGCGGCGGATGACAGACGACGGTTGGTCATGGGTTGTCCTGATCGCTCAAAGATCACTGAATGTTGGGTTTGGGTGAAGGGGGCAGGCTCGCCAGTGAAGAGCCGGCGCCAACAGGGAGTCGATCCCGATCGCTGCGATAGCCGTTCTGCCATTCCGCGCGCCGGCGCCACACGTCGCGCCATTCGGCTGCGCTCTGCTTGTGTTTGTCGGCGCCGCTCAAAAGACTTATGGCGCCTAGTGCCACCCGGCGGGTCAACGGCCACAGACGCATCAGGAGACGGGTGAGCGGGCGCTGCCAGGCCGGCAAATGTCGGTTTATCAGTGTTATTTTGGCGCACAACAGCTTGATCATCTTGGCGGCCCGTGTGCGCTCCGAAGCACCGCCCAGGTGGATGATTGTGGCGCGGGGCGTGATCGCGGGACGCGCCCCCTGGCGGTGGGCGCGCAGACACAGATCGGCTTCCTCGCCATACATGTAGAAGGCGGGATCAAAGCCGCCCAACTTGTTCCACAGCGATTTTGGAATCATGAAAAAGCAGCCCGATACGATGTCGACGTTGCGTTCGCGATCGCGTGCCCATCCTCCGATCGCTTCGGCGTTGAACAGGGGCGAATTGGGAAATATCGCGGCCAGACCAGTCGTGCGGCAGAACGTGCTCCACAACGAAATGCGCTGCCAGCACGACGAGGGGTTGAGGCTGCCGTCGGCGAACAACGTGCGCCCACCCCAGATCTGTGCACTGGGGTTTTGTCGGGCAAACTCCATCAGCCGATCGATGGCGTGGTCGAGGACCACGGTATCGGGGTTGAGCAAGAGGAGCGTGTCGGCGCGAGCGTGGCGGGCGGCAAGGTTGTTGGCGCGCGCAAAGCCGATGTTGTCGTCAAGGGCAATGAGGCGCGGCGCTGCTGGATGCGCGGCAATGGCATCTTTCGAGCCATCGATCGAGCGGTTGTCGACAACGATGATTTCGTGCGGTGTGTGCGTTTGGCGCGCAACCGAGTCGATGGCAGCCAGGGTCAGCTCACGCGTGTTGTACGACACGATGAGAATCGAGATTTCGGGCAGAGCCGAGACTTCGGGCTGGATCGAGATGTCGGGGCTGTTTTCACGATCCATCGTCGGGTTGCTTCCAATTGAATTTGCGGTGGCGTGGCCGCTCTCCAGCGTTGGGCCGATTGCTCGATGCCTGTTGCGTGGGTACGGTCTTTTCAATGAGCAAGCTATCAAACCAGGGCTAACCCAGCGTTAACCCGGCTTTTTCCCGGTTTTGGCGATTTGGATTTGCGATGCAAGAGAAGCTTAATTGCTGAAGAAGAAAATAGGCTCGTGGCCCGTCGCGCCAAAATAGCACCCAGGCCGAAACCTCTACCGATTTTGGCGCGACATGAGGGCCACGAGTGAAAACATGCGCCTAGTGTGGCGTTTCGCGCCTCGGTTGACACCAACGTTGCCGCACCGTCGGTCAACTAAGGCGCGACGCCACACTAGGGATCAGGCGGAGCCAGGGGGCAGGGTGTTGGTGATGGGCGAGACTTGCGATGGTTTAAGTGCCGTGCCGCGTCAGGGCAGCGGCGAGGGGGCATTCGATGGCATCATCTGCATTGGTGGCGAGGACTGGTGGTATCACAACCGGGGCCATTTCGATTTCCAGATCATGCGCCGCCTGGCCAAGCGCTGGCCGGTGCTGTTCGTCAATTCCCTGGGCGTGCGCGTGCCCAGCCTCAAGGACAACAAGCAGTTTGTCGCGCGGATCGGGCGCAAGCTGAAAAGCCTGGCGCGCGGTCTCGTCGAAGCGGAGCCGGGCTTCTGGGTCTTCTCGCCGTTCGCGGTACCTGGTGAGCGCGGGCAGCGTCTTTCGAACTGGGCGCTGGCGCCGCAGATCAAGCTGGCCGCGGCGCGGGCGGGAATTCGCCGGCCGCTGTTGTGGGTCCACTGCCCGGCGGGTGCGGCGCTGACGGAGAGCTTTTCTGCTAAGCACGTGGTGATGCAACGCACCGACCGCTTCGAGGCGTTTCCGGAGGCTGATGGGGCCCTCGTTGCCAGGCAGATTGCCCACCTCAAGCAGCGTGCGGACCTTGTTGTCTATGCAGCTCCGCACCTGATGCAGGAAGAGGCGGGCTCGGTGAAGCGGCAGGTGCTGATCACCCATGGGGTCGATCTCAATTGCTTCGCCGCAGCGGGCGAGGGCCATGGCTCCCTGCCTGTCGATATTGCGGGTATTCCAGAACCCCGGGGCGGGTTCATCGGCGGGATCGACGCGCACACGTTTGACCCGCAGCTGTTTGTCGAGGTGGCGCGGCGGCTAGCCGACGTCAATTTCATCATGGTCGGTGGCTGTTCGCTGGAGGAGGGCTGGTGCCCGCTGGCAAACGTGCACCTTCTGGGCCGCAAACCCTACGACGACGTGGCCAGCTACATGGCGGCCAGCAATTGCCTGATCATGCCTTGGAACGACAGCGATTGGATCAAGGCCTGCAATCCGATCAAGCTGAAGGAGTATCTGGCGGTCGGGCGTCCTATCGTCACGACAGATTTTGATGCCCTCGAGGGGTGGCGCGATCTGGTGACGGTGGCCAAGGGCCCTGATGCGTTCACCGCCGCGATAAGGTGGGCGCTCGTGACGCCCTATGACGCCAATGCGGCGCGGCACCGCGTGGCACGTGAAACGTGGGATGGCAAGGCCGATCTCCTGGCGCGAACGCTTGTTTCTCTTACGCCAGCGGGTCGCAAAGCTGATGCGGCAGTGAACGCCAGCGTGTCGCCGCGCGCCGCGTAATTAAAGCATTTTCCGACGAAGTGGCCACCGGTTCGGCGCAGAAAATGCGACGAAACAAGAAACTAGAGCGTCGTGCGCTCTATCGGGATCATTCTGCCGTGGCGAATTTGGTTCCAATGCAGTGAAGCTACGGTGCACGGCCAGCGAGGGCGTCAGGCGAGCTGGAGTTCGTCGACAAAGGTCACCGGTAAGCACAGATCGGTCCGCAACTTATCGCGATCGCAGAACTTGGGATCGTCGAGGTAGATCTCCACCAGAGGGCGTCCCTTGGCAAGGGTCACACCGGACGTACTGGACCACGAACCGCGAATCTCGTGCAGGATTTTGCTGATTTCTTGATGATCGCCGACATGGCGATAACGCGCATAGGCGCCCCCCGGCAGCCTTTGCGGCAGAAGACCTTCCCAGGCCGAGGCGGGAAGCAATTCGGGCATGTCGATGCAGGCTTCGTAACGGCATTTTTCCGGCGGGGTTTCGCGTGGGTCGTCGTGCGCCATGCCGAACCCGCGCTTGACGCGGCCGCGCAGACATTGGCTGTCGAGCCAGTCGAACATCTTGCGCCAAGCCTCGGGCGCAACCTGCTCATACGGCCCGATCTCACGAAAGGAGACAAGGTGTGATGGCCGCATATAAACGTAATTGAGCTTCACAAGTGAAATCCCCGACAATCGCCAGCCCGAACGGCACCGGCATTGAAATTCGGGTTCAATGTAAACTTGAGCTTATTTGTTTGCCCTTAAGGTAAAGGCTGCAATTGGAACAATTAACCATCCCTAATACTGATGTCGCACATTCATGCCACGGAACGTCATGATATATATCAAGAAATTACGTGGCGCTTTTTTTCATCAGAGATGATTTCAGCGCCAAGAAATCGCGCCAGGCCGATCTTTTGGCTGCTGGGGTTCGCAACAAATATGCCGGGTGGAGTGTTGCCAGAGTGCGCACCTTCATGGTTCCCAGCTCGACCTCCCGCCATTTACCACGCAGACGCATGATGCCCTCGGTGGTGTCGAGGACGGTTTTGGCCGCAGCGCCACCCAGCAGTAGGATCAACTGCGGTTTGACGAGTTCGACCTGCCGCTCCAGGAACGGCCGGCAGATCTGTGCCTCCTGGGGGGTCGGGGTGCGGTTGCCTGGCGGACGCCAGTAGACGACGTTGGTGATGTGTACGCCACTTTCGTCGAGATCTATCGCAGCCAGCATGCGGTCTAGCAACTGGCCGGCCCGTCCGACGAAAGGCCGTCCTTCAAGGTCCTCATCGCGTCCTGGAGCCTCGCCGATGATCATCAGTGGTGCGCTGGCTGCGCCTCGATAAAAGCAGGTCGATTTGGCCGTTGCCTTGAGGGCGCAGCCATCGAACGATTTCAACGCCGCTTCGAGTGCGACCATGTCGCTGGACTGGCTGGCCAGCGCGCGCGCAGTGGTTACCGCCACTTCGGGTGCGCCGGTGGCGAACCGTGCCGGCGGTGTATGCGCGCCTTGTGTGGTGCGGACTGATGGCTGGGTGTCGCGCGGCATTTTGGTAGGTGCGGCCGGTGCAGGACGGGCCGGGAACTGCGAGGGTGCCCAGGTGTCCGGGTGCTGGCTGCTCGGTGCTGAGCGCGCGGCGGGTGAACTTTGTCTATCAACCCTTTGTGTGCCCGGGTCGCTGGATCGTTGAAGTGTGCCGGAGGTCTGTTCTGGTGCTCTCTGGCGGGGCCAGGCAAAATGCTCTCCGGGAATGCGACCTGGTTCTCCGAGCCAGGCAACTGGTGTTTCGCCAACGGCGCAGTCAACCCCGACTGCCCGATACCAGGCGAGCAGGGCCATGCGGTCTTGTATCTCTAGATCGTTTTCATCGTGCGTCGGCCTCATGCGATCAACCTAACCAACCTCGTTAAATGAGACCAGGGGCTGGAGACAGGCATCCTCCATACTGTCGCAGAGGCGGCACTTTTGGAGGAAAGCGCGGGCTTGGCCCTTGGGTTTTGCCGCCCGGTTGGGCTAGAGGTAGCGCAGCCAGACCTCCGGCAAACCGGGACCTGCCATAGCTAGAAGGATTTTCCCCAAGATGGCATCGAGCGCCGATATCCAGCCTCCCCGCGAGTCCATGGACTACGACATCGTCATCGTCGGAGCCGGGCCCGCTGGCCTTGCGGCGGCGATCCGCCTCAAACAGCTGGCCAACGAGAATGGCGATGAGCTGTCCGTCGTCGTCGTCGAGAAGGGTTCGGAGGTTGGTGCCCACATCCTCTCGGGAGCTGTGATTGATCCCATTGGTCTTAATCGCCTTATTCCCGACTGGAAGGAGAAGGGCGCGCCGGTGGATACACCGGTGCGTGAGGACCGCTTCCTTTTTCTTGGGCCTGCCGGCGAGGTTCGGCTGCCGAATTTCGTCAACCCGCCACTGATGAGCAATCACGGTAACTATATCGTTTCGCTCGGTGCGTTGTGTCAGTGGCTTGGCGAGCAGGCAAGTGAGCTGGGCGTCGAGATTTATCCGGGCTTTGCCGCAACCGAGATCCTTTATGACGAGGCTGGCGCGGTGGTTGGCATTGCCACGGGCGACATGGGGGTAAATCGCGATGGCAAGCCGGGCGAGAATTTCGCGCGCGGCATGGAGCTGCGTGGCAAGTATACTTTCTTTGCCGAAGGTGTGCGCGGCTCGCTGTCCAAGCAACTCATTGCTCGCTTCGAGCTGTCCAAGGGACGCATCCAGAAATACGGCATTGGACTCAAGGAGCTATGGGAAGTTCCTGCCGAAAAGCACCAGCCGGGCCTGGTCCAGCACAGCTTCGGCTGGCCGCTTGATAATCGCACGGGCGGCGGTTCGTTCCTCTATCACTACGGCGACAATCTTGTGGCTGTTGGTTTTGTCGTGCACCTCAATTATGAAAACCCCTATCTGTCGCCCTACGAGGAGTTCCAGCGTTTCAAGACGCATCCTGCGATTCGCCCGATGCTCGAAGGCGGCAAGCGTATCGGTTATGGTGCGCGCGCGATCAGCGAGGGGGGCTGGCAATCGATCCCTGATCTCGTCTTTCCCGGCGGCGCGCTGCTTGGCTGCTCAGCCGGCTTTATGAATGTGCCGCGCATCAAGGGCAGCCACAATGCCATCCTGTCGGGAATGGCCGCTGCAAGTGCGGCGTTTGGCGCCATAAGGGCCGGACGTCGCCATGACCGCCTCAAAGACTACGAAGAACTCGTGCGCACCGGTGATATTGCGCGTGACCTGAAGCGTGTTCGCAACGTCAAGCCGCTGTGGTCGAAATTCGGGACACTTATCGGCATTGCCCTTGGTGGTATCGATATGTGGCTCAACACAATGATCCGTGGCGTTGGTCTGGGCTATACGCTCTCGCACGGCAAGGCCGACAGCGACACCTTGCGCACGGCACGACACGCCAAGAAGATCGACTATCCCAGGCCTGATGGCGTCCTCACCTTTGACCGGCTGACGAATGTATCCTTTTCGGGAACCAACCATGAGGAAGACCAGCCCGTTCATCTCAAGCTGGTCGATCCGAACGTGCCGCTCTTGATCAATTGGCCGACTTGGGCTGAGCCGGCGCAACGTTATTGCCCGGCGGCGGTCTATGAGGTTCTCGAGGATGAAAAAGGTCGTCGCTTCCAGATCAACGCCCAGAACTGCCTGCACTGCAAGACGTGCGACATCAAGGATCCGAGCCAGAACATTACCTGGGTCTGCCCCGAAGGTGGTGGCGGTCCCAATTACGCAGGAATGTGAGGTCATCTCATGCGAGGCCCTCAAATGCAGGGCCATCTGGCATATGCTCGGTGCCGGGGGTGGTGTCTTGAATGTGGAATGGGATTTGCCGATGAGTATAGCTCAAATCGAGCCTATCTACGGCTGCTGACAGGCTCCCGCGCCGCAGCGTTCGACAAACCGGGCGTGCGCCGCGCGCAAACCCTCCGGGCCGGGTGCATTTGCGCAAAGGCGAAATGGTTCCAGCTAGGTCTGAACCACTCTAATGCCAGAGAAAGTGTGGTTATTCCGTATCTTGGCCGATTTTTCTCAAGTAGGATACAAGCTCAGGCGCATCCGCTACGAAATCGTGTGCATGGCACTCTGGATACGATTCGCTGGTCGCCAAGTAGCGCAGTTTCTTGGTACAAGGTGACGCAAATAGATTCACTCATGTTGGCCGGTGGTGACCGGCGTTGGAGAGGACATCCCCACATGATTTTGCGCACACCATCTCAGCCATGGAAAACCCGTCGACGGGTTTCGATTTGTGCGATGGTGCTTGCAGCCACGGCGATTGTCACCGCGCCATGGGCTCCAGCTTGCGCGGAGGTCAGCGAGCGTCACATCGTCGAGATGAGCCGGTCTTTGGTTGGGGGCTATCTTTCGGGTCGCTTTGCCAAGAGCCAGCACGACATCGAAAGTGCCGCAGCTTTCTATGGTGCGGCCCTCACCCACGATCCTGATAACGAGGTTCTGGTCGAGCAGACATTCCTTATGGATATTTCGGCCGGTGCTTATGATCGTGTCTCGGTGCTTGCCGAAAAGCTGGTGGAGCTGCACCCCCAGCATCGGTTGGCGCGTATGTTCCTGGCGATCGAAGCCTACAAGAAGGGCGATTTCGATGCGGCCAACAAGCATCTTGATGTTGCCAGCAGCGGTCCTATCGGCGAACTCACCGGGGCCCTTTTGCGGGCCTGGATCGAGGTGGCGCAGAAGAAGATGTCTGCGGCGCTCGATCTGCTCAACAAACCCAAGCAGGCAGCGTGGGCGCAGTTCTACCTGCGCTATCATCGCGCCCTGATTGCCGATCTGGCGGGTAAACGGGCCGACGCTCGCACGGCCTATCAACAAGTCTTCAAGCAGGACAGTCGCACGCTGCGCACGGCGATCGCCTACGCACGGCATGCTGCCCATGCTGGCGATCGCAAGTTGGCGATGTCTATTTTGCGCGACTACGACAGGCAATCGAGCAACGATCCCCATCCCCTGTCCAGCGATCTTGCCGAGCAGATCGAGAGTGGCAAACCTGTCGCGCTGTTGATCGACAATCCGACCGATGGCATGTCCGAAGTGCTTTACGGGCTGGGCGAGGCGCTGACCACCGACGGTGGCGTCAGCATCGGCGTTATCTATCTCCAGATGGCGCTGTACCTGTCGCCGCGTCAGCCGCTGGCTCTTGCCGCGCTGGCGCAGGCCTACGAGACGACCCGCAACTACCGCGATGCGATTGCGACCTACGATCGCATCCCCAGGGGCACGCCGCTTCAGGATGCGATCGACATCCGCAAGGCGCTGAACCTCAACCTTCTGGACAAGACAGACGAGGCGAAGGTGCTGTTGGAGCAGGTTGCCGCGCGCTCGCCCGACGATCTGGCTCCGCTTGATGCTCTGGGCAATATCATGCGCTCGCGCAAGCGCTATGAGGAGGCGATTGTCTATTACTCAAAGGCGCTGAAGATCATCGGTGCGCCTGAGAAGCGGCACTGGAGGTTCTATTATGCGCGCGGCACCTGTTATGAGCGCACCAAGCAGTGGTCGAAGGCGGAAGTCGATCTCAAGAAGGCGATGCGACTTTCGCCCGATCAGCCGCTGGTTCTGAACTACCTTGGCTATTCCTGGATCGATCAGGGCCGCAATCTGCGCGAAGGCCTGCGGCTGATCAAGAAGGCGGTTTCGCTGAAACCTGATGACGGTTATATCGTTGACAGTCTGGGCTGGGCCTATTACCAGCTCGGCCGCTACAAGGATGCTGCCAATCAGCTGGAACGTGCGGTGGAGTTGCGGCCGGATGATCCCGTATTGAACGATCATCTTGGAGATGCACTTTGGCG
>JAXGRZ010000036.1:0-16312 GCA_040765305.1 Hyphomicrobiaceae bacterium | reverse complement strand
TGCGGCATGTCCGGCAGCCTCACCGGCAGCGTGTCCCACCATACCGATCGCTTGGGCGACATCGCCCGCCGCCTTGGCCGTGGCACTGGCAACCTCGCCACCGGCCTGGGCAATCGAGGTTCCCCAGAAACTCGTCATCAGGTCGCCGATGAAATAGGGAGCGAACACAACGCCAGATAGCGCCGCGCCGAGCGCAAGCACGCCAAGCGGCACCAGCATGACCATCGGGCTTTCGTGCGCGTGCTTGTAGACGTCGGGTTCGGCGCGCGTCTTGCCGTGGAAGGTCATGAAGATGAGGCGCCAGGAATAGAACGCGGTCATGAACGCCGCGATGACCAGCAGCCAGAACGAATAGTCATACGGCAGGTGGGCCATATAGGCGCCTTCGATGATCGCGTCCTTGGAGTGGAAACCGGCAAAGCCCGCCAGATGCGGAATACCCACACCCGTCAGCGCCAGCGTACCGATCAACATCATCACCCAGGTGACGCGGATCTTCGGCGCCAGCCCTCCCATATTGCGCATGTCCTGCTCGTGATGCATCGCGTGGATCACCGAGCCTGCCCCCAGGAACAGGAGCGCCTTGAAGAAGGCGTGCGTGAACAGGTGGAAGATGCCCGCACCGTAGGCCGAAACACCAAGGGCAGCGAACATGTAGCCGAGCTGCGAACAGGTCGAATAAGCGATCACGCGCTTGATATCGTTTTGCACCAGACCAACGGTTGCGGCAAAGAATGCGGTCACCGAACCGACCAGCGTGACGACCTGCAGCGCCACCGGTGCCTGCTCGAACAGCGGCGACAGACGCGCCACCATGAAAACGCCGGCGGTGACCATGGTTGCGGCATGGATGAGTGCCGAGACCGGGGTCGGGCCTTCCATGGCGTCGGGAAGCCAGGTGTGCAGCAAAAGCTGCGCCGACTTGCCCATCGCCCCCATGAACAGCAACAGGCACAGCGTCGTCATGACGTCGACCTGCATGCCCAGAAAAGTCATCGTCGCGCCCTTGGCCCCGGGCGCCGCCTCGAAGATCGCATCCAGACTGATCGATCCGAACATGAAGAACACGCCGAAGATGCCGAGCGCAAAGCCGAAGTCGCCGACCCGGTTGACGATGAACGCCTTCATCGCCGCGGCATTGGCCGAGGGCTTGTGGTACCAGAATCCGATCAGCAGATAGGAGGCGAGGCCAACGCCCTCCCAGCCGAAGAACATCTGCAACAGGTTGTCCGCCGTCACCAGCATCAGCATCGCGAACGTGAACAGCGACAGATAGGCGAAAAAGCGCGGCCGGCTGTCATCCTCGTGCATGTAGCCGATCGAATAGAGATGGACGAGTGCGGAAACCGTCGTCACGACGACCAGCATCACCGCCGTCAGGGTGTCGATCCTCAGCGACCAGGCGACGTCGAGTTCGCCCGATGTGATCCAGCGCATCACCGGCACGCGGGCGGTCTCTGAACCGAAGCCAACCTGGATGAACACGAACCAGGACAGCACACAGGCCACCATCAGGAAGCCGGTGGTGATGATTTCCGAAGGGCGCTCGCCGATCACCCGGCCAAAGAAGCCGGCGATGAGCGCGCCCAACAGCGGAAGGAAGACGATTGCGTTGTAGATCATTGGTCAGCGCTCCGCCGCTCAGCCCTTCATCATGTTGATGTCTTCGACCGCGATCGAGCCACGGTTGCGGAAATAGACGACGACGATCGCCAGGCCGATGGCGGCCTCGGCCGCCGCCACGGTCAGTACGAACAGCGCGAAAACCTGGCCGACGAGATCGCCCAGGAAGCTGGAGAACGCCACCAGGTTGATGTTGACGGCCAGCAGCATCAGCTCAACCGACATCAAGATGACAATGACGTTCTTGCGATTGAGGAAGATGCCGAAAATGCCGATCGTGAACAGGCAGGCGGCAACGACCAGGAAGTGGGCCAGAGATATATCCATGATTATTGCTTCTCCCCGCTCTTCGCCCCTAACAGGTTCCAGCTGCCAACCAGACCGAGCATGAAGACGACGAACAAAACCATGATCTCGACGAACTCAAGTTCGAAGATCGACCAGTCCGCCGTTACACGGGCTCGTTGATGCACGAACGCGATCAGCACGATGCTGACAGCGGCGGCCATCGTCACTGTGACCCACACCATGGTCTCCCGCTGCTCGCTCCACGACTTGCCAGGACCGCCCCTGACAATCTTCAAAACAGCACCGATCCCCACGCCGAGCAGCAGGCAAGCCACTGCCAGTTCGGCAAGCAGCGTGCCGTTTCCTGTCAAGTCCTTAAGACCGGCCAAAATCATTGTCTGCACCCTCAAGCGTGGATCCGCGTCCTGGACATGGGTTCACCGATTTCCTTCCGCCGAGGGCACGATGGCCTGCCCTGGTGCAACCTTGACGATCTCCACGGCCTTGTCCGGCGTGCGATTGACCTGCGCCGAGATCGACTGGCGCTTGACGCCTTCCTTGTGCCGCAAGGTCAGCACGATCGCACCGACCATGGCGACCAGAAGAATGAGGCCGGCACCCTGGAAGAAATAGGCATATTTCGTGTAGATCAGCAGCCCGAGCGCCTTCGTGTTGGTCACCCCAGCGGGAACCGCAGCCGCGAACTGCTTGCCCACGCCCAGATCGAAGCCGTGGACAGCAAACAGCGCGATCAGCTCGACCAGCACGATGCCGCCAACGATCAGTCCAATCGGTGCGTTCTTGATGAAGCCCGCACGCAACTCGGCAAAGTCGACATCGAGCATCATGACGACGAACAAGAACAGCACCGCCACCGCGCCGACGTAGACGATGACCAGCAGCATCGCCAGGAATTCCGCGCCAAGCAGCACGAACAGACCGGCGGCATTGAAGAAGGTGAGGATCAGGTAAAGAACCGCATGTACCGGGTTCTTCGCCGTGATGACCTGCATTGCCGAGATCACCGCGAGGATCGCGAACACATAGAAGAAGAAGGCTGTCACGCTCATCTGCCACCCCTCAGCGGTATTTCGCATCGAGTGCGAGGTTCTGGGCGATCTCGCGTTCCCAGCGGTCACCATTAGCGAGCAGCTTTTCCTTGTTGTAGAACAGCTCCTCGCGCGTTTCCGTCGCGAACTCGAAGTTCGGACCTTCGACGATCGCCTCGACCGGACACGCCTCCTGGCACAAGCCGCAATAGATGCATTTGGTCATGTCGATGTCATAGCGCGTCGTGCGCCGCGTGCCGTCGTTGCGGCGCGGCCCCGCCTCGATGGTGATCGCCTGCGCCGGACAGGTCGCCTCGCACAGCTTGCATGCGATGCAGCGCTCCTCGCCGTTCGGGTAGCGCCTCAACGCGTGCTCGCCGCGAAAGCGGGGCGACAGCGGACCCTTCTCGAAGGGATAGTTGAGCGTCGCCTTGGGGGCGAAGAAGTAGCGCATGCTCAAGAAGAACGCCGAGACGAACTCCGACAGGAACAGCGATCTCACTCCGGATGACACACTCATCGAGATCTCTCCGTCCTCATTTCATCACCATTGGCGCAAGGACGTCGCCGAGCACCGCAAATACGAACACGTCCAAACACCCCGCCAGCGCCAAATCCAACGAGTTCCGGCCTCATGCAAGCCCTCCGAAATGGAGCACGGCCGCCACCACAATCACCATCACCAGCGACAGCGGCAGAAATACTTTCCAGCCCAGCCGCATCAACTGGTCGTAGCGATAGCGCGGCACCATCGCCTTCACCATGGCAAACATGAAGAAGACCATGGTGGCCTTGATGATGAACCACAAGATGCCGGGTACCCAGGTGAACGGCGCCACATCGAGCGGCGGCAGCCAGCCCCCCAAGAACAGGATCGTGATCATGGCGCACATGGCAACGATGGCCACGTATTCGCCGAGCATATAGAGCAGGTAGGGCGTTGAGGAATATTCGACCATGAAGCCGGCGACGAGTTCCGATTCGGCTTCAGCCAGATCGAACGGCGGCCGGTTGGTTTCGGCCAGCGCCGAGACGAAGAACACGACGAACATCGGAAACAGCGCCAGCCAGTGCCAGTCGAGCAGTGAATTGGGCAGTCCGACCTGCGTGCCAAGTCCGGTCTTTTGTGCATTGACGATGTCGGTGAGGTTGAGCGAGCCCACCAGCAGCAGCACCGTGATGATGACAAAGCCGATCGACACCTCGTAGGAAACCATTTGCGCGGCGGACCGCAGCGAGCCCATGAACGGATACTTCGAGTTTGACGCCCAGCCGCCCATGATGATGCCATAAACGCCCAGCGAGGACAGCGCCATGATGTAGAGCACACCGACGTTGAGATCGGAGATCACCCATTTGCCCCAGGCATTCTCGCTGATCGGAATGACCGCCCACCCGGCGAGCGCGAACGTCGCCGTCGCCATTGGCGCCAGCAGGAAGACGCCCTTGTCCGCACCGGCAGGAATGACCGGCTCCTTGAACACAAATTTCAAAAGGTCGGCAAACGACTGCAATAAGCCGAACGGGCCGACCACGTTGGGTCCGCGCCGCATCTGAACGGCGGCCCACACCTTGCGGTCCATAAGCAGCAAGAACGCAATCAGCACGAGCAGGCCGACAAGCAGCGCCAAACTCGCCACCACATAAACGAGCGTCCACCACATCCAGTCGAGCCAACCGGGAAGCGGCAGGCTCGTATTCAACCACTCGATCACGGTATTGATCATGGCCGTGCTTCTCGCCCCCTCATTCCGCCGCTTTCAGGCCGCTTTGCGTTCCAGCCACCATGTTGAGCGCGGAGAGCTCCGCCATGACGGCCGACGCGCGCGCGATCGGATTGGTCAGATAGAAATCCTCGATCACCGGAGCGAAGGCCGTCGCATCCGCCATGCCTCCGGCTTGTGCCAACTTGGCCAGGGCAGCGCTCTCTCCCGCGCCATGGTGCGGCTCACCCAGACGCGCCAGCATGGGCGCTGATTTGTACATCAAGGCGCGCAACTGCGAGAGCGTGTCGAAGCCCAACGCTGGTCCAAGCCGCGCCGACAGCGCCCGCACGATTGTCCAGTCCTCCTTGGCCGAGCCAGGTGGAAACACCGCTCGGGCCGTTGTCTGAACGCGCCCTTCGGTGTTGACATAGGTCGCACTTTTTTCGGTGTAGGTCGCGCCCGGAAGGATGACGTCCGCACGGTGCGCACCGGCATCCCCGTGCGTGCCCTGATAGATGACGAACGCGGAGCCGAGTGCCGACATGTCGATCTCGTCGCCACCAAGTAGCCACACGACGTCGAGGGCGCCGCGACCCGCCGCGGCCATGATATCCGCCGTCGCCAGCCCCTCCTTGCCCGGAACAAATCCGAGATCCAGGCCGCCAACACGTGCGGCCGCGCCATGCAGGACGTTGAAGACCGCCCAGCCTTCGTCAGCCCCCTTGGCCGCCGCCTCGGCAACCCGCGCCGCAAGCGACAGCATCACTGCGCCATCGGCGCGCGAACAAACCCCGCCGCCAACGATCACCATCGGCCGCTTCGCCTTCGCCAATACGTCGGCAAAAGCGTGCCTGCCATCAACAAGTTCGGCAAGCGTCTGCGCGCCGCTACCGATATGCACGTAATCGTACGTGAGAGGCACAGCCTTGCCAATCAGGCCGACCGCCAGGCCACCACGGCGCCATCTCTGGCGAATGCGCGAATTAAGAACCGGCGCCTCATGGCGCGGATTGGAGCCGATGATGACGATCGCGTCCGCATCATCGATGCCTTCGATCGTCGTGTTGAAGACATAGGAGGCACGGCCCGCTGCCGGATCGAGCGCCTCGTGCGGCGCGCGGCAGTCAAGGTTCTTCACGCCGAGCGTGCCCATCAGCTCCTTGAGCGCAAACATCTCCTCCGCACCGGCCAGATCGCCGGCGATTGCACCGATGCGATCGGGCGCACTTGCCTTCAGTTTTTCGGCAACGAGCGCCAGGGCCTCATCCCACGATGCTGCGGTCAGACGACCATCCTTGCGCACATAGGGCTGGTCGAGGCGCTGCGCCTTCAGTCCATCAACGACATGGCGCGTCTTGTCGGAAATCCACTCCTCGTTCACCGCATCGTTGTTGCGCGGCAGGATGCGCATCACCTCCGCGCCGCGTGTATCGATCCGGATGTTGCAGCCGACGGCGTCCATCACGTCAATCGATTCGGTCTTCTTCAGCTCCCACGGCCGCGCATGGTGCGCCCACGGCCGGTGCGTCAGCGCCCCCACCGGACACAGATCGACCGCGTTGGCGCTCATCTCAGAGAGAATGCCCTTTTCCAGATACGTGGTGATCTCGGCATCCTCGCCGCGGCTGATCAGCCCCAGTTCCTCGACGCCGGCGATCTCGGTCATATAGCGCACGCAGCGCGTGCAATGGATGCAGCGCGTCATCATCGTCTTGATCAGCGGGCCGATGTATTTTTCTTCAACAGCGCGCTTGTTCTCGCAATAGCGTGAACCACCAAGTCCGAACGCCACCGCCTGGTCCTGCAGGTCGCACTCGCCACCTTGGTCGCAGATCGGGCAGTCGAGCGGATGATTGATGAGCAGGAACTCCATCACCCCTTCACGCGCCTTCTTCACCGAGGGGCTCTTGGTGTAGATGACGTTGGGTGAGCCGTCCGGATTGGGGCGCAACTCGTTGACCGTCTGGGCGCACGAGGCGACAGGCTTTGGCGCGCCCGCCACCTCGACGAGGCACATCCGGCAGTTGCCCGCGATCGATAGCCGCTCATGATAGCAGAACCGCGGGATTTCGGCGCCAGCCTGCTCGCAGGCCTGCAGCAGCGTGGTGCCGTCCGCAACCTCGATCTCTTTGCCGTCGATGATCAGTTTCTTGGGCATCAGATTGCCTCTAGCCTCTCGCCTACTCCGCCGCTTCTTGGTGCGCCTTGTGATGGGCATCGATCCGCGCCTCCATCACCGGACGGAAGTTGCGGATGAGCCCCTGCACCGGCCAGGCCGCTGCATCGCCCAGCGCACAAATGGTGTGGCCTTCCACCTGCTTTGATACCTCAAAGAGCAGGTCGATCTCGCTCTTCTTGGCCTCACCCTTGACCATGCGCTCCATGACGCGCCACATCCAGCCGCAGCCTTCGCGGCACGGCGTGCATTGGCCGCAGGTCTCGTGCTTGTAGAAATAGGAGATGCGCGAGATGGCCTTGATGATGTCGGTGGACTTGTCCATCACGATCACCGCGGCGGTACCAAGACCCGACTTCGCCTTGGACAGCGCGTCGAAATCCATCGTGATCTCTTCGCACACGTCGGCCTTGATGCAGGGCACCGACGAGCCGCCTGGTATGACCGCCAGCAGATTGTTCCAGCCGCCGCGCACGCCACCGGCATGCTTTTCCAGAAGCTCCTTCAGCGGGATGCCCATTTCCTCTTCGACGACGCACGGCTTGTTCACGTGACCTGAGATCTGGAACAGCTTGGTGCCGGTGTTGTTGGGCTTGCCCAGACCCGAAAACCATGCCGCGCCGCGGCGCAGGATATCGGGCGCCACGGCGATCGATTCGACGTTGTTGACGGTCGTCGGCGCACCGTAAAGACCACAGCCTGCCGGGAACGGCGGCTTCAAGCGTGGCTGGCCCTTCTTGCCCTCGATGCTCTCGATGAGCGCGGTTTCCTCGCCGCAGATATAGGCGCCGCCGCCATGATGCACGACGATGTCAAAATCCCAGCCGTGCTTGTTGCCCTTGCCGATCAGCTTGGCGGCATAGGCTTCGTCCACCGAACGCTGGAAGCGCTCGCGCTCGCGGATGTACTCGCCACGAAAATAGATGAACGCGGTATGTGCGCGCATCGCGAACGAGGCCAGCAGCATGCCCTCGATCAAGAGTTGGGGGTCGTTGCGCAGGATCTCGCGGTCCTTGCACGAGCCGGGCTCTGATTCATCGGCATTGACGACGAGGTAGCTGGGACGGGGGTCGTTCTTGGGCATAAACGACCACTTGAGCCCGGTGGGAAAGCCGGCACCACCGCGCCCGCGCAATCCCGACGCCTTCACCTCATTGATGATCCAGTCGTGCCCCTGGTCGATGAAGAACTTCGTCCCATCCCAAGCGCCTCGCTTGATCGCGGCGTCAAGTCCACTGTCGTGGAAACCGTAGATGTTGCGGAAGATTCGATCCTTGTCAGCCAGCATGGCTCTATCTCAGCTCCCAGAATTCCTGCGCACCCATATCCCGCATGGCGCTGCTACTCCTTGGGCCGCTCGCCGGCCGCGTGATCGGGCCGCCAGCCTCGCGCCAACTTTTGGCACTGCTCAATCCATTTGTCGCGCTCCACGCGCCCCTTGAAGCCCTGCATCGTCGCTTCGAACCAGGCGACCTCCTCAGGCGACCACTTGGCGATCTGGTCGAAGTGCCAGATCCCCATGTCATTGAGCTGTTTATGGAGTTTTTCAGCAACGCCCCAGATCAGCGTGAGATCATCGCCCTTGCCCTCGCGCGGCGCCGTGAGAAGCTCGGGCGCCTTGCCTGGGATGGCAGCAGGCGCAGGGGCAGGGGCCGCAGCAGATGCAGGGGCGGCAGGGGGGCTCGCAGGGGCAGCAGCAGGGGTCGCGCCAACCGCAGCACCCGCAGCACCGGTTGCGCCGGCCTCTTTAACGGCCGTGTCGGCGAACCGCTTCTGCCAGGCGCCGATCGTCGAGCCGTCGTAAAGTGAGGGATCGGCCAACGTCGTCGGCCCACCTTGTGGACACGATGCGGTCCGGCCGATCTGCGAGCCGGCCTTGGGGGGATTGCCCTTGGCAAACCCTTCCAGCAGCTTTTCGAACAGCTCAGGCGTTAAGTCCTCATAGGTGTCTTTCCAGATCTGCACCATTGGCGCATTCGCGCAAGACCCCAGGCACTCCACCTCTTCCCAGGAGAAATCACCATCGGCAGACAGGTGATGAGGCTCGTGATGGATCTTGGATTTGCAGATCTTGATGAGGTCCTCCGCACCGCGCAGCATGCACGGCGTCGTGCCACAGACCTGCACATGGGCTTTCCTGCCCACTGGCGACAGCTGAAACATCGTGTAGAAAGTGGCCACCTCAAGCACGCGAATGTAGGCCATGCCCAGCATGTCAGCGACATAGCGGATCGCCGGCTCGGGCAGCCAGCCCTCGTGTTGTTCTTGCGCCCGCCACAGCACGGGCAGCACCGCGGAAGCTTGCTTGCCGGGTGGATATTTGGCGATCGTCTGCTTCGCCCATTCGAGGTTTTCGGGGCTGAAGTCAAACTGGGGCGGTTGGTCCGGATGCAGGCGGCGAACGGCCATCGATGGCTCCTCGGGCTCCTGGCGACAAGGCGGGTGGGGAGATGTTGGATTTACGGCTGCGGGCGAAAGCCCTTGGGCACCTGATGGGCACCCCCGGTCGACCCACCACTTCCCCAGGGCGAGCAGACCCCTGTTCCCTACGTCTAACAGGTTCCTAAAGCAAGGCTCCCTGGCGTGCTTCTATAGCAGCAGATGGTCAAAATCATCGATGCAAAGCCGGCCAGATCTTTTGTTCAGCCCTTGAGATTGATCAAGGCAAGACCACGGACGCGATGCTTGTCGAGATTTTCAGGAGCTGACGAGACCTGAGGCCACCGCATTCCACAACTTCGCGAAATGTGAATACGATTCGCCCGAGCACCTTGCGCCGAGCATCAATCGCTCAAATGTTCGGCTTTGCCGGCACAACCGGTTGGGTGCGCTTCACCAGATCGGCTGGCTTTGCATGCGCCCAGCGCGGCTGCTCATAGCCTAAAATAACGGGCAGCCATCCAATCAGCAGCAGCGCTGCGGCTATCGGCGCCAGGAACAGGGAGATCTGCGAGCCAACGCGCACAAAACCGGTCCAGAAGATCGCCAGCAAAATACCGCACAGGACGATGATCCAGCCGCCGTCGTAGGCGCCGCGGGCGGCCGCGAACAACAGCCCCATAGTCAGCGCAAAAAGGCCCAACAGGATTGGGATGGCCGGCAGATCGGCATGCAAGGAGCCCATCGGCCATTTGTTCTTGCGCGCAAAGAGCCGATAAGTGGTGAGGCTGAGCCCCCATCCGAATGCACCTATGGCAAGCAGGAACAGATTGTCGATCATATTGGCCACTCCAAATGACACGCCCCGGCCAAATCGCCATCGCCACCCGCGACCGGCGCGCATCCACGCCCCAGGGCTCTACCAGCCGTTAACTGTCGTTATTTGCCAAAGCTTTGTGGCCAATGCCAGACAAGATACTTGAGCGAAGTTAAGTCCGCGATCACAACAGCGCAGCCGGGGCACCATTGCAGATCGCTCCAAACCTGCGATCAACATAATTTTCAACAAACAAATCAATTGATTGCTGAGCCAGGGTCCGGCCAACTCATGCGCGCAAGCGGGCGCGGATCGCCAGTGCCAGAGCCGCACAGAACACGCCTGAAAGCGCGTGAAAGGCGACGGCAACGGCCTTGCCGCTCGAATAAAACGCAATCGACGCATCAGCCCAGCACACGAGCGCCCCCAGAGCGAACCAGATCATCAGCGCCCGCCACTCGCGCATCAGAGCAAACACAACGGCGAGCCCGCCAAGCCACATGTCCCGCAGCCCCACCATCTGATGCAATTCGTAACCCACGATCTCCTTGGCGAGACCGAAATTGTTGGCCGCCGTGCGTGGCACGATCATGAAGCGCGCACCAATCACCGCAAGCAGCACCCCTGCTGCCACGGATAACCAGACGAGATGACGATGCTTGGATTTCGCTGGCGAGAAGTTGGCGGGCATGCGTTGTGGCAAGAAATAGGTTTCGGGAAGAGACACTGTCGCATCAAGCGCAGCCCGTTGCCAAGCCTACTCCACAACCACCGCACCGCCAGCCCTCAGCCTTCACACTATTGGAAGGCACGCAGATAATGTCGCTCAAAGGCGCGCTTGGACCAGTGGAACATGCGACTCGATGGCAGCACCATCGAGCGCTTGGGATCGCGATAAACGAGCATCCCCTTGTCGAGCGAATCGACAATGCAGATAAGTTCCGGCTTGGGCGTTTTCATCGGCTCCTTGCCAGCAAGGCCTTCCACCAGGTTTTCCGAAGCGGCTTTCGCCTGCAGGTCCGCCATGTGCGCCTGCTTGGGCAGCCAGTCGGGTCCGGGAAACGAGCCGGCATCGCCCGCCACGTAGGTATGGGCGAGCCCTTCGACACGACAGAACTTGTCAGCCTTGATGAAGCCGCCCTCCGACTTGGGCAGGCCAGTGTTGGCAATCCATGCCGGCCCAGTCAGGCCCGGCATAAAGATAATGAGATCGGCGTTGACGTGCCCGCCCTCGGTATCGACGCCCTGGGCTGAAAAGCCCAGCGGCTTGTGGCCCAGATGTGTGTCGATGCGGCGCTTGGCCATCTCCGACAAGATCCCGGTCACGGCCTTTTCGCCCAGCCGCTTGCCCGGCTGGGCCACAGCATTGAAGAACGTCAATTCGACATTGTTGCGCCGCGCTTCCTGGCGCAACCACGTATCGATGCCAAACAGCAATTCAAACATCGGCCCGCCACGCATCGCCGAGGGTTCTTTGGGATTGCCGCCAAAGCCCAGTGCAATACGTCCCTTGGTCAAAGCGTCAAGCCGCGCACGAATTGCCTCCGCAGAATCGATACCCTCACACAGGGTCAGCGCATGTTCGATGCCGGGAAGTTTCTTGATGAAACGTCCACCGGTTGCGATTACCAATGCATCGTTGGCAACCTTCCCCTCGCTTGTCTCGACGATGCGCGCATCAGCTGAGAGGCCGGTGACGCTGGCCGGCTTGAAGGTGAGGTTGTGGCGCTTGATGAAACGATCGAGCGGGATGACGATATCCTTGCGGTGACGCAATCCCGTCGGCACCCAGATGAGGCTCGGCAGATAATGGAACTCGGGCTTGGGCGCGACCAGCGTAATGCGCGCCTCGGGCAGGCGCTTGCGCAGCTGGCGCGCCGCTGTCAGCGCCGCGAACCCCGCGCCAAGGATGGAAATTTCAGGCTTGGACATGGTGCCGTGTCTCCCGGCAATTGACAGTCATGCAAGTCCGGCGGCCACGCACGGCGGCCACCTGTCATCAAGCCATACTGCCATATATCCGCTCACGGCGCAGCGAATGTGACGCAGGTCACGCTGCGAAGAATACCGCCGTTCCTACCGATCAATCTCACCAAACACGATGTCGAGTGAACCGATGATGGCCGAAACGTCCGCCAACATGTGACCACGGTTGATGAAGTCCATGGCCGACAAGTGCGCAAAACCCGGCGCGCGGATCTTGCAGCGGTAGGGTTTGTTCGACCCATCGGAAACGAGATAGACGCCGAACTCGCCCTTGGGTGCTTCGACGCACGCATAAACCTCGCCTTCGGGCACATGGAAGCCTTCGGTGTAAAGCTTGAAGTGATGGATCAGCGCTTCCATGGAGCGCTTCATCTCGCCGCGCTTGGGCGGCACCACTTTCTTGTTGCCCGCCGAAACCGGCCCGCGCCCCTCGGGCGAGCGCAACTTGTCACAGCACTGCTTCATGATCTTCACCGATTCGCGCATCTCCTGCATGCGGATCAGGTAGCGATCATAGCAGTCGCCGTTCTTGCCGATCGGAATGTCGAACTCCATCTGCGAATAGCACTCGTAGGGCTGTGCCTTGCGCAGATCCCAGGCCGCACCCGAGCCGCGGATCATCACGCCCGAAAAGCCCCAGTCGAAACCATCGTCGAGCGTCACGACGCCGATGTCGACGTTGCGCTGCTTGAAGATGCGGTTGCCCGTCAGCAGCCCTTCCAGATCGTCGAGCGTCTTCAAGAACGGATCGCACCAGGCGTCGATATCGTCGATCAGCTCGGGCGGCAGATCCTGGTGCACCCCGCCGATGCGGAAATATTTCGCATGCAGACGCGCGCCCGATGCACGCTCATAGAAGATCATCAGGCGTTCGCGCTCTTCAAAGCCCCACAGCGGCGGCGTCAGCGCGCCAACGTCCATCGCCTGCGTCGTCACGTTGAGAAGATGCGACAGGATGCGGCCGATCTCGGAGAAGAGCACGCGGATGAGCTGCCCGCGATAGGGAACTTCGAGGCCCAGCAACCGTTCGGCAGCAAGGCAGAAGGCATGCTCCTGGTTCATCGGCGCCACGTAATCGAGCCGGTCGAAATAGCCGATCGCCTGCAGATAGGTCTTGTGCTCGATCAGCTTCTCGGTGCCGCGATGCAAAAGGCCGACATGCGGATCAACGCGCGTGACCACCTCACCGTCCAGCTCGAGCACAAGGCGCAGCACGCCGTGCGCCGCGGGGTGCTGCGGACCGAAGTTGATGTTGAACTGGCGAATTTCTGCTTCTGCCATGGCGTTCTCAGTCTTTCTTGGTGCCTGCCGTCATCATCGCGGCGAACTCGGCTCCGGTCATCTTCACGGTGTCGTTGGCGAACTCGTAATAGCTGGGCTTCTCGTCAATGTAGATCTGTGATGCGAGCTGGAGCCCGCTTCTGTCGTTGAGCGCGCCAGCCGAGACGAACGCATGCTGCCCGTCCAGTGAGCGCCAGAACAGCGGCGTGCCGCACGCCTTGCAGAACAGCCTCTCGCCCCATTCGGAGGATTGGTAGGCGCCAAGGCTTGCGCCATCGGCAATCTTCAAGGAGCCCGCATCAATCCCGAGGGCAAGCATCGGGCCAGCCGCCCAGCGCTGGCACATCGAGCAATGGCACGCACCCACATCCGAGCCTGCGGCCTTGGCGGTGAAAGTCACCGCCCCGCATAGACACCTCCCGGATATGTCGTGCGGACCTGCCATCGCCTGCCTCGAACCGCTTTCAGATCTTGCGCCGGGTAATGGGTCGCACCCGCGCCGCCTTGGCCTTCTGATTGACCTTGGTCTCGAACCTTTCCCACGGCACCACCACGCGCTCGTGCTCGCCCTCACCGATTAGATCGATGCCATCATGCGCCTTCACCTTGAACGATATGCGCCGCCCCTTGATGCCGGTCACCTCCGCATCGACCGACACCACCTGGCCGGGAACCGTCGCGGCCAAATGGCTCACGTCGATGTGCGTACCAAGCGAACCCTCGCCCTCGTCCAGATGCGGCGCCAGCAGTTTCAGCGCGGTCCACTCCATCAGTCCGACCATGAACCCGGTCGCAAAGACCGTCGGCATGATCGTGAACTCGATCGCTTCGGGATAAAGATGCGGCACCGTCTTGGTCGCCGGCACCTTGTACTCGAAGCGGAATGTTTCACCGACCTTGAGCGTGTCCTTCATCGGCCTCACGCCTTCCCTGAAGGCGGACTACCGTTGGCCTTCTCATCGCCCGGAAGTGGATAGTTGACGCCTTCCCAAGGGCTCTCGAAGTCGAAATCGCGGAATTCCTGGTTGAGCTTGACCGGTTCATAGACAACCCGCTTGGTGGCGTCGTCGTAACGCACTTCGACGTAACCTGAGAGCGGGAAATCCTTGCGCAGCGGATGGCCCTGGAAGCCATAGTCGGTCAACATGCGGCGCAGGTCGGGATGGCCTGAGAACAAGATGCCATACATATCGTAGGCTTCGCGCTCGAACCAATCGGCCCCCGAGAACACGCCAACGGCGCTCGGCACCGGATCGTTCTCGTTGGTTTCCAGCTTGACGCGGATGCGCTGGTTGGTGCGCGGCGAGAGCAGGTGATAAACGACGTCGAACCGGTTCTCGCGCCCCGGATAATCGACCCCGCACAGGTCAATCAGCACCTCGAAGCGGCAACGCGCATCGTTGCGCAGCAGCTTCAGCACCGACAGGATCTCGCTGCGCGCCACGGTCAGCGTCAGCTCGCCATACGCCACTTTCTTGGCCTGCAGCGCGCCTGAGATCTTGCCGCCAACATAATTGCCCAGCTCTTCGAGTGCTTCGTCCATGGGTCGTCCATTGTTGTGTGCACACTCACTTGCCAATGAAGGACAAGCGGAAACACCACCTCACCCCATCTGCTGCCGCCCGCGCTACCACCGCCTGCTTGCGGTTCGCCACGCGCCGCGATTCATCTTTCGATGGTGCCGGTACGGCGAATCTTTTTCTGCAGGAGCAAGACACCATAGAGCAGCGCCTCTGCGGTCGGCGGACAGCCGGGCACGTAGACATCGACGGGCACCACGCGATCGCAACCGCGCACCACCGCATAGGAGTAGTGATAATAGCCCCCGCCGTTGGCGCAGCTGCCCATCGAGATTACATAGCGCGGCTCGGGCATCTGGTCATAGACCTTGCGCAGCGCCGGCGCCATCTTGTTGGTCAAGGTCCCCGCCACAATCATCACGTCGGACTGGCGCGGGCTTGCGCGCGGCGCAAAGCCGAAGCGCTCCACATCATAGCGCGGCATCGAGACCTGCATCATCTCGACCGCACAGCAGGCGAGCCCGAACGTCATCCACATCAGCGACCCGGTTCGCGCCCAGTTAATGAGGTCGTCGGTGGTCGTGACGAGAAAACCTTTATCGGCAAGCTCGTTGTTGATCTCGGCAAAAAACTTCGGCTCAGGAGCGATGATACCGCCGCCAGCACCCTCACGCGGCGTATCGAAAGCCAGGCCCCCATTGAGACCCTGACCGATATGCGGGGGAACGATCAATCCCATTCGAGCGCACCCTTCTTCCACTCGTAGATGAATCCAATGGTGAGCACGGCGAGAAAGACCATCATCGACCAGAAGCCGAACGCACCGATCTCCTTGAAGGCGACCGCCCAGGGAAACAGAAATGCGATTTCGAGATCGAAGATGATGAACAAAATCGCCACCAGATAGAAGCGCACGTCGAATTTCATGCGCGCATCGTCAAAGGCGTTGAAGCCGCATTCGTAGGCCGAAACCTTCTCCGGATCGGGATTGCGCACCGCGACCAGGAAGGGGGCCACGAGCAGGGCTGCGCCAATGAACAGCGCGACCGCGAGGAAGATGGCGATCGGCAGATAGTTCAAAAACAGCTCATTCATGGTGTCGTCCTGGCATGGTGTCGTCCTGGGTCCGGGGCCGATCGGGAGCTAAATAGTCGGTATTTGCAAGTGCACCCCGTTCTCGTGAGCGATCCGGTGCCAACGAGGAGGTATGGTTTCCCGTGTGTTATCCCACCGCGCCACAACACGCAACCAGACACCGCCCAAAGTGGGGGGGGATCTTCAGGCAAATTTGCGGCTTGCCGCAGACCCGACGCGCTATCCTGGCGGCAGGTTTCGGGCTGTAAAATTTTGCTCGCAATGCAACTTAAACAGGCGGCCAGCCATGATCACCGCGTGCCCCCTAAAAATGCATGGCAAAACCGGCAAAGGCGCGCTTGACTTCGGGCAAGCGAACACGTACATCCACCGCTCTGTGACACGCGCCGTGG